>CAJATL010000164.1 GCA_903944895.1 uncultured Bacteroidota bacterium
ATATACCTGCCAGATTTCCTTTTCGGGACGGACTTCCATCACAATTTCGTCGCCTGGCTTAACGGGGTCTTTTGGCAGCTTCAAAGGTTCACCATTACAGCTTATCTCGCTGTGCTGTATCATTTTTCGCAAACTTTGTTTGGACGATTGCGGGTACATTGCCTGAAGCGCCTCGAACAATGTTTCACCGGTTTTTACTGTAAATTTCATGCTTTTTTAAATCTGAGATAAGTTCCTAAAGGCAGGCTTACATTTCCTTTTGATTGAATAAACAATTCGCCGAAATCTTTTTCAACGCCGGGATAACAGCTTTCGGTGATATTGCGGCCGATGAGCGCCGAAAATCCCATCGAATAGAGGCTGAGCACAAAAAAACTGTGCTTTGGCTCGAGGAGTTTTGATGAGAGATTGACGATTTCGTTGAGGCTGTCGGCAATCCGCCATCTTTCGCCGGCCGGTCCACGTCCGTATGCCGGAGGATCCATGATGATTCCGTGATAGGTTTTTCCACGTTTTACCTCGCGCGTCACAAATTTCAGCGCATCTTCAACAACCCAGTGAATGTCGGCAAGGTTACTGAGCTGCATGTTTTCGCTGCCCCAGCGCACCACCTGTTTTACCGAGTCAAGATGGGTAACGTCCCCGCCGGCAGCACGTGCAGCCAGAGAGGCAACGCCGGTATAGGCAAAAAGGTTTAAAATCCTGGGTTTAAGTTCAATGATTTCTTTGGTCGAGTTATAGATAAAATCCCAGTTTTGAGCCTGCTCCGGAAAAACGCCGATGTGCCCGAACGAAGTCAGCGACAGTTTAATTTTGAGATGGAAATCGACGTTCTGATAAGCAATCTGCCAGGTTTGAGGCATTTTTTTCAGGAATGTCCAGCCGCCATTTTCGTTTTCCCCAAAACGGTTGGAGCCTTTTATATCACGGACAAACCGTGCATGGGCCATTTTTTCCCATTCATCAGTGGAAAGTTTTCGGTTCCAGATGGCTTGCGGCTCGGGCCTGATGAGCATATATTCGCCAAAGCGCTCTAATTTTTCAGAGTCGCCGCAATCGATTAATTCGTAGTCTTTCCAGTTTTCGGATGTGAGCAGTTTCATCATTATCTTAATTTCGGCTGCAAAAGTAACAAAATGAGGGTGATGGGCAAGAATTGATTTAATAGGAGTAGTAAGTGAGCCAGAAACAACCGTGAATAATGAAAAATGAGAATTGCCTCACGAGCGCTCCTAATTGGGCATTGAAAATTCGATGTCGAACATTTTACATTTTTCACCTTTTAAACGGATAGGCCCTTCGGACGCTGTCAGGTTTACTTTCCCAATAAGAAAATCTGGCAATACGAAATTTGTATTACGTTTACACTAAATTCGATAATGATCTTTTAAGGCTAAATAATGGAGCTTTTTATGGTGATGTATTAAAAATTACTGATTTAATGATAAAAACCGCAACCCCACATCTAAGCATTAAAAAAATCAGACCGAAAAACTGGCTTTTAATCTTATTAATTGTTGCAGTAAGTCTTGGAATTTCATTGCTTTCGGGTGCTCTTAACTGGTTGAATCAATTTGTAATTTGTGGAATAACCTATTTACTTGTTGGGTTACTTTACCGTAAGGATTTTAGAATTTCGAGATTAATTTATGGCGCAATCGTGGTTTTGCCTTTTTTGTCAATTTATGCTGTTTATGCTGTCGTTCATGGTTTTTCACATATTTATCCCATCGCATTTCTGCCCATGATCAGCATTTTTACCGGACTGCTATTTAATAAATTGTTTGCGGATGGGATGTCAAAGTCATTAATACTGACTTACATCTCAGCGAGCATTGCAATTATCCTTTTAATGGGTTATTTCGGAATGCCAAACTGGCTTGCTTATTCGTTTGGCAAAAACAATGCTGATCGTTTTGATGCTCCCCCTATTCAACTTATCAGTGAAAACGGAGAAACTTTTGATCTGAACAATCAATCCGGGAAAATTTTAGTGTTGGATTTCTGGAGCACCAGTTGCGGCATCTGTTATAAAAAATTTCCTGACTTCAACAGGCTAAAACAGAAATACGCATCAAAAACAGAAATTGAATTTTATGCCGTCAATTTAATTCAACCCAGAGAACAATTGAGTGCAGTTAAAAATGTACCAGGTTCATTTTCTTATTCTTTTAAAACACTTTACACCGATAACCATTCAGCCAATCAAATCAGGGAACTGCTTAAAATCAATGCTGTGCCTGCAATTGTAATCATCAACAAAAATGGTGAGGTGGTTTATTCCGGCGATTTTAATATCGAAAAATATGTTTTTGTCGGCAATACTTACGATTTAATCGAAACGGCATTAAAACATGAATAAAAGGAATGGAAAAATTCAACCAAAATTATGAATAGACAAAGGCAAAATGTTCAATTTAGATTTTAGAAGGTAGAATTTAGAATGCGTCACGAGTGCTCCTCATTAGGTTGCGCCCATCCCAGGTTTTACTGTCGGTAAAGTTTAGTTTTTAAATGGATTTGCTTTTGGAAGGGTTTCACCTTTGGTTTGCTGATGCAAGGCTTCACCTTTTGCAAAAGGCGAAACCTTCGTAACACGAAGTCCTGTCTTGATGTTCAGCCATTTTCTGATTTTTAAGATGCTGTTAAAGAATATGGTGTATTTTTACCCATAAATTTATGGGTTTAAAATGACAGCAAAAGATATCGAAATAATGGCTCCGGTTGGTTCGTACGAATCGCTGATGGCGGCTATCCAGGGTGGGGCTAATGCTGTTTATTTCGGAATCGGCAAGTTAAACATGCGCTCCCGCTCATCCAAAAATTTTACGCTCGATGACCTGGCCGAAATCTCCAAAATTTGCCACCAAAACAACATCCGCTCCTACATCACGCTCAACACCGTTATTTTCGACAAGGAAATTAATGAAGTCAAAGAAATCATCAATGCCGCAAAGCAAAACGAAATTACGGCTATTATCGCCTCCGATATTTCGGTGATCCAGTACGCCCGCTCCCAAAATGTTGAGGTGCACATGTCAACACAGACCAACATTACCAACATTGAGGCGGTGCAGTTCTGGTCGCTCTTTGCCGATGTGATGGTCACCGCTCGTGAACTAAGCCTGGCGCAGGTTGCCGACATCACCCGTCAGATCGAGGAACGGCAAATCAAAGGACCTTCCGGGAAGTTGATCCAGATCGAGATTTTTGCTCATGGCGCGCTTTGCATGGCTGTTTCGGGCAAATGTTATCTGAGCCTGGATAATATGAACCATTCGGCAAACCGCGGCGCCTGCCTGCAATTGTGCCGCCGTGGCTACAAAGTTACCGACCTCGAGGGCGAGCACGAACTCGAAATTGACAACGAATACATTATGTCGCCAAAAGACCTGAAAACGATTGGTTTTTTGGATAAAATTCTAATCGCCGGGGTAAAAGTTTTAAAAATCGAAGGCCGTGGCAGGTCAGCAGATTATGTAAAAGTGGTGAGTGAGTGTTACCGCGAAGCTGCCAGCGCCGTTTGCGAAGGAAATTATACCCCCGAAAATATCGCCATCTGGGAAGAACGACTGAAAGGCGTTTACAACCGGGGATTTTGGGATGGCTATTATCTGGGAAAAAAACTTGGCGAATGGACCGAGAATTATGGCTCGCTTGCCAGCAAAAAGAAGGTTTACGCCGGCGTGGTCACCAATTATTTTACGAAACTTGGCGTTGCCGAAATAAAACTCGAAGCCCAGGATTTAAATATTGGTGATGATATCCAGATTCACGGGCCAACCACCGGGGTTTACGAAGCTACCGTTTCCGAAATCAGGCTGGAACTCGAACCGGTGTCGAAAGCCGAAAAAGGATCGAACTGCTCCATTCCTGTAAAAGACATTGTGCGCAGGATGGACAAGGTTTATAAAATTGTTTCTGCCATCGAAACCGACGAATTATTAAGCTAAAAACGCATCAAACTAATTTAACGCATACTTTATGATCATGCCTGAACACCCGATTTTCAATCTTCACACCCACACCAACTTTTGCGATGGAGCCACCGAACCCGAAGCTTACATCAAAGAAGCCATCAAAATGGGATTCCACACGCTTGGCTTTTCGAGCCATGCCCCGGTGCCTTTCGAGAACAGGTTTGCCATCTTAAATGATAAGTATTTAATCGAGTACGCCACCGAAATCCGCAGGCTTCAAAAACTGTACGAAGGGAAGCTCAATGTTTTTCTTTCCCTCGAAATCGATTACATCCCCGGAGTTACCAAAAAATACAGCACTTTTAGAAACAAAGCCGGTCTCGATTATGTGATTGGTGGCGTTCACCTGGTGAAAAATCCAAATGAGGATGCGCTTTGGTTTATCGACGGGCCCAGACGGGAAACCTATGATGAAGGATTATTCAATATTTTTAAAAACGACATCAAGTTTGCCGTTGAAAGTTATTTTGGTCAGATCCGTGAAATGATCACCACCCAAAAACCGGATATCGTTGCCCATCTCGACAAGATAAAAATGCACAACAACAATCGTTTTTTCAATGAAGATGAAGCCTGGTACGAGCATCAGTTGCAGGAAACCCTTGATGTGATTGCAAAAGCCGGAACTATTGTCGAAGTAAATACCAGAGGGCTATACAAAGGTCGTTCGGAGGAACTGTTTCCCGGGAAAAAAGTACTTGCGATGATTCATAAAATGGGCATTCCGGTCACCTTAAATTCGGATGCCCACCGGCCTGAAGAACTTAACGGGTATTATGATTTTGCCAGGAAGCAATTAAAAGAATCAGGTTTTGAAAAATTAATGATGTTCACCGCTGAAGGATGGAAGGCTGTTGATTTTAGTTTTTAACTTTTAAGAATAAGGCGTAAGGCAGAAGGCGTAAGGCGTTGGTGGGCAGTCTGCAGTTGCCAGTCTGCAGTTGGCAGTCAGAAGCCGGAAGTCAGAAGTCAGCAATTTTAATTTGAATTATCCATTTTTCCAACTTTCCGCTATTAATTGTCACATTCTTCCAACTTTCCAATCTTCCATTGTCGAATTGTCACATTATCGAATTGTCACATTCTTCCAATACTCCAACATTCCAACATTCCAATTTTCCATTCTTCCATTCCTCAATCCTCATCCATCTTCGGGAACAAAATCTTGTCTTTGATAATGAAAGCATTCGGGAAATCCCGGATGATCTGGTGCAGATAGCTTTCTGCTTCCAGCCGGGTTCTGAAATCACCTATTCTAACCTTGTAATAGGGTTCAACAAACGAAATGTAGGCAGTGTCACCGGGATAGAGCATCTGATAATTGGCTTGTGCTGCCTGGGCGCCGCTAAGGGAATTATTGCCGGCATCGAAAAAAATCTGTATCCGGTAGCCTTCAAAAGTACTTTGGGTTGAGTTGTAACGGACGTGCATTTTTACAATGGAATCAACGCGGCTATCCTGGTAAACTTCAACTTTTCCTTCTTGTTTCGGTGGTTTGGAATCTTGTTTTTGATAGCTGTTCTGCTGCGCCAATCCATAAAATGCGGAAAGTAACAGTATCATTAATAGTCCTGATTTTTTTATTTTCATTTATGACTGCATTTAATTTGTAGCATGGCAAAGAGTGAACCGAGAAGTACAAAAAGGTGATTAATCTTCAATATTTCAACGAAATGCAAATTTTTACCCCAACACACTAACTCCCGATTTACAATACCTTTGAAGCGTGAGGTGATTATTGTGTTTGAAATTTCCGACTTTTGGTTTTCAAATATTCTTTAATCTGTTCAAAGTTCATCGTTGCCATTTCCAAAGAAATTTTCTCTTTGATGGCCCGAAAAGTTTTAACTGTGTCAAAATCTTTTTCGATTTCTCTGGTTTTAGTCTTCATATTCCAATGTGGTATTGTTAACATATATAAAATGGAACGCGGATCAAACGGATTTTCAAACGCGGATTAAAACTGTTTCTGATACAAGAAATCCGCGAAAATCAGCGTTGCTTGCATCAGCGTTATCAGCGTTCAAATCCTCAACTAAACGACAATGCTTCATATTCTAAAAGTTCTTTTGGTGAACGAATTTCTAAAATTGGATATTTTTAATGAATTCAGGCGCTTCAGTTAATTCGCTTTCAGTTAAATCAGAATACAAACAAATAATACGCCCTAATTTAACTCTTTCGAAAAGTTGCAGGGTCACTTCGGTGAATCCCTTGTCGAAAACTCCTCCAAAAACAGAGGTATCAAAGTAAAACCTTTGTTTCATTGCCCTTAAAAGTATTTCTACATTTAAAAAATAACGTTCCGGACTTTAAATTAATATTACGGTTTCTGTGGCGAGACATTCGACTTTAGATCTGGTCAAAAAGCTTAAGTGTCTGGATTTTGTCGGCTACATGCACGCTTAAAACAGGGATTGGCGAATGATTAACCATTTGCTGGGCGCAGGGCGCGATTAAGCCGGTTTCGTTACGTTCGTCCTGCTCGGTGACAATCGAAATTAAATCGGCATTTAACGATTGTGCGTAGTCGATGGTGGATTTGGTCGAATTTTGGGTTTCGATGGTTTCGGTTACATAATCGATTTGTTCCTTTTCGAAAAACTTCTTAGCCTTTTCCGCATAATTTTCTACACGCTGATGCATGGTTTTCAGATTTGTAGAATAGATGGCAAGAATATGAACTTTTGCGCCAAATATTTTAGCAACCTGGGCTGTAAAAGGAACTTTAAGCAGCGTATGGTTGGAGTTGTCGATCGGCATCACGATATGATCGAGGTTCTGTTTTATTTCAAAACCGTTTCGTACCGTAATCACGGGGCAACTGGCACTGGCAACAATCCGGTTGGCATTGCTGCCGATCCAGTATTCTTCAAATCCAGAAACGCCGTGCGATCCGGTCACAATCAATTCGGCCTTTTTTGTTTTTGCAGTGGTCACGATTTCATAATAAATCTTTCCTTTTCTCAGCTTAAACTCTAATTTGCCGCCGGTGCACAAAGGCTGGTATTTTGCAACCAGTTCGTTAAACCTTTTAATGACCTCATCGCGGTAATTATGGGTGTCCGCCGAATAAATCGATTCGGGAGCAGGCTCCTTGTCCACCCAGATCATCATAATTTCAGCATGCACTTTATTGGCAATATTAATGGCATATTCCAACGCATGTATCGAACCACTCGAAAAATCTACTGCAACAACTATTCTTTTCATTTTCTTTGAGAATTACTTGATTTTCACAATATTCTAAACCTTCATCATCATTAAAACAACTGCTTTACTTTAGTTGGCTAAATTACAATTTTTTTTATTGTTACATTTTATTGGTGCTTTTATTTAAGATAAATTGAATCAATAACATAGAGCTGCTATTTATGGAAATAAGAAATTCACCGGTAACGATTATCCAATTTGTAAAATACTAATTTTGTTGAAAATTCGATGCCGATGAATGACAACCTCGATCCAGCAGGTAAAAATCTTAGCGCTGGTGATAAAATAATAGAACAGGAATTAAGGCCTACTTTCTTCGATAACTTTGCTGGGCAGGGTCAGGTGGTCGAAAATCTGAAGATTTTTGTTGAAGCCGCAAAAAAACGCCATGAGGCACTCGACCATACATTGTTGCACGGTCCTCCGGGCCTGGGCAAAACCACGCTTTCGTACATTATCGCCAACGAGCTTGGTGTTGGAATTAAGGTAACCTCCGGCCCGGTGATGGATAAACCCGGCGACCTGGCAGGTCTTCTCACGAATCTCGAACCCAATGATGTACTTTTTATTGATGAAATTCACCGCCTGAGTCCGGTTGTGGAAGAATACCTGTATTCGGCCATGGAAGATTACAAAATTGACATCCTCATCGAAAGTGGTCCCAATGCACGCAGTGTGCAGATTACGCTAAATCCGTTTACTTTGATTGGCGCAACAACCCGTTCGGGCCTGTTGACAGCCCCGCTCCGGTCGAGGTTTGGAATAAATTCGAGGCTATCATATTACGACGCCGAAATCCTGAAAAAAATAATTATCCGCTCGTCAGGAATATTAAAAATGGAAATCACTGGTCAGGCTGCCGAAGAAATTGCCCGCCGCAGCCGCGGAACGCCACGTATTGCCAACCTTTTGCTGAGGCGTGTCCGCGATTTTGCCCAGATAAAAAGCGATGGAACGATAAAATTAGAAATTGCCCAGTATGCCCTTGCCGCTTTAAACGTCGACAAGCACGGTTTAGATGAGATGGACAACCGGATTTTATCGGTAATTATCGATAAATTCAGTGGCGGGCCAGTAGGTTTAAACACCATTGCAACGGCTGTTGGCGAAGATCCCGGAACCATCGAGGAGGTTTACGAACCTTTCCTCATCATGGAAGGTTATTTAATGCGCACCCCGCGTGGCCGCGAAGCCACCGAATTTGCCTACCGGCATCTTGGAAAAGTCAAACTTCCGGAACAGGGAAAATTGTTTTAAAGCAGCATATCCCATAAAACCACCTGCTGCCTTCTTGTTTTTTTACTACCGACTCCTGACTCACGCCTTTCGACTGCCGACTGGCGACTGCCAACTCCTGACTTACACCTTTCGCCTTTCGCCTTACGCCTGCCATCTGCCTACTTCTTCCCGCTCCATTCCTTAATTATTCGTAACATTGCATGCTCAAATAAATAGTTGAAATGAAGGATTTGTTCAGGATCTTGAAATATGTAAAAAACTACCCCGGCTTTGTTGCGCTCAACGTGCTCTTCAATGTTTTGTCGGTGTTTTTTAATTTGTTTTCGCTTTCGATGATTGTGCCTTTTCTGAGGCTGCTTTTTGATAAAACCAACCTCGTTCATCAGGCGCCGCCATTCGAATTTACCACCGATTCTGTAGTTCAGAATTTCAACTACATCATCAGCAAAATCATCATCCAGCAGGGCGAAATCAACGCGCTGATGTTTATTTCACTCATGGTGGTAATTTTGTTTTTCTTAAAAAACCTCTCCCGTTATCTGGCCATGTTTTTCCTGGCACCTTTGCGCAACGGCGTAATCAGAGACATCCGTAACGATATTTACCACCGTATTTTAATTTTACCGCTTTCGTATTTTAACGAAAAACGAAAAGGCGACATTATGTCGCGGATTACCAACGATGTGATGAACATCGAATGGTCGATCATGCAGTCGCTCGAAATGATGTTTCGTGAACCTTTGACGATTGTTGTTTTCCTTATTTCACTTGTCATCATCAGCCCGACACTGACTGTTTTTGTGGCAGTTTTACTTCCGGTTACAGGGATTTTAATTGCCCAGGTTGGGAAAAGCCTTCGCCGGACATCGGCGAAAAGCCAGGTAAAACTTGGTGTTATTTTATCCATCATCGAAGAAACCATTTCAGGCCTGCGCATCATCAAAGGTTTTAATGCCATCGAAATTACCGACAATAAGTTTAAAGATCAAAATAACCAGCTCACCAAAATCATGATCAGGCTTTTCAGGAAACGTGATCTGGCCTCGCCGATGAGCGAATTTTTGAGCACGCTGGTCCTCGTGGTGATTTTGTGGTTTGGCGGACAATTGGTTTTAAGTGAAAATGCCAGCCTCGAACCCACAGTTTTTATATTTTATGTCGTCATCTTTTCACAGTTGATTGTCCCTGCAAAAGCCTTTACCGAGGCTTATTACAACATTCAAAAGGGCGTGGCTTCAGCCGAGCGTATCCAGGAAATTATTGACGCCGACGAGGTAATCACTGAAAAACCTGATGCCATCTCAAAAACCGACTTCAACGAATCCATTCATTATCGCGACATCAGTTTTTCGTATGAGCAGGAATTTGTGTTGAAAAACATCAATCTGAATATCGAAAAAGGTAAGATGATTGCCATTGTTGGCGCGTCAGGCAGCGGAAAATCCACACTGGTCGATCTTTTGCCACGGTTTTATGATTGTACCAAAGGTGAAATCCTGATTGACGGAATTCCGGTTAAAGATTTACGGATCGACCATTTGCGCGGATTGATGGGCATCGTTACCCAGGAAACCATCCTGTTTAATGACACGGTTTTTAACAACATCGCTTTTGGGATGGAAATTGCCAATGGCGATGATGTGATTGCAGCAGCAAAAATTGCCAATGCCCACGAATTTATCGAAAATATGCCGCAAGGCTATCAGACGAATATTGGCGATCGTGGTGCGAAACTTTCAGGGGGTCAGCGGCAGCGTATCAGCATCGCGCGGGCTGTGCTCAAAAACCCGCCAATCATGATTCTGGATGAGGCTACATCTGCTTTGGATACCGAATCGGAACGTCTGGTGCAGGATGCTTTGTTTAAACTGATGAAAAACCGGACTTCTGTGGTGATCGCCCACCGCCTCTCGACCATTCAGAACGCCAACGAAATTATCGTCCTCGACAAAGGTGAAATTGTCGAACGAGGAACCCATTCGGAATTATTCGACAAAAAAGGTGTTTATCGCAAATTGTGCGACATGCAGTCGTTCAAGTAAGCCAAACCTGGCAATGTTTAGCAAATGCTGAGACTTTTTGGGATGTATCATATTTGTAAACGGAAAGTCATCAATAATTTGAACTTGGATTTTCTGCTTACCGGAATTTTGATGATTTATGGATTTCTTCAGGATTTCACCTTTAAAATTCCCGGCCTTTTCACACAAAATCAAGCCATTACCGCATTCCGGAAAGGGGTGTTACCAGCAGTTGAGTTGAGGAATAATTTCCTTCCGGTGTAAAAAAAATTATTTTTGTGGGATAAAACAAAAAGCTATGCCGGAAAAATGGAATTTGTTGTCGAGGAAATTCGTTTTTAGCGATACTCCTTTTACCCTCCTGATGAAACGAAGGATTTATCACGTATTGCTCATCGCCAGCAAATACGACGCGTTTATCCTTGAAGACGACGGGCGTATTGATGAGCAGATTTTTAACGAATACGTTGCCCTCAACCTCCGGTATCCGCCGCAGTTTATTCAGGCCAACTCAAAGGAAGAGGCCATCGCCATCATAAACGATCAGAATATCGACCTGATCATTTTCATGCTCAGCGCTTTTGATGAAGAATCGATTATCGAAATCAGGAAACAAAAACCCGGCATTCCTGCAGTTTTGCTAACTCCGTTTTCACGGGAGATATCTCTAAAAATCCACAGCGGAAAATTGAAAGGGATCGATCATGTGTTTAGCTGGCTCGGCAATGCCGATATTCTGCTTGCCATCATCAAACTTATCGAAGATGAGATGAACGCCGAATACGACATCAACGTGGTGGGCGTTCAGGCAATTATTCTGGTCGAAGACTCGGTGCGGTTTTACTCTTCCTATCTTCCAACCATCTACAAAATCATTTATAAACAGTCGAAAACATTTATGACCGAAGGGCTTAATGAGCACCAGAAAATGCTCAGGATGCGCGGCCGCCCCAAAATTTTGCTGGCAAATAATTTTGAAGAGGCCATCACCTATTATCACAAATACAAAAACAACCTCCTCGGCATTATCAGCGACATGAGTTACGAACGCAACGGCATCCACGATAAACTTGCCGGTGCCAAGTTCTGCGAACTGGTGAAAAAGGATGACATTTATATGCCGATTTTGCTGCAATCGTCCGACATGGGCATTAAGGAGTTGGCCAAAACCCTGAAGGTTGGTTATATCAACAAAAACTCCAAAAACCTCTCACTTCAGTTGCGCACTTTCATCGCCGAGTATTTTGCCTTTGGCGAATTTGTGTTTGTAAATCCAGAAACAAACGAAGAAGTCGGGCGGGCCACCGACCTCAAAAGCCTGCAGGAAGTTTTGTTTGATATCCCCGACGACTCATTTCTTTACCACATTACGCGCAACCATATTTCAAAATGGCTGCGGGCAAGGGCTTTGTTTACCCTGGCCGATCTTATCAAACAATTCCGCCCCGAAGATTTTGAAGACCTCGACGAGGTGAGGCGCTATCTGTACGATGCGATTTCAAAATTCAGAATGCATAAAGGCCGCGGCGTAATTGCCGAATTCCGGCGCGATAATTTTGACGAATATCTTACTTTTACCCGCATCGGCGAAGGAATGCTGGGCGGCAAAGCCCGCGGGCTGGCATTTCTCGATTCGATGATCAAGCGAAACCACCTGCTCGATATGTTCGACAACGTCATCATTACCATTCCACGGACGGTTGTTCTGGGAACCGATATTTTTGATGAATTCATGGAGGAAAACCATTTGTACGATATTGCCCTTTCGGGAAGCAGCGACAAAGAAATTTTAGATGCTTTTGTGGCTGCAAGGCTTCCTTTCAGGATTCATGAAGATCTTTATACACTGATATCGGTAGCTAAAAATCCAATCGCCATCCGATCGTCGAGTTTGCTTGAAGACTCGCACTACCAGCCTTTTGCAGGGATTTATTCGACCTACATGATCCCAAAAATTGAGGACAACGAGCGTTTGATGATCCAAAAACTTAGCCTGGCCATCAAGAGTGTTTATGCCTCTGCGTTTTACAAAGACAGCAAAGCCTACATGATGGCCACT
The DNA here is from genome assembly GCA_903944895.1 of uncultured Bacteroidota bacterium. Taxonomy (GTDB): domain Bacteria; phylum Bacteroidota; class Bacteroidia; order Bacteroidales; family 4484-276; genus CAJATL01. Next base: position 12,513 of record CAJATL010000164.1, read on the forward strand.
TTAAATATTATTGATGAAGAAAAAATGGCTGTCGTACTTCAGGAAGTTTGTGGTTCGCGCTATGGCGACCGCTTTTATCCGACAATTTCTGGAGTGGCACGCTCGATAAATTTTTATCCCATCGAGCCTGAACAGCCCCGCGACGGCATCGCGAACATTGCTTTTGGCCTTGGAAAATATATTGTTGATGGCGGCAATACACTGAGGTTTTCGCCAAAATACCCCAAAAAAATTCTGCAGCTAACTTCTCCCGACATGGCTTTGAGAGAAACTCAGCGGAGTTTTTTTGCACTCGATCTTAATGCCGATAGTTTTAAACCCTGCACCGACGACGCAATCAACCTTTTAAAACTCCGGATTGATGATGCCGAAAAAGACAATTCGCTAAAATGGGTGGCCTCAACGTACGATCCGAGCAATCACATGCTTCGCGACGGCGTTCAGCACAAAGGAAAAAGGCTGATTACTTTCACCAATATTCTGCGGCACAATGTGTTTCCACTTGCCGACATTTTACACAACGTTCTCGAAATAGGTCAGCGTGAAATGAACCGGGGCATCGAAATTGAATTTGCTGCCGATTTAAATGTCCGAAAAGGTCAGCCCGTAATTTTTAATCTTTTACAAATCCGGCCTATCGTCGATAGCAGCGAAAGTATCGATGAAGATCTGACCGAAATTGCTGCCGAGGAAACACTGATCACCGCAAAAAATGCGCTTGGAAATGGAATTATCAAGAACCTGTTCGATTTTGTGTATGTGAAGCCTGAGAGTTTTGATGCTGCCCAAACTCATGAAATCGCCCTCAGAGTTGGTGAGCTTAACGACCGTTTTTTGTCGGAAAACAAAAACTACATTCTGGTTGGCCCGGGACGCTGGGGATCAAATGATCCGTGGCTGGGTATTCCGGTTAAATGGCCACAAATATCGGCAGCCCGGCTTATCGTCGAATCGGGACTTAAAAACTACCGCATCGACCCAAGCCAGGGTACGCATTTTTTCCAGAACCTGACCTCCTTTCGCGTCGGTTATTTTACGATAAATCCGTTTATCAAAGATGGATTTTACGACCTCGATTATCTTGCAAAATTTGACGCCGTTTATGAAGATGAATTTATCAGACACATCCGTTTTCAAAAACCGGTTATCGTTAAAATTGATGGTAAGAAAAAAATTGGCGTGGTGATGAAAATGGCCGAATGGCGATAAAAGAAGTTTCAGACTTCCTGATTCCATTCTTTGAACAAATTCATATAGAGATATTTATAAAAGAAGGTGTCACAAATTTGAGTGTCGCTTAAACCTTAATGTTGTTAATTTTGATTTATCAGGTTAATGAAAATCAAATATTAAAATGAAACATCACTGTGGCATTACGAATATTACTACGAGGAACTTTGTGAACGATTCGGAAGGGAGCGTTTATTACCAACCATGATCAGGACGACCTTATGAAAATTTCCGTTGTTTTCGAGGGAAGGCTCAAAGCGAGGGCTTTTGGAAGCGATACAGAAGCAAAGGTTGGCCTGTGTGTTGGCGCGGCTTGTATCGCGTGGCTGAGCCAAACCGTAGAAAACAAGAAATTTTCATGAAGTCTTGACTTTTTCTTTGTTACTTTCTTTTGTGTCAAAACAAAAGAAAGTAAATCAAAGGTCATAAAGGTTCAAGAGAATAAAACAGAACACAAAAGGGACAAATTACATAGTAAGCGAGTTTGAACTTATTCACCCAAAAAAAGTGGCGGTGTTATTGCTTTTGCAGATAACACCACCATCTTCATTTATTCGTCAAACAAATCAAATTTGATTCCTTGAGCCAGGGGCAACTCCTTGCTAAAATTGATGGTGTTGGTTTGCCGGCGCATATATGCTTTCCATGCGTCAGAGCCTGATTCACGACCACCTCCGGTTTCCTTTTCTCCACCAAAAGCACCACCTATTTCGGCGCCGTTTGTTGCAATATTCACGTTGGCAATTCCACAATCGGAGCCGGCGTGTGAAAGGAAAAACTCGGTCTCATGAATATTTTTGCTGAAAATTGCCGACGACAAGCCCTGCGGTACATTGTTGTGCAAGGCAATGGCCTCTTCGATGGTTTTGTATTTGATAAGATAAAGCAGCGGGGCAAAAGTTTCTTCCTGAACGATTTCCCAATGATTTTCAACTTCAGCAATGGCAGGTTGAACATAGCATCCCGATTCAAATCCCGGTCCATCGAGTGTTGCGCCACCATAAATAATTTTCCCACCATGTTTTATCACGGCTTCCTGGGCTAAATTAAACGAAGTTACCGCGGTTCTATCAACGAGCGGACCAACGTGGGTGTTTTCGTCGAGCGCATGGCCGATGCGCAACTGCTGATAGGCTTTTATCAGTTTTTCTTTAAAAATATCATAAATCACCTCGTTGATAATAAGCCGCCTGGTGGAGGTGCAGCGTTGCCCCGCAGTTGCTGTGGCGCCAAACATACTGGCCCGCAAAGCCATGTTAAGGTTGGCATATTGCGAAATGACGATGGCATTGTTTCCGCCCAACTCCAGGATGGTTTTTCCAAGCCTTTCGCCCACAATTTTATTCACCCGTTTTCCCACCCTGGTCGATCCGGTTACCGAAATCAGCGGGATGCGGCGGTCGGCCAGAAAATCGTCACCAACATATTTCGAACTTGATGCAACGAGGCTCAGAACACCTTCGGGCACATTATTTTCATGAAGTACTTTTTGAATAATATTTTGAACCGCAATAGCCGACAGCATTACTTTTGATGAGGGTTTCCAGACGACTACATCACCGGCGATGAGCGCGATCATCGCATTCCAGGCCCACACCGCAACCGGGAAATTAAAAGCAGAGATTACCCCAACAATTCCCAAAGGGTGATATTGTTCGTACATCCGGTGTTTTTCGCGCTCCGAGTGCATGGTGAGGCCGTACAACATGCGCGACTGCCCCACGGCAAAGTCGGCAATGTCGATCATTTCCTGAACTTCGCCAAGGCCTTCCTGATAAACTTTGCCCATTTCGTATGAAACCAGTTTCCCCAGCGGTTCTTTATACTTTCTAAGCTCATTCCCAATTTGTCGCACCACTTCGCCGCGCTTTGGTGCAGGAACAAGGCTCCACACTTTGAAGGCCTCCTGTGCGCTGGCAATGATTTTTTCGTAATCGTCCCAGGTGGCTTGTTTAACTTTGGCGATGAGCTTTCCATCGGTTGGCGACCACGATTCGAGCGGCTCTCCGTTGGTTTCGATCCACCGAAGCCCTGTATGAGCGCCATTGTTTTCTGCCTTGATTCCTAACTCTTCCAGCATTGCGCTGATATTGTAATTATCCATGTTTTGTATTTTTCGATGATTTTTATTTTGCTAAATTTTGTTACAGATAAACCAACAGAACTGGAATTTGCTCAAAGCGGTAAGAATTTTTATGAAAAGAAGTTGTAGTGAAGGGTGCTGATGTCAATTTTTGGAAGAGGGGTGGTGTGGGGAAATGTAGAATGTAGAATGTAGAATGTAGAATGTAGAATATCGAATGTAGAATGTAGAATGCCTTACGGGGGGCAGCAAACCGGGATATTTTCAGGGATTTATCTCCAAAAGGCTGGATTTAAATTCGTAGAAAGCTTTATTGATGACCCCGTCAACCTGCTCATGAAATTTATCGAAAGCCTTTACCAAAAGTTTTCCTTGCGGGGAAAGCGATGAACTTCCTCCCTCGGCGCCACCACGGGATTTTTCGAGTAGAGGGAAACCAAGCATTTGCTCAATTTTTTTAAGATCACCCCAGGTGCGGCGATAGGTGAGGTTAAGTTTTATGCAGGCACCCATCAGCGAGCCCGTTTCTTCGATAGTCCTCAGAATCTGCCATTTTCCATCACCCAGAATGCCGGTATCATCGCTGGTAGCAAGCCAGATTTTGTGATGAAGCAGGATGTCTTTAAAGTCCATGTTTGCAGGTGCTGCCATATTTTTGATAAAGTTTGAGTTTTAAACCATCAACGCAAAATTAAAATTAAAAACCCGTCCTCCGTGTTATTTCGCACAGAAAACGGGTTTTTTTCCGACAGCCTTTTTATTCACACGGCTTTTGAAAAACAATGTGAAGCATGACAAATGAATGCTATAAAGGATTTGCCACCAATTCGTAGGTAAATTCGAATTTGATTTTAAAATCCAGAGGTCCTTTATTGCAGGAATTATTGAAATTCAACTGAAATTTGTGTGGCGAATTTTTAATCAGATCCTGCATCGTGTTGATGGCATCCTGGTTAACCGGAAGCACGGTAGGTGTGTTTAACAGCGCTTTCAGGTTCTGGTTACTGATGGTGGTGATGGTTTGCATTCCGGCGCCATTTTCGTCAGCGATTTTTAAGGTGGCCTCAATGATTGTCTGGTCATCATCTCCATTGAAAGCTGTCAGCCAGTATTTTACCTCCTGAATGTTTATTTCCTTGATCAAATTTCCGTATTCATTGATAACACTGTCTTGCGAAGCAAGATCAATTACCTCGGAAATCGAAAACACCGAATCGACTGAGGATACAGGCACTTCGTAGGAATAGGTTAAAGTCTGGTTAAAATCTAATAGGGAGTCTTCGCAACTTTGCAGTACGAACGCGCCTGCAACAACAAGTAAAAAAGCAAATAATTTCATTTTCATAACTTAAGTTTTAATTAAACAGATTGTTAAATAATGCGGCAAATATAGATTTAAAAAAGAAAACATAACGTTTTTGTTGTCTGAAACCTGAACATCACCTCAGCCGGGATTCAAAACTTAATCCAAACCGACCAGAAATTTAGCCTATTGTTTGATGATTTTGAGGCTTTTCATGTTCTTCAAATCGCCAAAAGCCGCAAAATATAAGCCCCGGGGAAGTTGCGACACATCAAAAGTATTTGAAGACTCTGCGCTGACCGCTGATTTAAAAACCGTTTTTCCCGAAAGGTCAACAAGCGAAAAGGTTGTGATATCAACCGAAGGCGAATGAACCGTAATAAAATCACCGACAGGATTTGGATAGACCGAAAACCGGTTTTGATCACGATCATCGATTGCGGTAACCTCGCTGGCAGTGATTTCAAAAGTTACAAACTGGCCATCGTCAGGATATTTTACATCATAAAGGTATAGTTTTACGGTTCCGGTTCCGGCCATGCTGTTGGCATTGAGCGTAATTCTGATAAAACCATTCACCGAATCGGGCAAAGGGCCAAACATCGAACTGTCAGGAATCCCGCTGTAGCAGCCATAATTGTCGCATGAAGAATAATACCACTTGCTCAGAAAAGTATTTTCAACGGGCCTCCAGCCAAACGAAGCCTGATCTGACAGCGGATGCTCAATTTCGACCCTGAAATGTTTAAATTCATCCAGGCCAATTTGCTCGGTAATTTGATCGCCGGGGATAAAACTGAAGGTTTGATTTTGCGTAATTCCAGTTGAAGTAAAAAATATCCAGGCAAAAATGACTAGTGTTATATTTTTCATGAGCAGCGTTTTATTTTTTAGTCAATTATTGTAATGCAGCAAAAGTAATGTGAATCGTTTCTAAATAGCAAGGCCAACCCTTTATTTATGATTTATTTAACAGTTTCTGATGTCATGGAAGCCAATGTTGGGTGTGTTTTACGGCTACATCAAAAAGCTTAGTTTTGCCCGGCCAATAAAACAGGCTAACAGTATGGAAAAACATCAGCTCTCCAAATCTACTTTCATTCGTGGGGTACAATGTCTTAAGTCGCTTTATTTGTATAAAAACCGCTATTTCCTGCGGGATGCTTTATCTGCCGAACAAAGGGCGAAGTTTGTCAGGGGAATTGATGTCGGAATCATTGCCCAATCGCTGTTTCCGGGAGGCGTAAACTGTCAGCCTGCCTCGCCTTCGGGCTATCAGAAATCGGTTTTAAAAACCGGCGAAATCATCCAAAACGGAACCGCCGAAACGATTTATGAGGCTGCTTTTCAGTTCGACAGGGTGCTGATTTTGCTGGATATCCTGGCCAAAGTTGACGGCCAATGGAACGCTTACGAAATCAAAAGTTCCAGGCAGATTTCTGAAACATTTCTCCTGGACGCCGCACTCCAGTATTATGTGCTTAAAAATTCAGGAATCCGGATCAACCGGTTTTTTTTAGTTCACCTCAACGGCAATTACGAATTTGATGGAAGTCTGGATATGGCCAGCTTGTTCACTTTCGTGGATGTCACCGATAAAATAAGTGAGCTGCAGTATTTTGTGATCTCAAAAATTGAGGAAGAGAAATCGGTCATCACGCTTAAAAATTCACCCAAAGTCGAAATTGGCCTTCACTGCAACCGGCCTTATCCGTGCGATTTTATCGGCCATTGCTGGAAAAATGTTCCATCAGGTTCAATTTTCGGGCTTTCTGCATTTTCGGATGAAGAAAAGTTTGAGAGTTATAATCAGGGAATTGTCTTTGCAGATGATTTTTCCGCCGAACAGATCAAGGATTTTGACCCAAAAAAGCGCATCGAAATCTCCGCTATCAAAGAACAAAGGCCATTTTTAGACAAGGAAAAGCTCAGTTCTTTTTTAGGGAAAATTGACGGAAACGTGGGATTAATCTGGTTTCTGGGACACAGGCCGGCTGTTCCGGCTTACGAAAAACTCCGTCCATACGATCTTGTTCCGGTTTGCGCAGGATTTCAAAATCCGACTATTGAAAACCCGGAAGCACATTTTTGGTTCGTCGAAAACCCGGATGAAAACCCGGATACAAGACTGTTCAGTTTCCTCGAAAAATTGAGTTCTTCGGTTGATCATCTCCTGGTTTATCAGGCCGATGAAATTAAAGAATATCTTCAGCATTTAACCGTCCGCAAGCCTGAAATGGCCGAAAAAACTGGTTTTATCCTGCAAAAGATAACCGACCTTGCGGATGTTTTTTCTTACGATATGTATTTCCATCCGGCTTTACAAGGTGATTTTGATTTGAAAAACATCGCCGGAAAATTGCTGAATCCTGGCTATTCAAAAATGCCAGCGATAAAAAGTGATGTGCTTGCCATCAACGAATATTTGAAATATTCGGTTGCCGTAAATCAATCTGAGAAGGACCTTTTATCCAACACAATCCGCGACTATGGCCGGTTTCGTTTAAATTGCCTGGAGGGATTTTATCGGTTTTTACAAACAACCCAATAATTTTTTAAACGCTGTCAGGTGCTGCGGACGCTGACAGGTTTCGCCGGAGCATGACCTGTCAGCGTGCGCAGCACCTGGCAGCTTCAAAATCGGAAAACAACAACGAATTTTCATTTTAAAATATCCAATTTAAAATGAATCAAGAAGGCTCTACATTGGGCGTTGGAAATTCGACATTGGATATTTTACATTTTCTCTTTTCTTTTAAACGCTGTCAGGTCCTGCGGACGCTGACAGGTTTCGGTTGTACGTGACCTGCCAGCGTGCGCAGCACCTGGCAGCGTCAAGCCAAAAAGGTTTCACCTTTCCAAAAGGTGAAACCTTTAAGTACCCAACCATTAAATAAGCCAATAAGTTTTGAAAATAAGGTGGCCCAGGCTTTTGCACCAAGGTTTTTCTTCTTGATTTTACTAAAATCAGTATCCTATTTAAATATTCCGATGCGCTGCACCTTTTAAATGGTTTGTAATTCTGTTTTACAAATATCACCAGTAATCCGCACCTGTCTGATTCTGGTAAAAAACCCGGCTTTTACTCCTTTTCTAAACACTAAAAATTCCGGCTTTACGTAAATTACCTACAAAAAAATAAACATTCGTTTATGCCCATTTAAAACTGGCTTTATTGCATAATTGTCCTTTTGCAGGAACCTTTGCATCGTAAATTTAAAAGCAAAATTACCGATGAATATGAAGAAGGTTTCTGCGATTTTCGTCTTATTATTTTTGACAATGAGTGCGATAAACGTTCATGCTCAGGAGGGCAATGTAAAGATTAACGTGGCTGCCGACATTGTAAGCCGATACGTCTGGCGCGGTGTCGATTATGGTGCTTCACCAAATATCCAGCCCACCCTGTCGCTGACTGCCGGCAACTTCGAAATCGGAAGCTGGGGAGCTTTTAACACGTTGGGAACCTATTCCGAAGTTGACCTCTACGCAAAATATACTATCAGCAAGGTAAGCATCGGGGTAACCGATTATTTTTTCCCGGTCAACGGAATTCCTGCCACCGACAACTCAAAATATTTTAATTGGGAAAACGAAACTACCGGTCATCTTCTAGAAACCTTTGCTCAATACAAAGGAGGCGAAAATTTGCCGTTGAGTTTGCTGGCCAGCGTTATGGTTTATGGCAACGACAAAAAACAGGAAGTATCTTCAACCCAGGACACCACCTATAAAAACAACTATTCAACTTACTTCGAATTGGGTTATACTTTCGACATCAAAGGGCAGGCATTGGACACTTTTGTGGGATTCACGCCAGCATCTGGGTTGTATGGTGATAAAGCGGGAGTTGTAAACCTGGGAATTTCGGCTGTTAAGAAAATTGCGATCACCGACAAGTTTGAACTTCCTTTGAAGGCCTCACTCATCACCAATCCGGAAGCTCAGAATATTTATTTCGTCATAGGAATTACATTATAAAATCACCATTTAAATAAAATTAAAATGATCGACACAGGTTCAACCGGGTTTATGCTGCTGGCCTGCAGCTTAGTCATGCTCATGACTCCCGGCCTTGCTTTCTTTTACGGCGGCCTTGCAACCAAGCGCAATATCCTTGGCATCATGATTCAAAGCTTTGTTTCGCTGGGATGGACCACCGTTTTGTGGTTTGCTTTCGGCTATTCCCTTTGTTTCAGTGGTGGCGAAGGTGGAATTTTCGGCAACTTCGACAAAGCCTTTTTAAACGGCATCGGCATTGATTCGATGTATTCAAATGGCAAAATTCCGGAAATTGTTTTTGTTGCTTACCAGATGATGTTTGCCATTATCACACCTGCGTTGATAACTGGTGCTTTTGTAAACCGTGTCACTTTTAAATCGTACATGATTTTCCTAACGGTATGGCAGATTTTTGTGTATTATCCTTTTGTTCACATGATGTGGGGTGGTGGATTACTTGCTCAGTGGGGCGTTCTTGATTTTGCCGGAGGCATCGTTGTTCATGCTACTGCTGGTTTTGCCGCCCTTGCTTCGGTATTTTATGTGGGCGCCAGGGTTGACAAAAACTCTACGCCAAACAGCATTCCGCTGGTCGCCATCGGAAGCGGGCTTTTATGGTTTGGCTGGTACGGTTTTAACGCCGGAAGTGAGGCTCAGGTTGATGGAATAACCTCCATTGCATTTTTAAACACGGATATAGCAGCCTCTTTTGCAACTGTGGTTTGGGTAATTATCGAATGGTCGCGTGAAAGGAAGCCAAAGTTTGTGGGTTTACTCACCGGCTCCATTGCCGGTCTTGCAACAATAACGCCCTGTGCCGGTTTTGTCCCGCTCTGGGCAGCTGCGTTGATTGGTTCGCTGGCTGGCCTTGTTTGTTACCTGGCCGTACAACTTAAAAACCGCATGAAATGGGACGATGCGCTCGATGTTTGGGGTGTTCACGGCGTTGGCGGAGTTCTGGGAACTATTTTGCTGGGATTTTTCGCCACAAAAGCCATTAATCCTGCTGGTGCAGATGGTTTATTAATGGGCGGAGGCGCAACGTTTTTGATGAAACAAGTTGTTGCTGTTGTGATTGCATCAGCTTATGCTTTTATTTTTACATATGTTGTCCTTGCCGTCATAAATCTTGTTACGCGTGTCAGGGTTTCAGAAGATGAAGAAATGGCTGGTCTTGATACTTCCATTCATGGCGAAAGAGCCTATGATGATGGGGCTTTATAAAATGTGGGGAAGAAATTTTTCGTGATTTGGAGTTTTAGAACCCGGCCATCTGGCTGGGTTTTTTATTCTCCAAAACACCTGTCGAAAGCTGGTTTACAACATCAGG
>CAJATL010000165.1 GCA_903944895.1 uncultured Bacteroidota bacterium
GTTTAAAACCAAATTTTTTTTTCTCTGGTCGTCTTTGCTTCATTATCAAATATTGACCAGAGTGTTAATACTCGTGCAAATATACTGATAATGAATCATTTATACAACAATTATTTTCCTTTCTATTTTAGTAAAGTAGAACTACTTCAAATACTTTTTTACCCGGAATATCCTTCCGCATTACCTTATTAGTAAAAAATGCATTACACAAATACCCTAAATAATCGAGTACCAGGTTTGGGCTTAGTGCAAACTTTTGAGATTTCAGATAATCGCTTATGTTCTTTGCTGATACTAAAGAACCTGTGCTATCAGCAAGAAAACGTACAAGGTTCTCAAGAAAATAGACATTCCTGATGTTGTATCGTGCCACAACATCTTTTAAAAGAACCGTTGAGAGAATACCCTGAAGATAATCATTGATTGGTTCATTTTCCTGGTTGATATGAAGCAAACCCGGCATGCCGCCCTGCCTCAAAAACCTGTTAAATGAAACTGAACTATTTTCAAGTTGATAGAAATCAAGAAATTCGCTATATGCCAGGGGATGAACACGTATTTCGACATATCGCCCACTTAGCATGGTTGCCAACTCGCCGGATAAAAGATCAGCATTGCTTCCGGAAATGTAAATGTCAGCAAGTTCTTTTGACAAAATATTTCTGATACATTTTTGAAAATCGGTAATTTCCTGGATCTCATCCACAAAGAAATAGTTGTTTGAATCTGGTAGAAACTTTTCATCAAAATAAAACTGCAAATCATGATAATCCCGGATTTGATCAAACTCATAATACTCCTTATTAATGAAAATGATATTTGCTTTCGGATCAGTGGCGGTAATCATTTCGATAATATTCAGCAAAAGGTAGCTTTTTCCTGACCGCCGATGTCCAACCAGAACTTTAATAACGCTTTTTGAAATATGCGATTGAATCTTGTCGAGATACAAGCCTCTTTTTATGATTCTTGATGCTTCCATATTTTATTGACTATAGTTAAAATATTTACAAATTTAGTAATTTATTTTAAGTATAGTTAAAACTATTTTGAACTTATTGACCGAATAAGCAGAAATTGCGAACATTTTTGTTTGGGCGAAAGTCAAAATTTTTCAATTTAAGGAACATATTAACAATTTTCAATTAAGGTATTTACAGCGCTTAACCAACTTAGCTTCCAATTAGTTCTTTAACTATCCCCCAACAAAATTTCAAAATCCAATTTACATCAACAAAAAAGCTGATTAACATTATGTTTTTATATGTGGAAAAACATTTGTGAATCAAAAAACATTAGGAATAGTTAGCTACTTTTGCCTTTTTTGAAATTGAGTTTTATCAGAGAAAATCTACATGAAAACCAGAAGAGATTTTATTAAGATTTCGGCGATGGGAACTGTAGGCGCAGCCTTGTCCGGAACAATGCTTTCGATGGCCCGGGGTAATGCCTCCACTGCTGACCCTAACCTTGCTCATGACGGCTTTGCCAGGCTGAAACGCACCCCGACCTATTGCGAAATTTGTTTTTGGATGTGCGCCGGCTGGGCTTACACGGATGAAAACGGCAAAATCGTGAAAATTACCGGCAACGAAAACGACCCTCACTGTAACGGAAGGCTTTGTCCACGCGGCACAGGAGGCGTAGGAATGTACAGCGATTCCGACAGGCTCAAAAAACCATTGATCAGGGTTACTGACGGTGATAAACAGACTTTCAGAGAAGCAAGCTGGGAAGAAGCCCTCGACCTGGTGGCCGGAAAAATGAAAGAAATCAAAGAAAAATATGGCCCCGAAAGTTTCGCTTTGTTTAATCATGGTTCTGCCGGACATCACTTGGGGTACCTTTTGCAGGCTTATGGGAGCACCAACATTGTTGCGCCATCTTACGCCCAATGCCGTGGCCCGCGTGAAGTTGGCTTCCAGGCTACTTTTGGCAGCGGGGTTGGCTCACCCGAACCTACCGACATCAGGGACACAAACTGCCTTGTACTGATTGGTTCCCATCTTGGCGAAAACATGCACAACAGTCAGGTTCAGGAAATGTCGGATGCCATCGACAAAGGTGTCACCATTATTACTGTGGACCCACGTTTTTCGACTGTTGCCAGTAAATCGAAATTCTGGCTTCCTATCAAACCTGCTACTGACCTCGCTTTACTGCTGGCCTGGATCAATGTGATTATTACCGAGAAACTTTACGACCGCGATTACGTCGAAAAATATACAACCGGACTCGATCAGCTTGCCAAACATGTCGAAAACATGACACCGGAATGGGCTTATGGAATTACCACCATCAAACCTGACCTTATCCGCAAATCAGCAAGGGCAATGGCTGAAGCAGCGCCTTCGGTAATTATTCATCCCGGCCGCCATGTAACGTGGTACGGTGATGATACCCAACGCTCCCGCGCAATGGCAATACTCAACGGCCTTTTGGGTTCGTGGGGCCGACGTGGCGGATTTTATTTTAAAGAATCAAAATCAATTCCCGAGCATCCTCACCCACCATTTCCAAAGCCAGCATGGTCGTGGAAAGAAACCCTTAACGGGAAATATCCGCTTGCCGGACTTGCAGTTTCGAACGCTTTAATTGATGCATCTATTCCTTCACCCGAAAATACACATCAAATCAAAGCCTGGCTCGTTGCCGGAACTAACCTTCCGTTAACCATGCCTCAAAAAGATACTTTGCTCAAAGCCATGCAATCCATCGAATTTATGGCGGTTGTCGATACCATGCCGATGGAAATTACTGGTTATGCTGATGTCATTCTTCCCGAGTGCACCTACCTCGAAAGATATGATGAGTTGAGAGCTTCGCCAAACCGTGAACCATTTATTGCGCTGCGCATGCCTGCTGCCGAGCCTGTGGGCGATACAAAACCAGCTTGGTGGATTTCGAAACAACTTGGCGAAAGACTTGGGCTTGGAGCTTATTTTGATTATGAAGATTTTTCAGAAGTGATAGATTGGCAACTGAAACAGGTGGGTTCTTCACTTGAGGAAATGCAAAAAATTGGTGTTAAAAAATTTGAGCGGAAAAGCGGACCTCTTTATTTAGCCGATGGAGCAGATTATACATTTCACACTTCCAGCGGAAAAATTGAGTTTTATTCGACCGAACTGGCTGCTGCGGGTTTTGATCCTATGCCTGTTTATACGCCACATCCTGAACCGCCCGAAAGCTTTTACAGGCTCAACTACGGCCGTGCACCCATGCATACTTTCAGCCGGACTGCCAACAATCCAAATCTTCACGACCTTAAAAAAGAAAATGATGTATGGATAAATCCCAAAGTTGCCAAATTGTGGGGAATTAAGGCAGGGCAATACATCTGGTTGAAAAACCAGGATGGTGTAATCTCTGATTTCCCTGTAATGGTAAGGGTTACCGAACGTATTCGCTGGGATTCGGTGTACATGGTTCATGGCTTTGGCCATACCGACAAAAAACTCAGCCGTGCTTATGGCAGAGGCGCCAGCGATTCTGACCTGATAACCAAGGTGCAGATTGACCCCATTATGGGAGGCACCGGGATGAGAGGCAACTTTGTAACATTTTTAACTGAAGACCCGCAAAAGGAGGCTAAATCATGAGATATGCAATGGCCATTGATACCAGAAAATGTGTTGGATGCAGCGATTGTGTTGTCGCATGCCAGACCGAAAACAATGTCCCAATCGGCTACTGCCGCGATTGGGTAACCGAAACCGTTGATGGCAGTTATCCCAATGTCGAAATCGAATTGCGCTCGGAGCGGTGCAACCATTGCGACAATTCGCCCTGCGTTCGCTGCTGCCCTACCGGTGCCAGCCACATCGTTGAAGGCGGCGTTGTGCTTGTTACACCTCATAAATGTATTGGCTGTGGCGCCTGCATCGAGTCGTGCCCGTATGATGCGAGGTATTCGCATCCCGAAGGTTATGTTGATAAATGTACGTTCTGCAACCACCGCATCACCAAAGGTGAAAAACCAGCCTGCGTGGCGGTTTGCCCTACAAAATGCATGTATTTCGGCGACCTCGACGATCCCAACAGCGAAATTTCAAATGCTTTGAAAAACAGGAAACACAAGGTACTGGCTCCTGAAGCAGGAACAAATCCTCATATTTTCTACCTGGTATAATTTTAAAATGATTAGAAAATGAAAGAAGAATTATTTATCAGCGGACGCGAAATTCCAAATATCGACCCTTACCTTCACATCTGGCACTGGCAAATCCCGATCTACCTTTTCTTAGGGGGTTTGGCCGCCGGAATCCTTTTCTTTGCAGGTCTTTACACCATTCTAGGTAAAGAAAAAGAAATGCAGGCAACCGTGAAATGGGCGCCTTTTATCGTTCCTTTTGCACTTGTTCTCGGATTGTTTATGCTTTTTCTCGATCTCAAACATAAGCTTTACTTCTGGCAGCTTTACACCACCATAAGGCTTGAATCGCCAATGGGCTGGGGTGCCTGGGTATTGATGATCATTACACCGATTTCGTTGGTTTGGTGCGCCAGTTACATCCGCGAAGTATTTCCAAAATGGGATTGGAAATTTGAATTTTTGAGAAAATTTGAGCTTTGGGTGATTGATAATCGCAAAATTGTTGCCTGGCCGATGGTTATTTATGCCGTTATCCTGGGAATTTATACCGGGATTTTGCTCAGTGCATTTAACGCCAGACCGCTATGGAATACGGCCATTCTCGGGCCTTTATTCCTGGTCTCTGGAATGTCAACCGGCGTTGCTACAATTATGTGGATTTCGAAAAGCCACGAAGAGCGCAAAATCCTTGGCCGCATTGATTTGCTGCTAATCGCTATCGAACTTTTCTTTATCACCCACATGATTATGGGCGCTTTGGCAGGTTCTCAGGTAATGATTCAGGCTGCGCAATTATTCCTTGGCGGAGAATTTACGGTTTCATTCTGGGCATTTGTTATTGTCCTTGGCTTGATTTTCCCGGCAATTCTCGAAATTCTTGAACTTTATGGCTACAAAATTCCTATTGCCATCACCTCCTTTTTAATTCTGCTTGGCGGACTTATCTTCAGATTTATCATGGTAGAGGCCGGACAATTAACCCGCTATTTATATTAATAATCCACCGATTTTAAGATCATAAAAATCATCAAGAATATGGATAATTCGAAAAAATACTGGAATCCCTACTTTGGCGGAGTCATGCTGGGATTGCTTTTGCTGCTAACGATGTTTATAACCGGCCGTGGCCTTGGTGCCAGCGGAGCTGCAAAAAGTACTGTTGTTACCGCTGTTGATGTAGTTGCTCCTGCACATGCCGAAAAATCGGCTTATTACAGCAAATTTCTCAGTGATGATAAAAACCCGATGAACGAATGGCTGGTTTTTGAAGTGATTGGAATTCTTGCCGGAGCATTGCTTTCGGGTGCGTTGTCGGGAAGATTAAAATTTGTTGTTGAGCATTCGCCGAAAATTACCTCAAAAACCCGGTTGATCATGGCCGCTTTAGGCGGTTTAGCCTTTGGACTTGGTTCCCAGTTTGCCCGGGGATGCACCAGTGGTGCCGCTCTCAGCGGGATGGCAACCCTTGCCTTAGCTGGTTTTATTACCATGATGGCTATTTTCGGAACAGCCTATGTTTTTGCTTACTTTTTTAGAAAATTCTGGATTTAACTTTTAAAAATTTTGAAATATGGGACCATTAATTCCTCTGAATGTCATCGACCCAAGCTGGAACAATGTAATAGCGCTGATTGTTGGGATCGCATTTGGTTTTATCCTCGAGTCGTCAGGTTTCTCTTCGAGCCGGAAATTAGCCGGTGTTTTTTACGGTTACGATTTTGTCGTGCTTAAAGTTTTCTTCACTGCGGCTATTACCGCTGCGGTTGGACTTTACTATTTCGAGTACCTGGGATGGGTTGACATGAGCTTTGTTTACATCAATCCTACCTATGTTTCGTCTGCCATTGTTGGCGGGGTTATCATGGGACTTGGTTTTATCATGGGCGGTTATTGCCCCGGAACAAGCTATTGCGCCGCAGCCATCGGTAAAATTGATGCCATCGTTTTTTCAACGGCCATGCTCGTTGGCATCTTAATTTTTTCGGAATTTTATCCTTTGCTCGAAAGTTTCTACAACGCCAATTTCATTGGAAACATTACCGTTTTTGAAACGCTTGGAATGACAGCCGGCTGGTTTTTGCTAATCCTTATTGTTATTGCCCTGGGTGCGTTTTATGTGACTTCAATAATTCAGGAAAAAGTAAAAAAAGTTGATTATTATATTCTTTTGAAATGAATAAGACATACATCATTTTGGCTTCAGTGCTGGTATTACTCGGCATTGGACTGGTTTTTCTGAAGGCAAACACCAACAAGGATGAACTTAATCCCGAAAAATTACTTACCGAAATTAACGAAAATACCCGCTACATTTCGACCGATGAACTGGCTAAACGCATTATCGAAAGCGACCCTTCGGTGCAACTTATCGATGTGAGGCCGGCAAAAGAAGCTTCGAAATTTATGTTACAAGGAGCAATCAATATTCCGTTAGCGGACCTTCTGAATGAAGATTCTCAGGCTGTTTTTGGTCAGGATGGCAAAGACTTCATTTTTTATTCAAATGACGATATTTTTGCGAATCAGGCATGGACGATAACCCGCAGGCTTGGTATAAAAAATCTTCATGTTTTAAAAGGCGGTCTGAACTACTGGGCCGAAACAATTTTACAACCCGTAGCACCTGCTGCAACCGAGCCCCAGGAAGCTTTCGACCTTTATCAGGCCCGGCTTGGGGCAAGTCAGTTTTTTACTGGCGCTACTCTTGAAGTCAAAAAAAGTGAACCGCTTGAAAAGATTGATCTGAAACCAAAAACCAAAACAAAACAAGTTGAAGGTGGCTGCTAATCATTTGAAATCCTAAGAAAAAAATTACAATGAAAGAATTTTCCAACAACAAAGGACTAATCACTGCATCGGCAATTTTTGTTGCAGTCATTATTATCGGGCTACTAACTACGCGCAAACCCGAAATCGATTACCGGTTTACACCCGGGCAAACCATCGAAACACTTCAAAACCTCAAATACTTTATTTCGCCTGTTGAAGTTGCCAAATCGGTGAAAGCTAACGAGAATCAGTTTGTTTATATCGATTTAAGAAGTCCTTACGATTTTAATAAGGGAAATATTCAGGGTTCGGTAAATATTCCAGCAAACCGGATTCTGGAAAAAGAAAGTCTCAGCTTTTTTGAAGCTCTTGCCGCACGATCTGCAACAGTCGTCATCTATGACGCTGATCAATCGCTAACTACCGGCCCCTGGATGCTTTTATTGCAACTGGGTTTCAACAATATAAAAATATTGCAGGGTGGCTGGAACATTTACTCAGCATTAAATCAACAAAACCCAGCGCAGTATCCCGGCCTTTCTGCCGAGACTCCCAAATACGATTATGCTGCCATAGGTAAAAGCATGACTCCTGAAACTTCAACAGAGAAAAAGGAAGAAATTGTTCCAAAGAAAAAAGTAAAAACTGCCCAGGTCGAAGGAGGTTGCTAGTTTTCGACTTAACTGATTCATTTTGTGTATCCCGGGTTTCCTTTCCTGCTTTTTTTCGTTTTCGTTGTTTAGAATGCTAACTTTGGCGCCTGTTAACGAATAGATTGAGACATGCCCGAAGTTTTATCAAATAAGAAGACACCACCAGAAAAGGATCCTGCCGGGGAGCCAAAAAAACGCAATTTCTGGCAGCATCTCGAAAAGCTCAGGTGGCACATTATCCGCGTGGTGCTTGCAATATTTGGCCTGGCCATGCTTGCATTTTTAAACCGGCACATTGTTTTCGACGAGATCATTCTGGCACCGCTAAATTCAGATTTCCCCACCAACCTGTTCCTTTGCAAAATCGGGAAATGGCTCTCGATTCCTGCCCTCTGCATCGACACTTCTTCACTCAAAATAATAAACGTGAGCATGTCGGGCCAATTCCTCACGCACCTGTCCATTTCTTTTGTAGCAGGAATTATCATGGCATTTCCTTACATTATTTTCGAAATCTGGAGTTACATTTCTTTTCTCTTCAACATTAAAAATAAACTGGCCGGAACCTTTGCAATTATTATCGGCACAGCACTTTTTATGATTGGTGTGCTGTTCAGCTTTTATCTCATTGTTCCGCTTACCGTTAATTTTCTGGGGACTTATTTTGTGAGCAGCGACGTACAAAACACGGTAACCCTGAGTTCGTACATTTCGACCATTACATCGCTGGTACTTGCCGTGGGAGTGGTTTTTGAACTGCCACTGCTGGTATTTTTCCTGTCGAAATTTGGTGTGATCGGCCCGGGTTTTCTTCGCAAGAAACGCAAATACATGATTGTAGTTATTTTTGTGGTCGCAGCCATCATCACACCTCCCGATGTTGTGAGCCAGATGATGGTGAGTATCCCGCTGTTATTGCTTTATGAAGTGAGCATTTGGGTTGCTGCAACCGTGAGCTGGCGCAAAAAGGAAACTGAAAATATGCCTGCCTGATTACTAATGCTGAATCCGATCCTCTACATTGGTTATTTTACACTCAAATGTCCAATTTAGAATGTAGAATGTCCAATGTCCAATTTAGAATGTAGAATGCATAATTCCGGAAAAAAAACCCGGGCAAGTTTATCTCGTCCGGGTTTTTTTAGTTTTGATGGGAAGCCTATTTTCCTAAGATTTTCTGATCAACGATGGCGATGATCTCTTTTTCGAGGGCTTCGGCTTTTTGCTCGATTTCGGCTCCCTGAGTTAAAAAGCGGTTCGTAAAATCTTTATCATCAACGCCGGAAGCATTGATTTTTACGTTCAGATAAGCGCCTCTGACGGCAGTCCTGGCGCAAAGCGCGCCAACGCCTGCATCAGAAACTGAGTTTGGGTTGCCGGTTTCGGCCATGGCTTTTAAAATTTCCATCGATTCGAGCGATTTTGTCATCACCTTAAAAGGAACTTCGATGGCGTATTGCGAAGCCTCCTGAATGGCCTGATGCCTGGCTTTTTTCTCATCATCGCTGCCTTTTGGCAAACCAAAAGCATCCATAATTTTGTTGAATGCGTTGGTATCTTCATCAACCAGCCTGATTAATTCGTCCTTGATGGCCTGACCTTTTTCGGCCCAGTCGGAGAATTCTTCCCAGCGGGCATCCCAGCCGGATTTGTGCGACGAAAGATTGGCAACCATCGTTCCCAGTGAAACGCCCATAGCACCAACATAAGCCGAGATGGAACCTCCACCCGGAGCCGGTGATTCGGAAGCGGTTTCGTTGGCAAAAGCTTTCAAATCCATCTTTACCAACCTGCCCTGATTTTTATCCGCTATGAGATATTCGATAATTTTTTCCTTTGGATTAAAAGGTTTGAGATCGTCGAGGCCAAGCGATTTTATGGCAATTTTGATGATTTCGTCTTCTGAAACGCCAACCGAACGCTCCTGTTTTTTAAGAAAATATTTCCCGGCATCAATCATGGCTTTCAAAGGAATCAATCCCACCAATTCGGAACCTGTTACCCGGATTCCACGCTCGGCTGCCTTTTTGCTGGCTTCTTCAAAAGCTACATGAACGGGAGTAACACTAATATTTGTCAGGTTAAGCGAAATCTGTGCTATGCCGTATTCCTCGATGTACCAGCCAATTCCTTTCACCGACTTTAATGTGCCGGGAACAAAAACCTGGTTTCCTTTTTCGTCTTTCACAATTTTACCGGTAATGGGATTTCCTTCACGTTTTACGCGGCCTTTTTCACGGATATCGTAAGCGATGGCGTTGGCGCGGCGCGTTGAAGTGGTGTTGAGATTTACATTGTAAGCAACCAGGAAATCCCTTGCTCCCACTGCCGTTGCCCCTGATTTTTCGTTAAACTTTGCCGGCCCGAAATCGGGTTTCCATTCGGGCTTTACGATTTTTTCGGATAAACCTTCATATTCGCCTGAACGGCAGAAAGCGAGGTTGCGGCGCTCGGGGGTAAAGGCGGCACTTTCGTAACAATAAACAGGGATTTCAAGCTCCTCCCCTATTCTTTTTGCCAGCTTACGGGCAAATTCCACAGTTTCTTCCATCGAAATGTTTGAGACCGGCACCAACGGACAAACATCGGTAGCCCCAAAACGTGGGTGCTCGCCTTTGTGTTTGCGCATATCGATAATTTCGGAAGCCTTTTTTACAGCTCTGAAAGCCGCTTCGATAACCATTTCGGGCGAACCCACAAAAGTTACAACCGTTCGATTGGTGGCAGCGCCCGGGTCAACATCAAGCAGTTTTACGCCTTCAACGGTTTCGATCTGGTCGGTGATTTGTTTCATGATTCCCATATCCCTGCCTTCGCTGAAATTGGGAACGCACTCGATAATTTTATTCATTTAAGTATGCTTTAATTTGAAGTTTTCGATTTTGGCTGGCAAAAGTAACCAAGGCTTTTGATTTAGAAAATTTTGATGACCAGATTTATCATATTTCAACAAAAGTTTTACCTTTGTTTAAAATCTCATAAAAATGGCAAATTACAATGATGGCTTTGGCCAGGGTCAAAATCCAGACAAACTCGAAGTTGAGTCAAGATACACCTTCTATCTGTTTGTAGCAATCATCATTTTTGCTTTCGGATATATAGTTGTATTACTTTTAAAACCCTTCATTTTACTGATAATTCCTTTTTCGGCTTATCTTTTGCTGACACTTCTCATTAAGTTCATCTGAAAATATCCAGAAATGAAGAAGAACCAAAAGAAAATGAAGTTGCAGGAAAACCATGAAAAAGGTCAAAATGAAGGTCTTTTGGTAAATGAACCAGCAGAAATATATGCGAACCAAAAAGCCCTTCAATTTTTTTCGACATTTGAAGATGAAAACAAAGCCACCGCCAGGCTAAACGCCCAGCTTAAACCCGAGGATCACCTGAAAAATGCACATCAGCTAATTTTGGCGCTTTACAAAAAAGAACTTCAGAATTTGGAACGCCCTTATTACAACATCACATTTGTAATTAAAGATGGAATTCCTTGTTAAGGTTAAAATCAAGACAATGATTGAATCTCCCCGTTCAAAATCACCGTTTCAACCTTGTTGCTGCCATAATAATAGGGCATAAACTGGTAGGATGGGATTGGACAGGTGATAAAAACATTGGCCTTTTTGCCCACACAAATACTTCCCAGTTCTTCACTCAAATCCATGGCATAAGCGGTGTTGATGGTCGTTGCGTTGATGCCTTCCTCGGGTGTTAATTTATAAAGAATGCTGGCCATCGAAAGGATTAGCTGCATATTTCCGGAGGGTGATGAACCGGGATTAAAATCGCTGGCCATGGCCACCGGTAAACCTGCGTCGATCATTTTGCGGGCCGGTGCGTAAACCATGTTCAGGAAAAAGGCTGCCCCGGGCAAAATTGTCGGCATGGTGTCGGAACCAAGCAGCGCCTGAATTTCCGCATCGCCGGTATATTCGAGGTGATCAACCGAAAGTGCGTTGTATTTTACGCCAACCTGCACTCCGCCCGAATAATCAAGCTCGTTGGCATGAATTTTTGGCCGAAGGCCATATTTCATCCCCGCATTCAAAATCCGGTCGGTATCGTCAACTGTGAAAAATCCACGATCACAAAAAACATCAATATAATCGGCCAAGTCCTCCGATGCAACCTGCGGAATCATTTCGTTGATGATCAGATCGACATATTCTGTCGGGTCGGATTTATATTGAGCCGGAATGGCGTGTGCACCCAGAAAGGTAGCTTTGATGGTGAGCGGCGACAAGCTTTTTAGCCGTTTGATTACCCGCAACATTTTCAATTCGCTGTCGGTGGTGAGGCCGTAACCACTTTTTATTTCGACAGCTCCTGTACCCATTTTCATGATTTCATTCAACCTTTGGAGGGCAGATTCCACCAGCTCATCCTCCGAAATTTCCTGCATTTTCATCGCAGAATTTAAAATACCGCCACCTCGCTTTGCAATTTCTTCGTAAGAAAGGCCTTTGATTTTATCGATGTATTCGATTTCGCGGCTTGCCGGATAAACAAGATGGGTGTGTGAATCACAAAATGAAGGAAACACCATTTTTCCGGTGGCATCGATCACTTCAAATCCCACAATTTCATTTGCTTTCGCCGTATTTTGAAGTTCCTCCATTTTTCCAAAACCGACAATAATGCCGTCGGAAATCAATAAATAGGCATCTTTGATGGTTTCCAAATTTGCCATTTCGTGACCGGAAACTTTGATCCTGGCTTCACGCTCAACCTGCACCAGTTCCTTAATATTCTTAATTAATATGTTCATTTGCGATTTATTTTCCTGCAAAAATAGCCTCATTTCGTTCAGTAGTTCAAAAAAAGATGCCCGTTTCGGGACGCCAAAATAACGATTTACAAGTCTTGAATAAAAATACTGATCTAAGATTCGTGTTATCAGGTATTTTCAGAAAATTCCAGCACTTTATCGGGTTTCAAAATTGCGCCAAGGATAGCGGGCTTTAATAAAAAAGTTGTAAATTTGCGGATTAGAAAATTTATTAGCCATAATTAATATTTTATTCGATTTCAAAACATAAAGTTAATAACATCAAACATTTAACGCATGAAAACCTATTCTAAAATTTTTCCTAAGGTCTTCTTAATGGCAGTGATTGCCATGCTTTTTCTAAATTTCGGCTCCTACGCCCAAACTTACGAAAAGTATTACCAGGACGGACAATTGTATGTTAAATTCAAGGATTCCTATAATCCACAAATTGCTGTTCAGGCCGACAAATCTGTAAAAATGCAGGATGCCACCTATTTCCGCGATATTATGGATAAATATGATGTCACGGCCATTTCCCGCCCGATCGACA
>CAJATL010000166.1 GCA_903944895.1 uncultured Bacteroidota bacterium
AGTTTAACGACAGGGTTTCGGCATTCCTCAAACTCAACAATCTTACCGGCACCCAGTATTACCGGTGGTACAATTATCCGATGCAAAGGTTTAATGCGATGGCCGGATTAACTTTTTCGTTTTAGATTGTTTTTCGGTCACTTACTACCAGTATTTCGAATAAAATTGTTTAACCAAAATATCAAAATTATGAAAAATGTAATGTTAATTATTCTGGTGACTTTAATGTCGGTTAGTCTTTTAGCGCAGAAAAAAATTGAAGTAAAAAGCGTTCAATGTAAGGCTGAAACTGCCTTTGTGTTTTCGATAACGGATAAGGATTTGAATGCTGAATTCGAAAATCTTAATAAGTACTATGGGGAGCCAAAATCCTGCAAACCGGGAGAGATTATCTGGTCTAATATTGAAGTGCCCAATGTTGGAAAAGACTTGCAAATAACAATGGTTGACGGCATTCTGACCATGAAAAATGAAAGCACAAAATTCAGGAAGTTTTCAAGCAGCAAAAATAAAAACTGCAGGTTAAGATGTCTTGAAGAAAACCAGCAGCGACAGATAAACATCACAATTATGGATGAAAATGAAAAGAACATTATAAATACCAATGCGCTAAAAACTGTATCAATCAAGTATCTTGAATCAATAATTAAGTAAGGAAAGGTGTTTTTTTTTGCTTTTGAAGGGATATCCCTGAAAAGGTTTTTAGAGTGATCAAATGAGGGAAAATCCACACTTGCTGCTGGACTTTCCTGCTGATTGTTTGTGTCACGGATTTCTAACTCAAAATGGATTAAGCCCTGATTTTTCATGATCAGAAGAAACATGTTTTTAACAATTTTTGTTAATAAAATACCTGCCTCCGAAACTGTAAAACCATTATTATTAGGACAATAATTAGTATTTTTGCCAATCTTTACTAATTTACTATCAAGTAATTGAATATGACCGTAGAAGAAAAAAATCTTAACTCAAAAGACACTTACAACGCAAACAATATCCAGGTACTCGAAGGCCTTGAAGCGGTAAGAAAACGCCCTTCGATGTACATCGGTGACACCGGAACACGTGGATTGCATCACCTGGTTTACGAAGTTGTTGATAACTCGATTGATGAAGCTTTGGCCGGCTATTGCGACATGATAAAAGTTATCATTCATCCCGATAACTCAGTAACCGTTTCTGATAATGGTCGAGGAATTCCCACAGGATTGCACGAAAAAGAAAACCGCTCGGCACTTGAGGTTGTTATGACCGTTCTGCATGCAGGTGGCAAGTTCGACAAAGGTTCCTACAAAGTTTCCGGAGGTTTGCACGGCGTGGGTGTTTCCTGCGTCAATGCGCTTTCGTCGACTCTGAGGGCGACCATTTATCGCGAGGGAAAAGTTTTTTATCAGGAATACCATTTCGGAAAACCTGAAAGCCCTGTTGCTGAAGTTGGAAATTCGGGCGAAACGGGTACTACCGTTACGTTTATCCCCGATGATACCATTTTTACAACGCTTATTTACGATTTCGAAACCATCGCATCGCGTCTCCGCGAACTGGCATTTTTGAATAAGGGCATCCGGCTCTCACTGGTTGATGAACGCGCAAACGATGATAAAGGAGCGTTTTTAAATGAAGATTTTTTCTCAGAAAACGGGTTAAAGGATTTCATTGATTATCTCGACGCTACCCGCGAAAAATTAATGCCCGAAGCCATTACCATCGAAGGTGAAAAAAATGAGATTCCCATCGAAATTTCGATGCAGTACAATACCTCGTTTTCCGAAAATCTTCACTCGTACGTCAACAATATCAATACCCACGAAGGTGGAACGCACCTCGCAGGTTTCAGGCGCGGATTGACACGGACGTTAAAATCCTACGCCGAAAAATCTGGGATGCTGTCGAAACTGAAATTCGATATCAACGGCGACGACTTCCGCGAAGGACTCACAGCCATTATTTCGGTAAAAGTTCAGGAGCCACAGTTTGAGGGACAGACAAAAACCAAGCTTGGGAATAACGAAGCCATGGGCGCGGTTGACCAGATGGTGAGCGAATCGTTGTCGCATTATCTCGAAGAACATCCCAAAGAAGCCAGAACCATCGTAAACAAAGTGATTTTGGCTGCCACTGCCCGCCACGCTGCCCGCAAAGCCCGCGAGTTGGTTCAACGTAAAAATGTGCTTACCGGTTCTGGACTGCCCGGAAAATTAGCCGACTGCTCCGAAAGAGATCCTGCTTTGTGTGAGATTTATCTCGTCGAAGGTGACTCGGCAGGTGGAACGGCCAAACAGGGCCGCGACCGTAAATTCCAGGCTATTTTGCCGTTAAGAGGTAAAATCCTGAATGTCGAAAAAGCCATGTTGCACAAAATCTTCGAAAGCGAAGAAATCAAGAATATGTTTACCGCCCTGGGTATTTCCATCGGAACCGACGAAGATACCAAAGCCTTAAATCTCGATAAGCTCCGCTATCATAAAGTCATCATCATGACCGATGCCGACATCGACGGCAGCCACATCGCAACACTCATTCTTACTTTCTTTTTCAGGTATATGAAGGAGTTGGTCGAGATGGGCTACGTTTACATTGCCACACCGCCGCTTTATCTGATGAAGAAAGGGAAAGAAGAAAGATATTGCTGGACTGAGGAAGAAAGAGAAAATTTAGCCAAAGAATGGAACGTCAACGGCGAGACCAAGATGCACATCCAGCGCTACAAAGGTTTGGGAGAAATGAACGCCGAGCAACTCTGGTCGACAACCATGGACCCCTCAACGCGGATACTTCGCCAGGTGATGATCGAAAACGGCACCGAAGCCGACCGTATTTTCTCGATGCTCATGGGCGATGAAGTTCCGCCACGACGCGAATTCATCGAGAAAAACGCCAAATATGCCAAGATTGACGCCTAAAACCGTCGTCTCACTAATACTTAAAAACCTCCCGGGAAATCATTTTCGGGAGGTTTTTTTATGTGGTTTGGGACACTAGTGAATCATAGTACCAAAGTCAGAATCTTGTAGAAGAATGAATCGTTGATGTTTCAGTGATTTGATCATAAGAAATTCATTTGGCTTACCAATCCATTTTTGTTCTTTAATATCCAAAACATCAAATCCTTTACTTCGCAGGAATTTGACAACTCCTGGTGAAATATTTTCATCCGTAAAATCTTAATTTCGGATATTTTCACTTCTCAAATTCCAGTTCAATGTTAATATTGTTTTTTAGTGAATTAGCTGCAAAAGCAAGGCATGCATGAATATCCTCAAGAGTAATACGTGGATAATTTTCAAGAATCTCCTTTTCAGAGGCACCTGAAGCAAGACGGTTAAGGATGAATTCGACAGATAACCTCGTGCCTCTAATCACAGGCTTGCCCCCAAGAATCTTTGGATTTGACACTATTCTGTTCATCATTTTAGCGTTTAAATTTTTCAAAATTATAACGAAATATTGAGCAATTGGTTTAGGATTTAAATAAATGAGATTAGTCTAAAAACGTGCCATAAATTTTACTATTGTGGCTAAAGCCATGAGTATCGCCGACATCAATTGCCCCGACCTTAAGGTCGGGGCAATTGAAAACCAGATAGTTGCCGGGCTTTAGCCCATATTCAATAGTTTTTATATTGGACACGCTATTTTATTTGTACAACAAACTTCTCCTGAAAAACCACCTCACCTGATTTTACCCTCAAAAAGTAAAGCCCTTCTCCCAAGCCTGAAACATCCAGGCTAAATGAAATACAAGGTTTAAAAGTCTGTTTCAATAGCGACCTTCCGCTGATATCAATAATCTCAGCAAGGATTTCATGGTTACTTTCTTTTCTTAATTCAACAAAAAGCAAAACCTGCACAGGGTTAGGGAAAACTGAAATATCGGCGCTTACGCCGTCAGGATCATCAATTCCCAGGCCGGAACAAAAATCAATTCTCGGGTTTAAGTAGTTATCGCAGCGATATAAATAATTTGATGGTGGAATGATTGGTGTTGGATTATCACC
>CAJATL010000167.1 GCA_903944895.1 uncultured Bacteroidota bacterium
CGACAAAGCGCCTGGTTCTGATAAAACAGAATCAAAATTCTTTCTGAAAATGTACCACGTTTTCAATGTTGCCCAAGCTGATTTTGATGAAATTGGTCAACAGCACATCAATAAAATTTGTGCTGTTTCCGAAACCCAATCTCATATTAAATCAGTCAGCGCAGAAAAAATCATCGAAAATATGCCTGATCCTCCAAAAATCGTTCATGATCTCAGCGACCAGGCGAGTTATTCCCGGGTTCTGGATAGAATCAGAATCCCTGAAATGAGATTCCACAAATCTCCAGATGATTATTTTTCAACGCTTTACCATGAAATTATTCATGCGACAGGCCACGCTAAAAGGCTTAATCGCTTCGAATCATACAAAGAATTTAATGATTCGGACATGAATAATTATTCCAAAGAGGAGCTCGTTGCTGAACTTGGTGCTGCTTACCTTTCATGTGCAGCCAACCTGAATAATGATTTGGATAATTCGGCTGCTTATCTCAAAGGTTGGTGCAGCCGTTTGAAGGAAAACACCTCATGGATTGTCTGGGCTTCAAAACGTGCTGAAACTGCTGCGGACTTTATCCTCAATCAGGTTCCTGCTGAAGTTTCATCCTTAACACAGGAGGAAGCCTTATGAGCCATACATCTTACGTCGGTGACCCGAAAATCATGTTTGCGAAATTTTCTTCTGTTTGCCCAAAATGCAATAAGAAAATCAACAAATCCGATCGGATTGTCTATTTCCCAAACGGCAAAAAAGCTTTCTGCTATTCCTGCGGCGAACAGGATTATCTCGATTTCGTTTCTTCTGCTATTGATGAAGATAGCTATAACCGGGGTTACTGCTAATTGAAAGAGGCCTTCCGGCCTCTTTTTTTTTGATAACGCTAAGAAAGATATTCCAGATCTGAATTGAATCAATTTTTGAGTAAGCTGTATCCTTAAAGAAATTTCGTATTCCGGTTTCCCGGAATACAAAATTTCTTTTGGTCGTGATTTTTTCTTTGACTTGTATAGTTTAGTTTTTGAAAGATCTGTTTGACTTGAAATGTTTGTCAATTTCAATGTTGAGTAATTTGGGTGGAAATTATAGAGAAGGCATTTTTAAAGATAAATAATTCATAAAATTTTGAGAACGAAATATTACCTTGCATCCTGTTACCAGTTTATTCTAGAAGCAAAAGATAATTCTAAAACCCAATCGTGGCTTCCTGATTCATAAAAACCATGTATGATTTTCCTGTCTCAAGAATTTGCAGTGTCGAAATCTGCTTTTCGGGCCAAAATAATTTCAGCCCTATTGCCTCTTTGATTATTTTGATTTTATCAATCTGGCCAGCAAATAAATTAGCGATGCTCACATTTTCGGGTGACAAAACCGGCAACAAATTCCATCCTGCGTTAAGGACAATTTGTTTGTTCGTTGGCTGGTTGCCCAATATTACCAACGTTGTTGGTGAATTTGATTTTACAAAATAACCCTCCTGATAATCCCAGTTTACAAGCGAATTATTTCTGGAAGGTTGGTAAAAATCTCCTGCCAGATTTTTTACAATAATCAGATTTCCTGAAATTGAAGAGAAAACTTCTCCGATGTCGGTGTTTTGAGGAATCAGGTAAGATGATATCCCAGTCCAGCCCTGATTGAGACTAATTGATTGATTTTGAATATTTCCAATTGTAATACTGCCATTGGTGCAATTTGCCAGATAGTTTGTTTCGTTTACATCAAATTTTGAAAAAGTTAATGGCGAACTTCCATTATTCAAACATTTAAAACTGATGAAAACAAGGTTTCCACTTCCTGAAATCAAATTTCCCTGGGCATAAATTGTAATAATGATTTTGCCTGCCTGGGCAGTGTTAAAGATCAGATTGTAATTCTGACCGGCAAGCATGCCACCTGTTAAGGTGGCGTTTAAAACCTGAACAACACCGGCATCGAATTGAATAATAATATCTACACCCTCCAGATTGGTCAGATTAGTAGCATTAATAGGTATTGTGAGGGTTTCGCCAATTGTTCCGGTAACATTTGGCAAAACTGCACCTGGTTGAAGAATTGCTGGTTCACCCAGTGGTCGGGTATTTCCGGACAATTCTCTACTAGCAAAAAATAGAAAACTGATGGCTAAAATTATCGAAAGACCTGAATTAATTCCTATCTTATTCATCTTGTGTGTTTTAAACTAAAAATATTTGTGTGTTATTTTTTCGCAAATTATCTAATCAAAACAATGCGTTTTACTTCAAAGCTATTTTCAGATTTGAAAACAGCAAAATAAACACCTTGCGGAAGTTGTTGCTTTTGGTCATTATCTCCATTCCACCAAAGTTCTTTGATCCCCTCATTTTGAACTTCATTGGCAAGTGTCGTAACCAATTTTCCATTTATATCAGTAATTTGAACCGTAACCTGTGATTGTTCTTTAAGATAATAACTGATGCAGGTTTTATTTTGAAATGGGTTGGGATAAACAGCCATTAAAGATGATTCAACATCCGGAACAATAGACAAAGCTTCGGTTTTAAACTGATGACCAAACGGTTCGTTTTGGAGTGCCAGCCAACCTTTGACGCGGTATTCGTTAACCGATAAACTTGTTAGTGCAACACGAGCCGGCTTGGTAGTTTCAGAAGTTACAGCAAAGGTTATTTTTGTCAGAACACCATCACCAAAATAGAGGTCGCCGAGGGCGTAAATAACCATTTTTAACTTACCACCAGTACTTTCCTTTACCTGCATTTCGTAATCTGAACCTTCAAAAATGGACGATTCAAAACCAGCATTCACAAATTTTAGTTTTGAAGCATCGTATTCTAAGGTAATATCCACGCCCTCTATAGAAAGTGGTTCGTTAAGATAAACTAAAAGTTGAATGGAATCGGCAGATGGATTATATTCTGCTTTTCGCTCGCCCTGAGTAAAGGTTTCATCTTTAAATTTACTGTCGGGTGCCCAGTTTCCGGTAACATCGCCCAACCTTACGGCCGTAAAATCCTGACCAGTCAAATCCGCGTTAATGTCGGTGTAAGTGCGGTTATCAATCCAACCAATGGGTGGCCAGTTGGGGCAGGATGCAATATTTTCAGGTGTAAAAACCCAGTTTTTGATTTCAGGATTTAATTCTGTTATCAAACCTGCCGAATAGCGGGCAACCCGCGAAGCATCCACGCCTGAGATGCTTCCATTAAGTGAAACATCTGCAGCAATCTGCTCCATACAGTTTAGTGTAAATAATCCTGCCGGATAGCGTGCAATACGCGAAGCATCAGTTCCACTTAACCCGCCAAGATCATTATTTTTTGATGGCGTTGAAATATAATCACCTCGCAAAACAGATGAATATTGATACAATCCATCAGGATTGGTTGTGGCTGAGTAATTACCATCACCCGTCAATGTCAACAAAACATCACTTACAGGGTTGCTGTTTCCAAAATACCCCACATTGCCGGTAATATCAAATAAAGTTTGGATAATGCAGACCTGGCCGTTGGTAACTAGCACATCTTCTTCATTTATCTGAGCCATTGTGAGATCAAGATCACTACATGCTCCGACAGCACCGGGTGCGGATGCCGAAAGGTAGCAAATTACGCCTTCACCCGAAAAGAGGTTGCCGCCTGCATAAAGGATTATTATAACCTGACCGGGAAAGCTTGTATTTATTTGTGAAATATAGTTTTGATTTTCCAAAACCCCACCGGTAAGCAAGACATTTGAAATATTGATGTATGCTGAATTATAATGGATTACCAAATCGAATGCCTCAATTTCCACACTATTTGGATTTTCCAAAATAATGGGTATCAATCCAGTTTCATTTTGTCCTATTGTTACATCGGTTGGAATCCGCAGCAATAAATTTTCTTGTTGTAAAATAGTAAGAATAAGACAATCAGTGTCAGCTAACACACAAGGAGAGACTGGCGTAGCATTTATGCAAAGTTGAACATTCCCTGCTGCAATATCCGTAGCTCCTGGATTGTAAACCGGGGTTAGTGAGCTTGTCGAACTAAAAGTTCCATCGCCCGATGTAGTCCATAAAACATTGGTTTGGTATTGAGCCGAGCCTAAAAGCTGATGGATGCTGCCTTGATTTATGGTAGCATCAATTCCTGCATTTGCAGTTGGTGTTTTTTGGATGGTCAGAATCTTTGTATCCGTGCCAGAAACCGTGCAAGGGGAAATTGCTGAGGCAGTCAAAGTCAAAGTCACTGTTCCTGCTGTAATATCAGCGACACCGGGTGTATAAATCGAGGCTAATGAGCTTGTCGAACTAAAAGTCCCCGTTCCTGAAGTCGTCCATAAAACAGTGTTTTGGTTTTGGGCTGTCCCTGCTAAAGCATGGCTGCTTCCCTGGCAAATAGTTGCATCAACTCCTGCATATGCAGTTGGTGTTTTTTGGATGGTGAGAATTTTAGTGTCAGTTGCAGAAACTGTGCAAGGCGAAAGAGCCGAAGCCGTCAAAGTCAAAGTCACTGTTCCTGCCGTAATATCAGCGACACCTGGCGTATAAATCGAGGCTAATGAGCTTGTCGAACTAAAAGTCCCCGTTCCTGAAGTCGTCCACAAAACACTGCTTTGATTTTGGGCTGTACCTGCCAAAGTATGGGTGCTTCCCTGGCAAACGGTGGCATCAATTCCTGCATTTGCAGTTGGTGATTTTTGTATGGTCAGAATTTTCTGGTCTGATGAAGAAACCGTGCAAGGCGTAACTGCCGCTGCTGTCAAAGTTAAAGTCACCGTTCCCGCCGTAACATCCGTTGTTCCAGGGGTATAAACCGGAGTTAGCGAATTCGTTGCACTAAATGTTCCATTTCCGGAGGTCGTCCATAAAACACTTGCCTGGTTTGTGGCTGTCCCGGCCAAAGTATGGGTGCTTCCCTGGCAAATAGTAGCATCCGTACCTGCATTTGCAGTTGGTGTTTTTTGAATAACCAGAATCTTTGTGTCTGTTGCAGAAACCGTGCAAGGCGAAATTGCTGAGGTAGTCAAAGTCAAAGTCACTGTTCCTGCCGAAATATCTGTTGCTCCGGGAGTATAAATCGGGGTTAGGATTGTTGTTGAACTAAAACTTCCATTTCCAGAAGTTGTCCAGGCCACAGTTCCTTGATTTGATGCTGTCCCGGCCAACGTATGCGTGCTTCCCTGGCAAATTGTTGCATCGGTTCCTGCATTTGCAGTTGGTGTTTTTTGAATTACCAGAATCTTTGTATCCGTGGCAGAAACCGTACACGGTGAAATTGCTGATGTAGTCAAAGTTAATGTTACCGTTCCTGCTGTAATATCCGTGGCACCTGGAGTGTAAACCGGGTTTAGAATCGTTGTTGAACTAAAAGTCCCCGTTCCTGAAGTCGTCCATAAAACAGTGTTTTGGTTTTGAGCTGTCCCTGCCAAAGTATGGGTGCTTCCCTGGCAAACGGTTGCATCAACTCCTGCATTTGCTGTTGGTGTTTTTTGGATAATAAGAATTTTAGTGTCAGTTGCAGAAACCGTGCATGGTGAAATAGCAGATGCCGTCAAAGTTAAAGTTACCGTTCCTGCTGTAATATCC
>CAJATL010000168.1 GCA_903944895.1 uncultured Bacteroidota bacterium
AAAATCGAGTTTTGCGGTGGCAATTTCAATATCCCGGAGGATATCGTTCATCCCTTTTTTGTAAATTTTACTTCCGGCAACGGTATGCCCGGGTGCCCGCTGCTCCTGAAACTCGGTAAACATCCCGGCTTTGTAAGCATCCAGCCAGGCTTCGTCCACGTTGGCCATCACTTTTTCGCGGTTGCTCTTGCCTTTCCAGAAAGGAATAATCACATCGCGATAAGCAGTTTTGGTTGCTTCATCGGCTTTAAAGTAAACTTTTGAGCGTGTGTCGAGGACTTCGAGGTCTTCCAGCGTATGAAGGCTTACTTCGGGATAGGTGGGCGTGGCCTTGGGTGCCGGGCCGCGCTCGCCAACAATAAGTTCGCCATCGTTGATGCAGATGTGTTTATTTTTCAAAATGTGTTCAAAAGCCAGGGCGCGCCTTACCGGTACTGAAAATTCAAGCATCTGGCTGCTTTTATAAAATTCAGTTACCAAAAGTGCCCGCTCTGCCGAAATCCGGTTAACGGCGTTCAAGCTTTGTTCTCTTAATTTTTTTATGCGATCGTTCATTGTATTTTGTGTGTTTGTTTTCGATTTTTTTTATTTCTGAGTTAAGAGTTTTTTCAGGAAAAAACCTCACCACGCTAAAAGCGTGGGTAGGTTTCATCCACCAATTTTGACCAGAAAACCTTCTGTTTCAAATTTTGATTTTGTATTTTGAATTTGAGATTTTTCCATAGCCTGAAGATTGATCAACTTGTTCTCTTTTTCAAACCTGCGATATTTATTTTTCGCAAAATCATGATAAGGAAGGAGGTGCACTTCGCTAATTTTGCCATCAAAATTATTTAATAATTCGATCATATTTCCAATTTCATCTTCCTCGCTGTTGATGCCGGGAATCAAAGGAATCCTGATAATAACATGAGCATTATTTTCGGTAAGAAAACGAAGATTTTTAAGAATTAATCTGTTCGAAACCCCTGTAAAGTTCTTGTGTTCAGCATCGTTGGTGTGTTTCAAATCAAACAGAAAAAGATCGGTTAAACCGAGAATTTCATCAAAATGCTCAGTCCTGGCAAAACCACTGGTATCAATGGCTGTGTGAAATCCTTTTTCTTTGGAAGACTTTAAAAGTCCGGTTAGAAATTCGGGTTGAAGCATCGGTTCGCCACCACTAAAAGTAACGCCACCGCCAGATTCGTCATAAAAAACGGATTCTTTTACCAGGATTTCCATCACCTCTTCAACCGACATTAATCTGCCCACAGTTTCTGTCTTTTCGAAAGAAATACCATCGAGCAGGATTTTTTTTACATCAGTTTCCGATTTTACATGCTGGCTTTCGGGGTTGTGGCACCACCAGCAACGCAACGGACAGCCCTTGAGAAATACCGTAGTGCGGATTCCAGGGCCATCGTGTATGGCAAAACGCTTAATATCAAATACAATACCTTTCATCAAAGCGAAAAAAAATGGAAAAATGGAAAAATGGAATATTGGAACGATGGAAAAATGGAACCCCGATCCCGATAGCTATCGGGATTATCGGGGGAAGAATGGAAAGGAAGAGATTGGCTCAGAACAACCAGCATTCGTACAATCCCTTGCCGAAATGGTGATAAAGACTTAAATGAAAATTCTGCTTAAGCATTTTCTTTACAGGATTTTGAAAGGCAAAAATAGTAAGGTTTTGAGAATTTTTTTAAAAATATTTCAATTTGGATATGCTCTAAATAATCAGTTCATCAGGCTGTTGATGCCGTAAGTGTGAAATAGATGGATGTTCGTTTGTTTATTGGCTTACTTTTGCCGCCCCAAAAGTTGGCGAAATTGCTGCAAACGCAACCTTTACGCGGCTTTTATCATCATAATACTTTGGTTGGAAAATCATTTTACCAGTGACGCGAAAGCTTGAATGAAGAAAAAATTTTTATCAAACCTTATTCTTATTCTTTTCCTCAATCTGTTGATTAAACCGTTTTGGATACTCGGGATCGACAGGGGGGTTCAAAATGCCGTGGGTGCCAGTGAATATGGTTTTTACTTCGTGATTTTCAACTTTTCCTTCCTTTTCAACATACTCCTCGACTTTGGAATCACCAATTTCAATAATCGAAACATTGCCCAAAATAACCAATTGCTTCAGAAGCATTTTTCAAGCATCGTCATCATCAAGCTCTTCCTGGCAGTGGTTTTTACCATCATTACTTTTACAGCAGGCATTTTAATCGGGTTTAGCAGCGAGCAGTTGAAGTTGCTGGCATTCCTCTGTTTTAATCAGTTTCTGTTATCGTTCATCCTTTATCTGCGCTCCAATATTTCAGGGTTGTTGATGTTTAAAACCGAAAGTATTTTATCAGTACTCGACAGGGTTCTGATGGTGGTTATTTGCGGGGTTCTGCTCTGGGGCAATATTACACATGAGAAATTCAAAATTGCCTGGTTTGTTTATTCGCAAACTACGGCATATCTTATTACCGCAATAATCGCCATGCTGATCGTCGTAAAAAAAGCTGAATTTAAACGGCTTAACTGGAACTGGCCATTTTTTGTGATGATCATCAAGCGTAGCTTTCCTTTCGCCATTCTGGTTTTGTTGATGACTTTTTACAACCGGATCGATTCGGTGATGATTGAGCGCCTTTTGCCAGAAAATATTGGCACCGAGCAGGCAGGGATTTATGCCTCGGCTTATCGCTTGCTGGACGCATCAAATATGATTGCTTACCTTTTTTCGGTGTTGCTTTTGCCTTTGTTTTCGAGGATGATCAAGGACAAGGAACCGGTTTTGCATGTTGTAAAACTCGCCTTTACTTTGCTGATTATCGTTTCGGTGATTGTTTCGTTTGGTTCGTGTTTTTACAGTACCGAACTGATGAATTTGCTTTACAAGGAGCACGTTGAACAGTCGGCGGCAGTATTCAGGCTGATCATGTTTGGTTACATCGCGATTTCTTCGACCTATATTTTCGGAACTTTGCTAACTGCAAACGGTAATCTTAAAGAACTTAACCTGGTTGCCGGCGGTGGCATGATTATTAATTTTTTGGTAAACCTGATTTTAGTTCCCGAACTTTTAGCCGTTGGATCGGCCTATGCCAGCCTGATTGCTCAGTTTGCAACTGCCATTGTCCAGGTTTTTCTGGTAAAGAAATTCTTCAAACTCGAAACTAATTACTGGTACATCACTACAATTGTGGTATTTGTAGGCGGTGTTATGCTGATCAATTATTTTTCGAAGATGGTTTTTGATAACTGGATTTTTAATTTTTTGCTGATGCTCGTTGCGTCGGTTTTGTTGGCTACAATCCTTAAATTATTAAATATCAGAGGATTTATTAAGATTTTAAAAAGTAAGGAATCCTTCTGATTAATACATTCCTAAAATTCCGGCACAGGTTTTCGGGGTAGTTAATTTCGACGGAGGTAAATTTACCAAACACGCTTACGAAAATATTCTATTTTTGTGCCTTCATTTTGATAGTGACAGTAGTATGGTATTCATGAAAGACGATAGTGAGAATTTTGATTCGACAAATATTTTGTTGTTTCTGCATAAATGGCAAAAGCCATTAATTTTTGTAACTTCCCTTGCGATTATTGCCTCCGTGGTGTTTTCGTCCTCCTTTTTCATTACCCCAAAATTCAAATCTACTGTTATCCTCTATCCGGCGGCTTCAAACGCCATTTCAAAAGCCTTGCTTACCGAAAATCCAAGTGCTACCGATGATATTTTAAAGTTTGGTGAAGAAGAAGAAACCGAACAGATGCTTCAAATCTTGAATTCCAACAAGATTCGTGATAAAATTATCGCCAAATATCATTTGATAGAGCATTACGGCATTTCACCAACTTCGGGATACAAAAACACACTCCTTTACGAGGAATACGATCAAAACATTACTTTCAGGCGAACTGAATTTATGGCCATCAAAATAACCGTACTCGACAAAGATCCGCAAATGGCCGCTGATATTGCCAATGATATTACTGCATTGCTCGATTCGACCAAGAATGATATGCAGCAGGAGCGTGCCCAGAAAGGTTACCAGATCGTTAAAGAAAAATACTTTAAACTGAGAGATGAAGTCCAGGTGATGGAAGATTCGCTCAAAGTCCTCCGTGAATATGGTGTAATCGATTATGAAACCCAGGCTGAGATGATTAATCAGCAACTGGCCATCGAACTTGCCCATGGAAACAGTGCTGCCGTTAACCGCTTACAATCAAAACTCGATGTACTTGCCAAATATGGTGGTTCCTATGTTTCGATACGTGATGCGCTTGAATATGAGAAGAAACAGCTTAGCATGCTCAAAGCCAAGTACGAAGAGGCAAAGACCGATG
Source organism: uncultured Bacteroidota bacterium (assembly GCA_903944895.1). Lineage (GTDB taxonomy): Bacteria > Bacteroidota > Bacteroidia > Bacteroidales > 4484-276 > CAJATL01. The sequence continues at coordinate 4,336 of CAJATL010000168.1, forward strand.
CAGAGCAGGTTTTGCCTACAAAATTTGTTGTAAACAGCGCTTATAAAGCCGAAAAAAAGACCTATCCGATCCGCTGGATAATTGTACTCATTACAACAGTTTCTGCTTTTTTGCTCACAATAGTTATTATTCTCATTATCGAAAATCTGAGCAATTACTTTCCCTCACAGTTGGAGTTTTTAAATAACACAAAACAAAAAACCTATCATAAAGGAGCATCTGAACTTATCAAAGAGCCTCCCATTCCGCCCGGAGAGCCAGCAGTGAGGGCCCAGGAATATCAGGTAACCCATGAAAAACCACTACCCTACACTGAACCGGAACCCGGGAAACCAAAACAAAAAGAGATAATAATACAAGAAAAGATAAAATATTCAGAGAAGCCGGAAAATGATGAATTAGTCAATAACCAGGAAAATCAAATGGAGATGTATTTTAAAAATATCAATATTCTCAAGACATTATTCAAATGGAAGACACATTTGGGTGTTATCGTTCTGGTAAGCATCATTGCTGCAATGATCTTTTCGGGGCCATTTTTTATCAAACCAAAATTTGAGTCTTTTGCCATTGTTTATCCTTCAAATATGGCTCCATATTCCGAAGAGAGTGAAACAGAGCAAATGCTTCAGTTTTTTCAGTCAAAAGACATTCGTGATAAGATTATCCAAAAATATGATCTTGCCAAACGATATAAAATTGATCCTTCCTACAAATATTACCAGACTGCGATTATTGGTGTGTATTATGAAAATGTGAGTATCACCAAAACACCTTACGAATCGGTTAAAATTGATGTGATGGATACAGATCCCCAGGTGGCCTGTGAAATGGTAAATGATATCATCAATTTTTATAACGAAAAGGTTTTGGAAACCCATCGTACAAAATACCGCGAGGTTGTTGATTTCCTGGGTAAGCAGCTTGCGCAGAAAAAGCTGGAAATTGATACTGTTGAAGCTCATTTACTGGTGCTCAGGCAACAATACGAACTTTTCGACTATCCAAATCAATCACGTGAAATTGCACGAGGATATTTGCGCACCGTTGATGGCAATAATTCATCAAATATTAACTCGAAAGATGTGATGCGTTGGAAAGGCAACATTCAGGAAAAGGGTGGTGAATTTGTATTTTATAACGACCGGTATTATGACCTTGTTAAAGAATATGGAAGCAGAGTGAAAGATTATGACGAGGCAGTTAAAAACCTCACAAAGGAAATAACCTTTGCCAGTGTGGTTTCAAAGCCATTTCCTAGCGACAAAAAGGCTTACCCTGTTCGATGGGTGATTATAGCCATTGCAGCAATTGCGTCCCTGTTTTTCTCTTTCATTCTGGTAATGATTATCGAGAATTATCAATCGGTTTCGAAAAAACTTTAACAGCCTTGCGTTTTGACCGATAAAGTAAAATTATATTGGGTTTACGGAATCAGTATTGCGTTCATTGCTTTGAACATTGTACTGATTTTAAATGAGTTTTATTGGTCATTGCTTTTGCCATTGGTAGTGGTGGTTTTGCTGATGTACATTTTTGCCCTCGATAAACTGCTTTTGCTGATTACTTTCCTGACTCCCCTGGCCGTTGTATTGCGGAATATGGATGTCGGACTCGGGGTTTCACTGCCAACAGAGCCTTTGATGTTTGGGGTTTTGGTAATCTTCTTTCTGAAAATATTTTCAGGGTTCCGATACGATAAAAAGGCACTGACACATCCCATTTCGATCACAATTTTTATCAGTTTAAGCTGGTTATTGATTTCCACCTTTACCAGCGAAATGCTGATTGTTTCGATCAAATTCTTTTTATCAAGGCTTTGGTTTGTTGTACCATTCTTTTTTGTGGGAATCATTCTTTTTAAGAAATTCGATAATATCAAAAAGTTTATCTGGCTTTATGTAATATCGCTGGTTGGAGTCATTTTTTACACCCTCATCAATCATTCCCAATATGGATTTGATGAAGAAACCGGCCACTGGGTAATGACGCCATTTTACAATGATCATACTGCTTACGGTGCAGTGCTAGCCATGTTTATTCCGGTAATCCTTGGTTTTTCGCTTAATAAAAATTCCACCAGATCGCACCGGATAATCGCATTTTCTGTTTTTATATTGTTGATTATAGCAGTTATTTTCTCGTACAGCAGGGCTGCCTGGGTAAGCCTGGTATTTGCCCTTGGAATTTATATTTTAATCAGGTTAAAAGTGAGATTTTCGTGGATTGCAGCTGTATTTGTTGTGCTGGTAATCATGTTTTTCAGTTTTCAACACCAGATTATTGATACCCTTGAGCGTAACGAGCAGGATTCGTCAACAAATTTTGTTGAACACATCAAATCCATTTATAATATTTCTTCAGATGCTTCTAATCTCGAGCGCATTAACCGCTGGCAGGCGGCAATAAGGATGTTCAACGAACGCCCTTTTTTGGGATGGGGACCCGGGACTTACCAGTTTTTATATGCGCCTTTCCAAAGAAGTAAGGAAAAGACCATTATCAGCACCAATGCCGGCGATTTGGGGAATGCACACAGCGAGTACATTGGCCCCATGGCTGAACAGGGAGTTTTAGGGTTGATAACAGTTTTACTCATCATCATTTATTCGGTGATCACTGCCTTAAAAATCTATAAGAAGTCGGTTGACCAGGAGGTTAGACTAATCAGCATGCTGATGCTGATGGGATTAATCACCTATTTTGTGCATGGCTTATTAAATAATTTTCTGGATACCGATAAAGCCTCAGTTCCTGTATGGGGATTCCTGGCAATCATAGTTGCCCTCGATATTTATCATACCCGCGACGCCAAAGAAGCCAAAGAAGCCATCGAAACCAAAGAATTGCCTGAAATATCCAAATAAAAAAACTGCCATCCTTTTCGGATGACAGTTCGTTTTTTTTATTGGAATAGGTTCACTTCTGCCTGCTTACAACCGCAATTGCTATCGGGTTTATCAACTGCCATCTGCCAACTGGCAACTATTGATTTCAGATTTATGATTGACTTACGCCTTACGCTTTACGACTGGCAACTATTGATTTTTGATTGACTTACGCCTTACGCCTTACGACTGGCACCTGCCGACTTCCGACTTCCGACTTCCCACTTCTTCAAATACTATTTTATCTTCATAATCAGATCGGGTAACATGCGCAAAGCGGCCAATTCGCGCCATTTTTTGCGGGCTTCCATCACAGGTGCTCCGAAATAAGTTTTTCCACCTTCGATGGTTTTGTCAACACCCGAATGAGCCAGGATAATGGCTCCTTTTCCGACAACCAGATCTTTGTTTATCGAAACCCGTCCCCATAAAATTACGTCGTCTTCGATAACGGTAACGCCTGCAATGGCTGCATGTGAGCCGATGAGGCAGTTTTTGCCGATGTACGTATCATGGCCAATCTGGCAATGGTTGTCCAGTTTTGTGCCTTTATCGATTACTGTGTCGCCGGAAACACCGCGGTCGATGGCGCAGAGCGCACCAATCTCAACATTATCTTTAATAACCACATTTCCGCACGATTCGAGCTTGCGGTAACCTTCGGGGCGCCGCTGAAAATAATAAGCATCTGCTCCTAAAACACTGTTAGAGTGAATCACCACATTGTCGCCAATAATCACATGGTCGTAAATGCTCACGTTGGCATGGATGGTGCAGTTTTTCCCGATTTTTACATGGTTTCCCACAAATGCGCCTGGCTGAATCATGGTTCCTTCACCAATTTCTGCCGATGGACTAATAAATGCTGATGAAGGCTGAAAACTCCTGAACTTTCTGACCAATTTCACATAATCACCGAACGGGTCGGTCGAGATGATTAAACCTTTTCCTTCGGGGCATTCCACTTCTTTGTTAATAAGAATTGTTGTAGCTTTCGAGTTGAGCGCTTTGTCGTAATATTTCGGATGATCGACAAAGGTGAGATCTCCGGCTTCAACCATGTGGATTTCGTTGATTCCTGAAACCTGATGATTTGGATCACCATCAATTTTAGCACTTAAAAAATCGGCTAATTCGCCGATCGAATAATTCCTGTCTAATTTCATTTGTTATTTGATTAACACGTTTACAATCTGGTAAAAAAATGGCACAAGCTGCGATAAGCCTGTGCCCGGTCTTGTATTTCTTTAAAAGTTTAGTTTTTTACTCTTTCTGAATAAACACCAGTGCGGGTATCAACTTTGATGCGTTCGCCGGTTTCGATAAAAAGCGGAACACGAACCAATGCACCCGTTTCAACGGTTGCTTCCTTAAGTGCGTTGGTAGCTGTGTTTCCCTTTTCACCAGGCTCGGTGTAAGTTATCTCCAACTCAACGTACGAAGGCAGTTCGCACGAAAGCGCTGTTTCTGTATCGGCGTGGAAAAGAATCTCCACTTCCTGTCCTTCTTTAAGATATTGAGGAGCGTCGATGATTGCTTCATCAATAAATGTTTGCTCATAGTCCTGGGTATGCATAAAATGGTACGAGGAGCCATCTTTATATAAAAACTGGTAGGGGCGGCGTTCGACACGTTGAACTTCGATTTTAACGCCTGCATTAAAGGTGTTGGGAATTACCCTGCCGGTTTTGAGGTTTTTTAATTTTGTACGGACAAAAGCGCCGCCTTTGCCAGGTTTAACATGCTGAAACTCGACGATGGTGTACAATTCTCCGTTGAATTCGATCACCAGTCCGTTTCTGAAATCTGCTGTTGTTGCCATAAAATATACTGTTGAAAAAGTTAATGCTGAATTTATTGATTATCTAATTGAATTTATTTTATTTGGAAAAGGTAAGCCATTTATTATCTGATCAAACACCAATCTAACCATTCTTTTTATCAATTCGCGAATAGCCTTTCATGATACCACTGGTGGATTTTTGAATGAAGGTTAGAATTTCATCCCTGTCGGGTGTAGCAGGAAAGTCGGCTTCGATTATCGAAACAGCCTGAGAAACATTGTATCCTTTAAGGTAAATATAACGGTAAATGTCCTGAATGGCGTTGATCCGATCGTTTGTAAAACCTCTGCGACGTAACCCAATGGAGTTGATGCCCACATACGACAGTGGTTCACGGGCAGCCTTGCTAAATGGCGGGACGTCTTTGCGGACCATTGCTCCTCCCGAAATGTAACAATGCGCTCCTATCCGGATGAACTGCTGAACTGCAGCCAGGCCGTTAACAATCGCATAATCGTCGATGGTGATGTGGCCTGCAAGGGTGGCGGCATTGGCCAGGATAACATTGTTCCCGATAATGCAGTCGTGGGCAACGTGAACGTATGCCATGAGCAGGCAATTATCACCGATAACGGTTTCCATATTGGCTTTTGTGCCACGATGGATAGTAACAAACTCACGTATGGTTGTGTTGTTGCCAATTTTTACGGTTGTATCCTCACCTTCATATTTTAAATCCTGTGGGGTGGCTGCTATAACGGCCCCAGGAAAAATCCGGCAGTTTTTTCCAATCCGGGCACCTTCCATAATGGTAACATTGGAACCTATCCAGGTGCTTTCACCGATTTCGACGTTTTTTTCGATATTTACAAAAGGCTCAATCACAACATTTTTTGCAACTTTTGCCTGGGGATGAACATATGCTAAAGGTTGATTCATTTTACTTGTTTTTTAACGATTTGTGCAAGCATCTCAGCTTCCATTACTATTTTATTTCCAACGTAGGCGACGCCTCTCATGTGGCAGAGGCCGCGACGTATCGGGGCGATCAGGTCGAGTTTAAAAAGCAGGGTGTCTCCCGGAACAACTTTGCTCCGAAATTTTACCCCATCAATTTTCAGGAAAAAGGTAAGATAATTTTCAGGATCAGGTACCGAATTCATCACCAGAATGCCGCCTGTCTGCGCCATCGCTTCAATCTGAATGACGCCTGGCATAACAGGTTCATCAGGAAAATGGCCTACAAAGAAGGTTTCGTTCATGGTCACATTTTTGATGCCCACAACATGTTCTTTGCTCATTTCCAAAATTTTGTCAACAAACAAAAATGGAGGCCGGTGTGGGAGGAATCGCATGATTCCCTGAATGTCGAAAAGCGGTGGCTTATTCAGATCGTAAACAGGAATTTTTTCCTGAGCTGATTTTTCGATTTCCTTACGGAGAAGTTTTGCAAATTCAACGTTGGCTTTATGGCCTGGCCTGGTGGCGATGATGTGCCCTTTGATAGGTTTTCCGGCAAGTGTGAGGTCGCCGATTACATCGAGGAGTTTATGACGGGCAGGTTCATTGGGGAAATGAAGGTCGAGGTTGTTGAGAATGCCTTCGGGTTTTACGGCAACTGTTGGCTTGTTAAATAATCCGGCCAGCCGGTCGAGTTCATCCTGGCCGACGGCTTTGTTCACAAAAACGATGGCGTTGTTGAGGTCGCCGCCTTTGACAAGATTATTTTTGAGAAGATATTCGAGTTCGTGTAAAAACACAAAAGTCCGGCAAGGGGCAATCTGCTTTTGAAAATCGCTGATTTTATTCAGGTTTGCGTTTTGCGATGTCAGCACATTGCTTTCAAAATCAATCATCACCGAAACCTTAAAATCCTGTGCCGGGATTGCGATAATCTCGACTTTATTCTGAGGGTCAGCAAAACTGATCACCGATTCGATAACAAAAAAGTCTTTTTCGGCATTTTGTTCTTCGATCCCTGCATCGATCAGCGCCTCTACAAAATACCTGGCACTGCCGTCCATAATTGGCGTTTCCGGCCCATCCATCTCGATGATGGCATTATCGATTTCGAGGCCGGCCAGCGATGAAAGCACATGCTCGATGGTTTGAACGCTCGCATTATTATGTTCGAGGGTAGTTCCGCGGGAAGTGTCGGTTACAAATTTAACATCAGCCGGAATTTCGGGTGAGCCTTCCAGGTCGGTACGTTTGAAAACATACCCGTGGTTTACAGGTGCCGGCCTGAAAGTCAGGTTAACTTCCCTGCCGGTGTGCAGACCCAGGCCTTTAACAGAAACGGCTTTTTTAATCGTTTTTTGCATCATAAGCTATCGATAAAAAAATGGTTAACAAAAATTCCATTTTAGGGCTGCAAAAGTATCAAAAATTTCAAATTAAAGAAGTTAGGAGAAATTAATGTGATTTCGATCCTTTGCGTAACTTAATCTCTTTTCGCCAGTGCCTCCAGCCTATCAATGCGGGCAACGATTTTTTCGAGATTACGGAAATGTACATAAGCTTTGCGATATTTTGAAGCCTCAAAAGCCGGTGATCCAAAAAGGATTATCCCATCTTTTACAGATGTTGAAATACCGGACTGCGCCGAAATTTTAACGTTATCACCAATAATGATGTGGCCGATTATTCCAACCTGGCCGGCAATCATACAGTTTTTGCCGATTTTTGTTGAGCCTGAAATCCCTGTTTGTGATGCTATCACCGTGTTTTCGCCAATTTCGACATTGTGTGCAATCTGGATAAGGTTATCCAGTTTTACGCCTTTCCGGATAATTGTCGAGCCGAGCGTAGCCCTGTCGATAGTGGTGTTGGCGCCAATTTCAACATCGTCTTCGATGATAACGTTCCCGATCTGGGCGATTTTTTTATAATTTTTGTCTTCCTGCGGAGCAAAGCCAAAACCATCGCCGCCGATAACTACACCGGAATGAAGGATACAGTCGTTTCCTATTTCGCAATCCGGATAAATTTTTACACCCGAAAAAATAGTTGTGCTTTTCCCTATTTTTGAGTTCAGGTCAACAAAAGCCTGGGGGTAAATTTTCGCATTGTCGCCAATTTGAACATGCTCACCAACGTAGGCAAACTCACCGATGTAAACATCTTTTCCAACAGTCGCCGTTTCAGAAACAAAAGCAAGCGATGAGATGCCTTTTTTCTCCTTTTTTGCATTGTTGTAAAAATCAAGCAGGCTCGCAAAAGCCACGTAAGCGCTTTCGACCCTGATGAGGGTGGTGCTGACCGGACTTTCGGGCTGAAAATCTTTGTCAACAATTACAATCGAAGCCTTTGTTGAATAGATAAACTGGGTGTATTTTGGATTAGCCAGAAAGGAAATGGAGCCTGGCTTACCTTCTTCGATTTTTGAGATGGTATTTACGCTCACGGTTTCATCACCTTCGATGATACCACCAAGCATTTGAGCAATTTCTTTCGCTTTAAAATTCATTTTCAAATTGTATTATTTTAAAAAAGCCTTGCAAGATACCAAATATTGAGCATATCAGACAAAAAAACGCCGGAATCCAATATTTTCGGGGAATTAGCTGGTTCATTTTATCATAAACCAGCGACCTGTTTTGGGTAGCACAAAAAATATTTGGTTACGGTTTTCGAAAGTATTTCGATGTTGAGCTGGTCGGAAGCTTCGGTTATGTCCTGAACTTTCCCGTCGCGGAACAAGATGTTAATCCTGTCGTTAAAAGGGTTGTACGCACTGTTGCGCGCAATATCCGAGAAAACAAAGTAATCAGCATCCGCCGGACTGATGCCATAAAGTGTGGCGGTTTTTTGTTTCAGACCGGTCACCAATTCCTGGCTGAAATGTTTGTTTTGTATTTCGTTGCGGAACAATTGCCGGTTCACCAGGTTTTGCGACAGCGTCGAAAGCACCTTGTCGTTGGCTTTTGTCCACATTTTTATCGAAGCAAAAACATCAAAATCATCCAGTTCGCCAAAGGTTTCGAGGATGGAAGGATTTTTAATAAAATCATCTTTACCAATTTCATTTTGGAGAAACATGCCGAAAGCGTCGGTGGTAAAGAGTTTTTCACCATTCAAAGCTAAAAATCTGGCGCGCCGGATAACCTGCATCAGCATATTTTCGGCCGAAAGCACGGTTTTGTGGAGGTAAACCTGCCAGTACATCAGCCGGCGGGCAATAATGAATTTTTCGACGGAATAGATGCCTTTTGCTTCTACAACCAGCTCATCATCCACCATATCGAGCATTTTAATGATGCGGTCGGTGTTGATAACTCCTTCGGAGACGCCGGTAAAAAAGCTGTCGCGTTTGAGGTAATCAAGGCGGTCCATGTCGAGCTGGCTCGAAACTAGTTGATGCAGAAAATGTTTGGGGTAATCATTATTAAAGATGGCGATGGCTGTGTTGAGCGCACCTGAAAACTCGGTATTCAGCCGCTCCATAAAAATCAGCGAAAGTTCTTCGTGGCTTATTTCGGCCACAATCGAATTTTCGAGAGTGTGCGAGTAAGGCCCATGGCCGATGTCGTGGAGCAAAATGGCGATCTGCGCTCCGTTTTCCTCATCCCTGGTAATTTCGTGACCTTTGGAGCGGAGCACCTCGATGGCCTGGTGCATCAGGTGCATGGTGCCGATGGCGTGATGAAAGCGCGTATGCAGCGCCCCGGGATAAACCAGGTGCGTCAATCCCAGTTGTTTTATCCGCCTGAGCCGCTGGAAATACCGGTGCTCGATCAAATCGAAAATCAGGTCATCCTGAATCGAGATAAACCCGTAAACAGGGTCGTTCAGGATTTTTTTCTTATTCCGGTTGTTTGCGTCCACTATTTTTATGATAAGATTTTAAAGTTCATTTTCCCGCCTCAGTTTTCTAATTTGCCTGCCACAGCAGCCATCTGGCTTTTGTTATGTTAAAAAATACTAAGGCTTTAAAATATTTAAACCAAAGCACCTGTTTATTAGCAGACTTGAAGGTAGCAAAAATACATCTAAAAATTAATCCAAAATTATTTATGGACAAAATCAAAATTTTATGGGCAGATGATGAAATTGATTTGCTGAAACCGCATATTATTTTTCTCGAACAAAAAGGATATGATGTTTCAACAGCAAATAATGGCAGCGATGCCCTCGATCTTCTGAAAGAGCAGCCTTTTGACATCGTTTTTCTGGATGAGAATATGCCCGGATTGTCGGGGATAGAAACACTCTCGGAGATAAAAGCTATGCAGCCCAACCTCCCGGTGGTGATGATCACCAAAAGCGAAGAAGAGGCCATCATGGAAGATGCCATCGGATCGAGGATTGCCGACTACCTGATAAAACCGGTAAAACCAAACCAGATCCTGTTAAGCCTTAAAAAGAACCTCGAAAATAAAAAAATCGTCAGCGAAAAACGGAGCTTCGCCTATCAGCAGGAGTTCAGGAATATTGGCATGGAAATCTCCAACAACCTCAATCACAAAGAATGGGTTGATGTGTATAAAAAACTGGTGCGCTGGGAGCTTGAACTTGCTAAAAACGACGACGAGGGCATCAACGACATTTTGAGGATGCAAAAGGAAGAAGCCAACAAAATGTTTTCGAAATTTATCGAGAAAAATTATGTCGATTGGATAAATGGCCGCAGCAGCGATAAACCAGCTCAGTCGCACACGGTTATCAAAGACAAGGTTTTGCCGCGCCTCACCAAGGATAGCAACGATTTTCTTATTCTGATCGATAACATGCGTTACGACCAGTGGAAAGTGCTGCAACCCATTATCGAAGAGTATTTCCGCATCGAAAGCGACGAAATTTATTACAGCATCCTGCCCACCACAACGCAGTTTGCACGTAATGCGCTTTTCGGGGGATTATTACCCTCTGAAATCGAAAAAAAATACCCGCAATATTGGGTTAACGAAGACGAAGAAGGTACCAAAAACCAGTTTGAACAGGAACTTTTTGCCGAGCAGCTTAAACGCCATGGAAAAGACCTCAAAATCTCATACCATAAAATCCTGAATCTTAATGCTGGTCGCAGGCTCGTAGAAACGCTGCCAAACCTGATGAAGAATAATCTCAACATCATCGTTTACAATTTTGTTGACATGCTTTCGCATGCCCGCACCGAAATGGAAATCATCCGCGAACTTGCCGATGACGAGCCGGCATACAGGTCGCTCACCATCTCGTGGTTCCAGCATTCGCCGCTCATCGAAATTATGAGGTATCTCTCCGAAAAAGGCGCCAATGTTATCCTCACCACCGACCACGGCTCGGTAAGGGTGCAAAATCCTGTTAAAGTCATCGGCGATCGCAACACCAATTCAAACCTCCGCTACAAAACTGGCAAAAGTTTGAATTACAACAAAAAGGAGGTTTTTGAAGTAAGAAATCCTTCCGACATTTATCTGCCCAAAATGAATGTGAGTTCATCGTACATTTTTTGCCAGAACAACGACTTCTTCGCCTATCCCAACAACTACAATTATTATGTAAACTATTACCGCAACACTTTCCAGCATGGCGGTGTTTCGATGGAGGAGGTGCTGATTCCGTTCATCCGGCTCAAAGCAAAATAAGTTTTCATCTGGTTATAATTTGTTTTTTTATTGTCAGATGGAATCGCATGATTAAAATAATCATTACTGCGGGTGTTTAATAATTATTTTAATCATGCTTATTTCATTTGTAATAAAAGGCAGCCTTAAAATTAGGTTGCCTTTTTTCTTTGAAGTTCACTAACTTTGTTAAAAATATCAAGATGAAGCATCAGATCATTTCCTCTTCACCCGATGACCTGCCAAAGGTTGCGCAGGCATTGTCAGAGGCACATCCTTCGGCACGGATTTTTGCAATTTATGGCCGGATGGGTGCCGGAAAAACAACATTTGTCAAGGCTTTCTGCGCAAGCGTTGGCGTTACCGAAACAGTTAACAGCCCAACTTTTGCGCTGGTCAACCAATACGTGGCCCCGGAAGGTGAAAGTGTGTTTCACTTCGATTTTTACCGGATCAAAAAACTGGAAGAGGTTATGGATATTGGCTATGAGGATTATTTTTACAGCGGTAGTTTCTGCCTCATCGAATGGCCCGAAATGGTTGAAGAATTGCTCCCGCCTGGCGCCGTTGAAGTAAAAATTGAAGAAGATGAAGCAAGTGGACGAAGGATTTTTACTTTTTAGGCATCTTTTCGGAGGAGGCGTTTAAAATATTTTTAATTTTGATAAACAGGATTTAACTACAATACTCAAGATGGGACCTCAAAGTAATGGTTATGTGAATTATTCAGCCCGTGAATCGTTGATGCCACAGGAAGAAAAACTGGAAACCCGAAAGTGGGGTAAAAGTTTAAAAATTGGCCTTCCGAAAGAATCCTCTTTTCAGGAGCGGCGGATTTCACTGATTCCTCATGCGATTAAAACCCTGGTCGATAATGGCCATGAGGTTGTTGTAGAAAGAGGTGCAGGTGAGGCCGCACACTTTGCCGACAGAGATTTTTCCGAAGCAGGAGCAACGCTTGTTTCGACGGCTGAGGAGGTTTTTAAAACGGATATCATCCTTAAAGTTGCACCAATCTCGATGAGCGAAATTCAACTGCTGCGGGGAAACCAGATACTTTTGTCGGCACTTCACCTGGGTTCGCACAGCAAAGAATATTTCAGAAAGCTGGTCATGAAAAAAATGACAGCCATTGCTTTCGAATCAATCAAAGATAAAACCAATGCTGCGCCTGTAGTGCGCTCGATAAGCGAAATTGCGGGAACCACTTCGATCCACATCGCCTCTGAATATCTGAGTCATCCCGAATACGGTACCGGCAGGATGCTTGGAGGATTTACCGGCATCGCGCCTTCGGAGGTTCTGATACTTGGCGCCGGCACCGTTGGCGAATATGCTGCCCGCACAGCCCTCGGTCTTGGCGCTTTTGTAAAAGTTTTCGATAACTCCATTTACAAACTCCGCCAGCTTCAATCACGGCTGCATCAAAATATTTATACTTCAACAATTCAGACTTCAGAACTCATCAATTCCCTCAAAACTGCCGATGTTTTAATTTGTGCCGTTCATTCAAAACATCAGCGGGCCCCAATATTGGTAACCGAGGAAATGGTTGCCCAGATGAAGGAGGGCGCCATCATTGTGGATGTCAGCATCGATCAGGGCGGCTGTGTTGAGACTTCACACATCACCACCCACAGCGACCCTGTTTTCAGGAAACACGGAGTTACGCACTACTGCGTTCCCAATATTGCCTCCCGGGTTCCACAGACTGCCTCGGTGGCCATCAGCAATTTTTTCGCTCCGGTATTGTTAAAAGCCGGCGAGCTGGGTGGCCTCGAAAAGTTGTGGGAAGCTGATTACTTTTTCAGGCAGGGAGTTTATCTTTTTAACGGCATTTTGGTAAATAAATTTATCTCCGAATATTACGACCTTCCTTTCCAGGATATCGATTTGCTGATGGCGGCGTTTAAGTAAACCAGTTGAAAAACTCAGGAAAGTATTTTCCGAAACTGCAAATAGTCACAAATTATTTTTATTTGGATGGATTCATCTACTTTCTCCTATAAACGCTGACAGGTCCTTTGGACGCTGTCAGGTTACCAAAAGGTTTCACCTTTTCAAAAGGTGAAACCTTTAAGATTAAGAAAAGGTGAAACCTTTAAACGTCGGCAAAAAAAAAGCCCCACCTTGCGGCGGGGCTTTTAAATTTTCCTTCAAAAGGTTTTATTTAACCACAACTTTCTCGATACGGAGAACGCTGTTGCCAGTAAACTTAATGAAGTAAACACCCTTAGGTTGGGAAGTGAGGTCGATTTCCTGAGAATTCAGTAATTTGCCTTCAACAACCTGCTGCCCTTGAGCATTCATAATTACATAATCGATATTGTTATCCATGCCATTAACGCTGATATTGAAAATACCGGTTGATGGGTTTGGATAAATGGAGAGTCCGCTCAATGACGGGTTATTGATGCCGGTGATGCTCATGGTGAAGTTATCGATAACCGATAAACCACTAACAGCAAACAAGCCATCAAAATTTGGTGATTGAACATTGTAGGTAACGTCAAGAATAAATTCTTCGTTGGTTGATGGACGCATCACGCGGAAGTTGAGCATTTCGCCTTCGGCAAAACCATCAACATCATTTGTGGAGATATCATCAGCAAAGAGCGACATAGCCGTTGTGGTGCTGTTAACAATCGTCATACCAGCGCACAATCCACCGTTTGTAAAGGCTCCGATAACGTCGCCGTTTACGAGCAATGAAGATGTGTTTTCGCTGAAGATAACCGTATGGCTTACGCCGGTATAGCTAACATCGTTCCAGTTGGTGATGTTTTCGCTGCGGACAGGCTTGTTGTAAGAATAACCCTTGTCGGCAACGCAAGCCGGGAAGGTGAATGTACCGGCAGCAGTCGTTTTAACATAGTAAGCTTTGCCAGGAACCAGCTCAAGCAAGGTATTGATGTTATAGGCAGGATAGTAAACACCGTTTCCGGCAATTTCAACTGCGATTACGAAACCATCAATATTGAGCAGTTCGGCTGCATCAACGTTACATGTTGAGAGTACAGGGAAAATGTTCCATCCGGCATTTACAGCAACTGTTGTAGAAGCATAATCACCAGTAATGGTCAACGAAGCCTGGGCTGACATTTTGGTAAGATAACCGTGAGCATTTGAGAAATCACCCATGGTGTTGATACCGTAAGCTGGCCAGTAAAGATTTCCGAAGTACTGCGAAATGATCATATCAGCAGCAACAGGAGCTACAATTCCGGCAAAAGTTGCTTTTGCAGCAGGTGCAATGAATGATGACCATCCATTCCAGCCTAAAGGCATCGGGATAACCTGTGTTGGAGGTACAACTTCGTAAACTGAAACATCATCAATGTACCAGTCATCTGCATCATATCCCTGGTAAACAAAAGCAATGTGAACAACTTCACCAGCATAGGCTGATAAGTCGAGGTTCCATTCTGTCCAGGCAGCAACGCCTTCTCCCATTTCATAGAACTCTACAAAGTCGCCATCAGCAGGATCGGCACTTCCGGTCGAAATATAAACTGCTCTGTAAAAATAATATGTCGGGAATGCAACATAATCCCAGAAGGATAATTGAGGTGCTGTTACTGTCGTTAAATCTAAACCAGGTGTAACCAACCAACCATCTTGTCCTAATGGATCAGCAGTACTATAACCATGTTTTGCTGAATGTGTCGGAGAATGGGCATAGGTTGTCGAACTTGACCAAAATGTTCCCAAACCGTCGATGTCGTATGCATTCCAGCAAGCTGGCGGGAATACAACACCTTCGAAATCTTCACTAAATGGAAGACCTGATAATGGGCATGCTGTTGTGAAAGTATAAGGGCCAGCCCAGTCACTTTGCAAATCGATGCAATCGTTCTGAACGTAGAATGAATAGGTTGTTGAAGCGTCTAATCCACCCAGTGTGTAAGGATTGGCAACAACACCAGGAACTAAAGTACCTTCACCTTGTACAAATCCAAATTCACCATATTCGATGTTCCAGAGTGTACCTGCTGAATTCCATCCAAGGTCGGCTGAATTCATGGTAAAATTGGTTGCTGTAAGCGCTGTTGGAATAGCACATGGAGGGCATTCGCCAATTCCTGCGTATAGTACAGTTCCTACAAGACCGGCGCCAATCGGGCTGACATTGTATAAAGTAGTGCCGGCAGGATCGATAATTTGTAATCCCATTTCTGCTGGCCACGAACCAGCAAAACTCCAGAATGCGTCGAAATCGAAACCGTCACAAATCGATACATATTGCGTAAAGGTTGCACCGGATGTAAATAAAGTTCCTAATGTAGCTACGACCAAACCGTTCTGACGAACCTGCATTAATCCACCATTCCAGCCGTCACCGTAAGTATCTTTCAGGATGAAGGTGTAATCACATGCGTATTCACACGAAGTAAGGAAGCTTACTGGGCCAGCCCATTCGCTGATGTAAGTTTCGCTGCAATTGGCCTGAACATAAACATCATAGCCGGTAAACGAATCGAGGTTGCCTAACACGTATGTTTTAGCTGCTAAATCAGGAACTAATGTACCTTCGGTGAGTGGGTCAAAACCAACCGGACCATAAACTAAATTCCAGGTGAGCTCGTTGCTTCCTGCAGCCCAGGTCAAGGTTGCTGAGTTTGTTGTAACATTGCTAACAGCAAGATTTGTAGGAACAGGGCATTCAACAGTAACGCAAAGTTCGTTGGATTGTAAGGTTTCACCACCGGTAGCTGGAGCAATTACTTCACTTACTGTGTAGCAATATTCCGAACCCATCACAACATCACCATCATAATAGGTGTTACCATAAACATTGGCGATATCTGATCCATCACGGAATACATTGTAGTATGGAAGGAAAGCATCAACTGCGGTAAGCTCAGCCACGTAATTATTATAATTACCACATGGATTTCCAACAAAAAGCTGGTTTCCAACCCATAGCCAGTATTTTCCCGGAGGTACAGTTGCTGTAGCTACGGCAGTGCCGCAAGCCATTGCAGTTGCATCATCTAAAATGGTAAGACCAGCACACGCTGCATTTCCATCAATAATAAAGGCTAATACAGGGAATTCGGCAGAAACTGTCCATGTTAATGTTTTTGGTGTCTCAATGGTCAATTCATACCAGTCGGTATCTCTCGAACCGCCATTGGCCCATGCTGAACCACAATAAACATCGCCAATCGAAATTGGAGTATAAGTAGGAATTGCAGGAGTTAAAGCATTGCAACCACTGTTTAAGTCCTGGCCGCAGAGTTCGCCTTCAGCTAATGAGCCAACCGGGCACTCAACAAGACAAGGTTCACCAAGTTCAATAGTGAAGTCAAATCCTGTAGTTTCCCAGGTATCAATCCAGGATATCTTGTAGGTAATGCCTGCAACTGCATTAAAGGTAACGCCAGATGAAAACTCATAAGATACACAACCTTCGAGTAAATCATCATTTGCGGCAACTAACAAACCACCGCAAGCATCATAAACTTCCAGGTCAGTATCAACTTCCTGTCCATCAAGACAGGAGGAAATTGTGATTGCTTTGTTTTCGGTAGGTGTAAATTCGAACCAGTAAGGTGCCTGAGGTGCAGTGTTTAAACCAACAACAGCAGGAATTGCTAATTCACAGGATTCACCGGGTTGAGGAGTATAATCTTCAACAGTGAAGTTAAAGGCTGCGATACAATTTGGTGTTGGCCAGGTATCCATCATAATGTAATAAGTACCGGCAGCAAGTTGCTGGGTAATGGTAACTCCACCTGCACTAACATTGGTGGCTGTTGCAATACAGGTTGCTCCCGGAGGGCATGCATCAGTAACCAACATTCCTGTCCAGGTATCGGTAGTAGTCATGGTAAACTTAATGGTTTTTGTTTCGGTAAGAACAAGCTGATAAATAATGTCCTCACCACCATCATAATATCCAAGACAGGTCGCATCGTAGGTATTACCGCGTCCGCAGGTAGTATTTGCATCGGTGTATGGTAATGCTCCGATTACGATAGGATTGGTGCAATCGTCGCCAATTGCTCTGCCTGATCCGTTTTCAACAACCATGGTAGGTCCGTGCAGTAACTCAGCTTTATTGGCTTTGGAATTCATTTGTTTTCCATTTGCCATATTTCCGGTATTGCCTTCAATTGCAGTGAGTGCCCTTGCAGCTTTTTCCTGATTACTTTCCCATTCAAGGAAAATTTCAAGACCGGCCTGTTCGGCTGTGATGAGTGTAGGAGGAGGCATAATACTAACATAGGCAGGAAGTGTAGCTGCCGATTCGCCCTGAGGATAAACTCCCTTAACGGTGTAGGCATAGTCGCCTGCTGCAAGGTTAAAATCATCATACGATAAGCCTGTTGAATTACCAACCAAACTACCATCCCTATAGATGTTGTAACTGGTCAGAGGCCTTGTTCCGCCATTTTCGGTAATCGAAACTGTTGGAGGATCAACCAAAACTGGTCTTGATACCAATGTTCCGGTATTGATAACCTTTGAAGTATTGTTAACAACAGGCTGTGGCATTGAGGCACCTTTGGCGGCGTCAATATAAGCTTTAATAGCCCAGTTGTAAGTGAGAGCTACATTAAGTGCTGTAAGTGTTGTCCAGGCACCGTTCCAATACATCATATTACCCAAACCTTCATCCTGAGGACCGGCATCACAACCAGCAGGATAACCAGCAGTTGTATTAACATTGTATCCAACCCAGAGTTCTTTGGTGGCATCAATGGCAACTGGTGTTTGTAGTGTTAATTCATTCCATACGTCAGTAACAATTGATGCAGTAGATATTACCTCTGAGTAGATCAATGTTGGTGGAGATACACCTTCCCAAATCTTAATGGTATAGGTACAAACTGTTCCTGCTTCGCCGGGCCAGAATTGTACTTTCGTTACCGAACCACCTTCGAGAAGAGCCAGGTCGGCAGGTAAAAACCGTGCTGCAACATCAAAGTTGGCCGGGCCATTAACACCGATCGAATTTGAAATGGCATCCTGCGAATAGGTAAGCCATGCAGGTGTAAATCCTCCCGGGCCAATCCAAGAAAGGTGAACATCAAAATAATCAACAACATGGGCTTGTAAACCTGCCGGTGGAGTTAGATACAAGTTCAGTGCAAAGTTTTTTGTAGTCGTTAAGTTCGGAAGTACTACAACTGGTGCAGTCTGTGTTACATAAGCTTCCAATTCAGCTTTTACAGTGTAGTTTCCTTCAGGAACTTTTAAGAACTCATAAAAACCATTGGCATCTGTTGTATCACTTAATGATCTGAGTTCGTCAGCAGTAATCACAACACCTTCCAAAGGCTGATTGTTGTATGCATCGGTAACAGTTCCATTAAGTGTTCCTTCACCTTTGGTACCAAATGTCCAGACTGTACCTAAAGTTGTACCGGCTGAGTTTTTGCTGGTAATCTGCCAGTTGTAGGTGGTTTGCTTTAATAATTTCAGATTTATTGAGGCAGCATCCCATGAATTACCGGCAAAGTATGGTGATTGATAAACAGTGGTCAACGGTGGTTTTGTGATCTTAATCCTGACCGAATCGGTTCTTGCTCCATTGGTCCAGCTAAATACAGGCTGGGTAGGAACAAGTGTTGAACCATTTGCAGGATATGGATTGGTAGCCACAGCAGGAGCTGTTAACCAGGCAACATTTAATGTTACCGGAATTTCAATGCTTCCTTTTGCATCAGGAAGAGCGTTATGGTCAATGCTAATTATTGCTGACTGAGTTGAAGGGTCAATAAGTCCGGTAGCATCAAAATTAACATTAACATCTTGAGATTCACCCGGATTCACGGTTCCACTATAATTGTCCAGTGAAATCCATTTAGGACCAGCATTGGCAAGTTCTAATATCCAAACCACATCATTTTGTGATACACCCATAATTGACCATTTTCCAGGTACAGCACCGTCGGAAATTTCAAGGCCTCCTGAAGAAGTTGCTGCTGCTGTTATTCCGAAAGCAGCTAAATTAAATGTCTGTACAGTGGCACCCGTCATATCAACCTGAATAATAATATGTGTATTTGTGCCAGTTGCAGGTGTATAGGCCCAAATAAACGGACCTCCTGGTGTAACATTGTCGTAAGCAAGTCCGCTGATTCCACCAAATGCAGGAGTAACTGTCTGTACTACTGCTCCTGAACGGTTAATTAGTCTGAATGGCCCCGTAAAACTTGCTGCAGTTACCCAGAAACCGTCATTATCAGGATCGTAAGCAATACCACGAACCTGACTACCTGTTGCAGTGATTGTACTTACCAATGTTTTGGTTGTAAAATCCATCTGATAAATTACTGCACTGTTGGGTGAGCCATAAAAGTACTGACCATCATAAGCCAGATCTCTTGTAAGACCAGCTCCCGGAATTGAGAATGATTCAATCCATGTTCCATCCAAATTGTATTTGTCATATTGATTTAAGTTCCACCTGCCTGTGTAAAGGAAATTACCATCAGATGCTACTGCGTATGTACCCGCAACATCATGAACAGGGAAAGAACCCAAAAGATCAAACACTTCATCAGTAGCCTCAGGTTTATAATTGGAAGGATTGGGATCAACTTCATCGGATGAAGCAACTGTTTTTGGTTGAGTTTGTTTTAATATCTGCAAGTTACTATGTCTGGGTTCTACTGGCAGAACTACTGCACTCCAATCCAAAGGACCTGTACCTCCAACGTTGGAGATCGAGAGCACCTGGCTTGCCGTTTGTTCCGGCTCAAGTGATTGAGTGAAAAGTAATGGACTTACCTGAATTTTTGGGAAAGTAAGTGCAAAATTCTGTGTGGTTGTTTGCCCTAAAACAATGGTTACCGGAGCAGTAGCAGTGAGGTATCCTGCTGCGCTGCAGGTAAAAGTGTAACTTCCAATGCCAATCACAGGAAAACTGTAATAACCTGTTGCATCAGTAGTAGCAGAATATACGCCAGATTGTACCACGGCGCCTGCAATTGGTCCTTTGGCTGTTGCAGAGGTAACATAACCTTCAAGGCTACCTATTTGTGCCTGTAGAACATTTACTTTGTAATCTTCGGTTTCGCCCCATGAGCTGACAAGGCAAGGTCCGGTAGTTGAAGATTCTTTACAAACTACCCTCATTAGAGTATTTCCTAAGGTTGCCGTAATTGGAACGTTAATATTGGCATTAATGATGTGTGTGTTTGAACTGGCAAATGGCCAGATAATTGACTCTTCACCCGGGTCTGTTAATACACCATTCTGATTCCAGTCGAAGTAAACCCGTACATCATGTCCATAAGCAGTACCTGCGCACTCAGTGACCTGAACAGAGATTGCTGCTGCAGAAGCGGCTGTAATATCTGTGGCTGCAATTGAAGTAAAATTACTGTACAAATCTGCTGTACCTGTTGCAGTACCTTGCGAGCCTGTAAGGCTGGCACATGCACTTGTATTATTCAGGGTGGTGCCGAAGGTAACCGCCGTAATGTCTTCATCACCTGCACTGGCTGCGCCGGATGGGCAATAAGATGCAAAAAGATCAGAATTACCCGTAACGGCAACATTGCCGGTAGCTCCACCGCCAACATGGGTAACGTTTCCGGTGTAATAAGTCATTGGTGCAGTTGGTGCACATCTGACATAGACTGTAGCTGCAGCCAAAGTTCCTGAAGTGTATGGAATATTCACGGTATTACCAAATCCTGAACCTGAGGCAAGTGATACCTGGAAATTTGCAGGTGCGGTAACTACGATGTTGGATGGAAATCCGGTAAGATTGGCTCCGGCAATAGTATAACTCTGTGGAGGTGAATATCCGCTAACAGGTCCGTAGCCGCAAGCAATCGTTGTTTCAGGAATAAAAGTAAAGAAAGGTGCTAATGGAGTAGCAGCTATGGTAATTTGATCCACATTGATACTCAATTGATCACCGATACTGAAACAATGCCAACCTACGTAATAGGTACCTGTTGTTGCAGGAGTGAAGGAACCGGTCCCCAATGTAAAAGCTGCTTTGTAAAAGCTAACGTCGCTGAATATTGCCGGGCTTGTCATTCCAGCTGCAGTTGGTGCATCGCCCCACTTAACTTCAAGGCTTTCTAAATAGGTTGCCGAACCTCCTTTATAGTAAAATTTAACATCGTAACTCTGGCCACCAGTTAAAGCCAAACCCTGAGTAATGTACCAGTCGTTCTGCGTTACGCCGGCGGCACTGTATCCAATGCGAAGATTGTTAAGTCCATTATAGGGAGTTGTGGTCGAATTAACCCATTTAACAAGGTCGGCATTTGCGTCAATAATAACTCCGCAACCAACTGCAGGCACAGTGTAACTATCAAAGTTTTCGACAAACGGGACTGTAGTGGCACCACAAACAGTGGTAAAACTCCATATTGCTCCATTTGTAACCAAAGCATTATAATACTCAATAACCTGCCATTGATAAGCAGAATTGCTGGTAAGATTGGAATAGGTGTATGATCCGGTAGCACCTGCAGTGCCGCCTGTAACAACCTGTGTCATGTTTCCGGTAGGTCCAAATTTAAGGTCATAGGTAAGTGTGTTTGCTCCAAAAGTCCAGGTAATATTACCATTTAAGGGTATTCCGGTTGCCGCATTAGCAGGGTTGGGATTTGAAGGAGGAACTGGTTGATTTGGATCTGCAGGAGCAAAAGTGAAAGTTTGTCCTACTATTGGAATAATTCCTGGTGCAAATGTGCAGGTTGCAGCATTGCTGGCTCCGGCTACTGTAGCAGCCCAGTTGGTAGTTGTGCTTCTGTTATTATAATCAGCATTTGTTGCCCCGCGCAATCCAACTTGTAAGGTTGCAGTTGTACTTGTTGTTGCAATAGTACCGCCATAAACAAATGTAATGGCTCCGGTTACGGTGTTCAATCTGGCTTGAAAGCTCAGGATATGTGTTGTGAAGGTAGTTCCATACCTTCTTATATCCTGCCATTGAACAACAATCTCGTTACCAACTGCTGTGTTGTACGAAATTTTTGGAGAGCCGGAGGCTGCATTTTGAAGGTCGTTGGCATATGGGGCAATTGCCCCCGGATAAGTTCCAGTGCCGCTAATAGGTACGTAACCGGAAGGTGCAACAGCACCTAATGTCAACCAGCCGTTTGCCGATACATACATGGTTGTGTAGGCGACTCCGTTGTAAGTAAAACTTGGAATGGTAATGGCTGCAGAGACGTTATCATCAAATGTCGCCGACCACAGCACTGTTTCAGAAGCAAGGGCAGTGTAGGCCCCCGATGAACCCGCAAAGGTGTATGTGCTCACCGCTGCGTTTGTGTTCCAGGCGAGCGCCAGGAACAGCATTAACAAAATCAAACTTGTAACTCTTTTCATAAAACGTTAGGTTTAAATTAATAATAAGAAAAATTAAATTTAAAATGAAAATTTGCAAGGAAATGAATGAAAGGAAAAACCAGCTAATTGATTGAATGTCAATAAGCAGAATTTAAAATAGTAACATGAAGGAGGATAAGTGTAATGTTCAATCATAGGCTATTTCAATTAATTACCATATGGTGCAAATATAGAAAATTTTATTAAAAATCAAGTTTAAAAAAAATTTATTGAAAGCCAAATTGACAATTCTGCTCAATCATGAGTAAAAATCACTCTTTTGGCTAAACTTTTTTACTGATACTATTTTTCGCAAAATGTTAACTATAAGTTAAATTACTATTTGTAAATCAATCAAAAGTGATTGGTCTGTAATGATTCTGGCTCTAATTTTGGTTCTCCAGTAAATCCGTTAAAAATCATTAAAAAGTTTTAAAATCATCATTTACCGAATGCAAAAAGACACTTTTTTGCACAAAAATAAGCAAGCTGACATCTAAAGACAAAACACAAAAAGCAAAACTCAAAAAGCAAAACTCAAAAAACAAAAAACAAAAAACAAAACTCAAAAAACAAAACTCAGATTGCAAAGCGCAGAGCGCCCAGCAGTGATCAAACTGCCACCTGCCCACTGCCGACTGCCTACTGCCACCTGCCGACTACCTGCCCACTGGCGACTGACTACTCCTTAAGCCTTACGCTTTACGCCTCACAACTTCTGACTTCCGACTGGCAACTGGCGACTGCCAACTCCTCACTCCTTAAGCCTTACGCCTCACGCCTTACGCCTGACAACTCCCGACTTACGACTTCTGACTTCTGACTTCTGACTGCCCACTGCCCACTGGCGACTGCCAACTCCTTACGCCTTACGCCTTACGCCTCACAACTTCCGACTCCCGACTCCCGACTGCCACCTGCCCACTGGCGACTGCCTACTCCTTACTCCTTACTCCTTACGCCTGACAACTCCCGACTTCCGACTTCCGACTTCCGACTTCTGACTTCCGACTTCCGACTGCCCACTGCCCACTGGCGACTGCCAACTCCTTACGCCTTACGCCTTACGCCTTACGCCTCACAACTTCTGACTCCCGACTCCCGACTCCCGACTTCCGACTTCTGACTTCCGACTGCCCACTGCCCACTGGCGACTGCCAACTCCTTACTCCTTACGCCTTACGCCTCACCACTTCTGACTCCCGACTCCCGACTACCACCTGCCCACTGGCGACTGCCAACTTCTGACTCCCGACTCCCGACTCCCGACTGCCACCTGCCCACTGGCGACTGCCTACTCCTTACTCCTTACTCCTTACGCCTGAAAACTCCCGACTTCTGACTTCCGACTCCCGACTTCCGACTTCCGACTTCTGACTTCCGACTGCCCACTGCCCACTGGCGACTGCCAACTCCTTACGCCTTACGCCTCACGCCTTACGACTTCTGACTCCCGACTCCCGACTGCCACCTGCCCACTGGCGACTGCCAACTTCTGACTCCCGACTCCCGACTTCCGACTTCCGACTTCTGACTTCCGACTGCCAACTTCTGACTCCTTACTCCTTACGCTTTACGCCTCACAACTTCTGACTTCCGACTCCCGACTGCCACCTGCCCACTCCCAACTGCCAACTCCTTACGCCTTACGCCTTACGCCTCACAACTTCTGACTCCCGACTCCTGACTCCCGACTCCCGACTCCCGACTGGCAACTGGCAACTGCCGACTCCTCACTCCTTACGCCTCACAACTTCTGACTTCTGACTCCCGACTCCTGACTCCCGACTCTCGTCTGCCCACTGGCAACTGGCAACTGCCGACTCCTCACTCCTTACGCCTAACGCCTAACGCCTTACGCCTCACAACTTCTGACTCCCGACTTCCGACTTCCGACTTCTGACTTCCGACTGCCCGCTCCCCACAACTGACTGACGGCTGGCTACTGCCAACTTTGCTCTGCTCTCTGCGCTTTGCGCTCTGCCCTCTTCAAAATAACTACGCTAAAGTCAGAAATGTAATCAGAAGTTTTACATTTGCACCATAATTTATAGATACTTTAATGGTGATGGAAGTTGATATTTTTATTCCTTGTTTTATTGATCAGTTTTATCCCGAAACAGGCTTTAACATGGTTAAAGTACTCGAAAAATCAGGGGTGAAGGTACATTATAACACTAACCAGACCTGCTGCGGACAAATGGCCTTTAACAACGGTTTCTGGGACGATGCGCGCAACCTGGGAATTAAGTTTATCGGTGACTTTGCAGGAAACAGGCCGGTAGTAGGGCCTTCGGCATCTTGTATTGGTTTTATTAAAAACTATTACGAAAAGCTTTTTTATAATTCCGCCTGGCATCTCGAGTACAAAAAGCTGAAGGATAATATTTACGAAATCACCGATTTTATGGTTAACGTCCTCAAAATCGTTGATGTTGGTGCGACCTTCGATGCAAAAGTTACCTACCATGATTCCTGTTCTGCTTTGCGCGAATACCGCCTGAAGGACGAACCAAGGATTTTACTTTCGAAAGTTAAGGGACTTACACTCATCGAGATGGAAGAAACCGATGTCTGTTGTGGATTCGGTGGTACTTTTGCTGTGAAACATGAACCAATTTCAACAGCTATGGCTGAGCAAAAAATACATCACGCCCTTCAAACCGGAGCTGAATACATCGTTTCCACCGATTCGTCCTGTCTCATGCACATGGATGCCTACATCAAAAAACAAAATCTGCCTATCAAGGTGATACATATTATTGATCTATTGGCACAGGGGATGGAGAATAGGAGAATGGGAGAATAGGAGAATAGGAGAATAGGAGAATGTAACAATTCGACAATTCGACAATTCGATAATGGAAGAATCGAAAGATGGAAAGATGGAAGAATGGAAAAATGTAACAATTCGACAATTCGACAATTTGATAATGGAAGAATGGAAAAATGGAATGTTGAGGCGTTAGCCGAAATCCCGCTTCGGCGGGAGATGAATGGGAGAATGGAAGAATGGAAGAATGGAAGATTGGAAAGATGGAAGAATGGAAGAATGGAATAGTGGAAGCATGGAAAATTGTTACAAATTGCTTACTGATGACTGGCAGCTTACGTCTTACGCCATATGTCTTACTCCTCATGACTGCCTACTGGCGACTTCTTCCGCCTTATGCCTTACGCCTGCCAACTGCCAACTGGCAACTGGCAACTTCTTCCGCCTTCCGCCTTCCGACTGCCCACTGCCCACTGCCCACTGCCAACTGGCGACTTCTTCCGCCTTATGCCTTACGCCTGCCTACTGCCAACTGCCAACTGCCGACTTCTTCCGCCTTACACCTCATGACTAATGCTTAAACACGAATACTAAATGATACAACCAATAAATTTTGCATTGATAGGAGCGGCGGGCTATATCGCACCGCGCCACATGAAAGCTATCAAAGATACAGCAAACAACCTTGTGGTGGCTCTTGATCCTTTCGACAGCGTTGGAACCATGGACAAGTTTTTCCCGCAGTCTGATTTCTTTACCGAACCCGAGCGTTTCGACAGGTACCTGGATAAACTCCGACGAACAGGACCAGGAAAACAGGTTGATTACGTGAGTATTTGTTCGCCAAATTACCTGCACGATGCACATATCAGGCTGGCACTCAGGAATGGCGCCCACGCCATCTGCGAAAAACCCATCGTGTTAAATCCGTGGAATATCGATGCGCTGCAGGAAATCGAAAAGGAGAGTGGCCGTAAAATTTTCACCATTCTGCAGCTTCGTCATCATCCGGCATTGATCGGACTCAAAAACAAAATAGCCGAAGGGCCTAAGGATAAAGTTTATGATGTCGACCTTACCTATTTGACAAGCCGTGGCCGCTGGTATTTTATCTCCTGGAAAGGCGACATTCAAAAATCCGGCGGTGTTGCTACAAATATTGGTGTTCACTTTTTTGATATGCTGAGCTGGATTTTTGGAAAAGTTACCGATGTTCAGGTGACAATGTCGAAACCTGAAAAAGTAAGTGGTTACCTGGAGCTGGAGCATGCCCGTGTAAATTGGAAACTGAGCCTTGACGTTAACGATATCCCAACCGAAATCCTCGAAAAAAAACAGTTTACTTATCGCTCGATTAAAGTCGAAGGCGAAGAAATCGAGTTCAGTGACGGGTTCACCGACCTGCATACCTTATCGTACCAGAAAATTCTGGCTGGCGAAGGTTATGGTCTTGAGGCAGCCCGCAACAGCATCGAAATTGTGCATAAAATCAGGAACTTCAAATCAGGACTTTGATTTTCGATTTTCAGGATTTCTCGGTTTGAGATAAAGAATTGAGTAAATTCGTTGTTCAAGTGAACATTTTTTAAGTTCATTACTTATTATTATGCGATCATCCGGGCTAACTGAAAGAAAGCAGTTTTTTTTGGTTTCTTTTATTTGATCGGTTTTATTTTATGATTCAGATAAATTGATTCTGAACTAATTAAGAAAAGTAGTTTTTAAATAAATTGTAGCAAAAAGCTTTTTCAGCCATTCTTCAAAATGTGACTGACGGGGCGAAGCTGTGTAAATATCAAAAATCAAAATTTCAAATAGCAAATTTCAAAATAGCAGTTGGCAGTTGGCAGTCAGCAGTTGTCAGTTGCCAGTCGGCAGCCGCAGTTTTAATTCGGATCTTTAATCATTCCATCATACTCCCGCCGAAGCGGGATTTCGGCTTACGCCTCAACATTCCCCCCGATAATCCCGATAGCTATCGGGATCGGGGTTCCATCATTCCACCATTCCACTATTCCATTGTCGCCCCGATAGCTATCGGGGGTCGAATTATCGAATTCTTCCAATCATCAATCAGAAATCATAAATCCATCAAATCTTGAATACCGAAGAAATTAATACAGCTCCCTGGAATGTGCTTTACACGACTCCCCGAGCCGAAAAGAAAGTTTACAACAGGCTTGTCGAAATAGGCATCGAGACCTACCTGCCGCTTTATAAAACCATCAGGCAATGGAGCGACCGGAAGAAAAAAGTTGAAGTACCTTTATTTAACTCCTACATCTTTGTAAGAAGTTCCGAAAAGCAACGATTCGAAATCCTGTCGGTTTATGGAGTGGTGAGATACCTTTATTATCTGGGTAAACCTGCCATAATCCGACAGAAAGAAATCAACGGCATCAGGCGGTTTCTCAACCAGACCGAAGGTTATAAAATCAGCGTTGAGGTAGGCGATAAAGTCGAAATTGCTTCCGGCGTTTTCGAAGGCGTTTTTGGAGAAGTAATCAGGGTAGGGAAGGGGAAGCTTGTTTTACAGATCGAACAGTTGGGCATGAACCTCGTCGCCGAAGTTGATCGTGATATGGTGAAAAAGAAGCCAGAAAAGCTGGAAGAACAAAAAGCAAAACCCAAAAAACAAGACTCAAATCGCAGAGCGAATAGCGAATAGCGCAGAGCGACAGAAGGATAAGAAAGCAATAAATAACAAATCACAAACAACAAATCACAAGTAGCAAATCACAAATACCTGCACTGAGCTTGTCGAAGTGACAAACAACCCTATCACAACTGACAGATTCCAACATTCCAACATTCTCCCGCCGAAGCGGGATTTCGGCTTACGCCTCAACATTCCACTATTCCATTGTCGAATTGTCGAATTTTCAAATTATCACATTCTTCCATTCTTCCACCATTCCACTCTTCCATGACTTCACCAACCAACATCCATCCGGTTTTCGACCAGATTCTGACACGTCAGGATAAAGAAAAACTTTTAAGGCAACATTCGAAGGTTGTCTGGTTTTCGGGACTCTCCGGTGCCGGCAAAACTACGCTGGCTAAAGAACTCGAAGTAATTCTTCATAATAAGGGCTATCTTACCCAGATTCTCGACGGCGACAATATCCGGACAGGGATCAACAATAATCTGGGCTTTAGCGACGACGACCGTAAAGAGAACATCCGCCGTATCGCCGAAGTTTCCAAACTACTGGTTTTTAGCGGAGTTATTGCGCTTAACAGTTTTATCAGTCCTACCAAAGAAATCCGGGACCTGGCAATCGGCATCATCGGAAAAGAGAATTTTATCGAAGTTTTTGTTGATGCTCCCCTCGAAGTCTGCGAACAACGCGACGTAAAAGGACTCTACAAAAAAGCCCGGGACGGAAAAATCAAGAATTTTACCGGGATTGATGCTCCCTTTGAGCGGCCTGAAACACCCGACATCATCATAAATACAGCAGAACTTAGTATTGCCGAAAGCCTCGACAGACTTTTGGCGCTCGTTTTACCAAAAATTACCTATTCATTATGACAGGATACAGTTTAACAAATCTACAGGAACTGGAGGCCGAAGCCATCCACATTATCCGCGAAGTAGCTTCTGAATTCGAAAATCCGGTGATGCTTTATTCCATCGGAAAAGATTCATCGGTCATGGTTCGCCTCGCCGAAAAGGCCTTTTTTCCCGGCAAGGTCCCGTTTCCATTGATGCATATCGACTCCAAATGGAAATTCGGCGAGATGATCGAATTCAGAGATAAATACGCCAAAGAAAAGGGCTGGGATTTGATCGTTCATTATAATAAGGAAGGATTTGAATCAGGCGTCGGGCCGTTTACACACGGCAGCAAAGTCCACACCGACATCATGAAAACCCAGGCGTTGCTCGAAGGTCTGAGCAAATATAAATTCGATGCAGCCTTTGGCGGTGCCCGTCGCGACGAAGAAAAATCGAGGGCCAAAGAAAGGATATTCTCCTTCCGCGACCGCTTTCACCAGTGGGACCCAAAGAACCAACGTCCCGAACTGTGGAATATTTATAATACACGCATCCACAAAGGCGAATCCATCAGGGTTTTCCCACTCTCAAACTGGACCGAACTAGACATCTGGCAATACATCCGTCTCGAAAATATTCCGATTGTCCCGCTATATTTTGCCAAAGAAAGGCCTATCGTCGAAGTCAACGGCAACCTCATCATGGTCGACGACGACCGCACACCCGCCGATGTTGCAGCAAAAGCAAAGATGCGGATGGTCAGGTTCCGCACCTTAGGCTGTTACCCGCTCACCGGAGCCATCGATTCTGAAGCCGACACCATCGAAAAAATCGTCGAAGAGATGATGACCGTTACCAAATCCGAACGCACCACCCGCGTCATCGATTTCGACCAGGAAGGCAGCATGGAGCAGAAGAAAAGGGAAGGTTATTTTTAGGGAAAATCTCAAACAACAAATCTCAAACGTCAAACATCAAACATCAAATTTCAATTCTCAAAACATTAAAACATTAAGATTTTGTAACAGTGATGCAAGAATCAGAAAATAGGCATGTTTACGATTTGGAGGAGCGGACATTTCAATTTGCAAAGGCAGTTCGGCTATTTATTAAAAAATTACCACGAACCATTGCAAATATTGAAGATGCAAAACAGTTGGTAAAATCTTCCGGTTCAACAGGAGCCAACTATATTGAAGCAAATGAATCACTAAGCCCAAAAGATTTTCTAATGAGGGTCAAGATTTCCAGGAAGGAGGTGAAAGAATCTGCCTATTGGCTTAGGTTGATTCATGAAACCAACGAATTTGATGCGGATGATGAAATTGTATCGTTAATGAACGAAGCAGGAGAATTATTAAAAATCTTATCTGCGATCATCAATAAACACAAGTAGCCAATTTTTTTTAGTTTCTAATATTGTTGCTTTATTTGAAAATTGTTTGAGTTTTGAGCTTTGTTGTTTGTTCCCGATAGCTATCGGGATGAATTTTGTAATTTGAATTTTGTAATTTGTTATTTGAATTTTAACCAATGGACATAAAAGAATTTTTAGATCAGGATCAGAAAAAAGATCTGCTCCGTTTACTCACTGCCGGATCGGTTGACGACGGAAAATCGACGCTTATTGGCAGGCTGCTGTTCGACAGCAAAAAACTCTATGAAGATCATCTTCAGGCACTCGAACGCGACAGCAAACGTATCGGCCATGCCGGCGAGGAGATCGATTACGCTTTATTGCTCGATGGCCTCAAAGCCGAACGGGAGCAAGGCATCACCATCGATGTTGCCTACCGCTATTTTTCGACTGCAAAGCGAAAGTTCATCATCGCCGATACGCCCGGACATGAGCAATACACGCGCAACATGGTCACCGGCGCTTCAACAGCCAACCTTGCCATCATCCTCATCGATGCGCGAAAAGGCGTGATCACACAAACAAAGCGCCATACGTTTATCGTGTCGCTGCTGGGAATCAGGCACATTGTGCTGGCCGTTAACAAGATGGATCTGATGGGCTATAAAAAGGAGGTTTTCGACAGCATCTGCGACGATTACCGCTCATTTATCACAGACCTCGATATTCCGGATGTTAACTTTATCCCGTTATCGGCATTAAAAGGCGAAAATGTAGTCGATGTTTCGGATAAAATGCCCTGGTATCACGGCAGCAGCCTCCTCGAATTCCTGGAAAGCGTGCATGTGAGCAGCGACAGGAATTTCTCTGATCTGCGTTTCCCGGTGCAATATGTGCTCAGGCCCACCCTCGATTTCAGGGGATTTTCGGCAAGAGTGACTTCCGGAATTATCCGCAAAGACGACGAAATTCGTGTTTTACCTTCCGGGAAAAGGAGCAAGGTTACTTCGATAATCACGTATGACGGAGAGGTCGATTATGCCTATCCGCCGCAGTCGGTCACGGTGACCCTCGAAGATGAGATTGATATTTCGAGAGGTGATATGATCGTCCACACCGACAACCTTCCCAAGATAGAAAGGCATTTCGAGGCCATGCTAGTATGGATGGATGAGAAGCCCATGTCGTCGGAAACCCAGTTTTACCTGAAGCACACCACCAATACCACAAAAGCCAGGATTGATACGATCCGCTATAAAATTGATGTCAATACCCTCGAGAAGTCCGGGATTGAGCGGTTTACGCTGAACGATATCGGCAGGGTGGTCATCACAAGCCATAAGCCTTTGTTTTTTGATCCATATAAGAAAAACCATGGTACCGGGGCTTTTGTCCTCATCGATCCTGTTTCGAACAACACCTGTGCTGTCGGGATGATCATCGATCAGCTCAAGGATCAGGACCTGCCATCCAGGATTACCGACATGGATCTGAAAAAGATCGAACGCGGTGAGTGTCTGATTTCAAGAGAAGAACGCGAAAAATTCTACGACCAGCGGGGGGCAACGATCTGGATTACCGGTTTGCATGGCTCAGGCAAGAATCATCTGGCTTATACGCTCGAAAAACGGATGTTCGATGAAGGTGCAACCGTTGTTTTGCTTGATGGCAGCACCGTAAGGTCAGGGTTATCCAAAGAACTCGATTATTCACCGGCTGACCGCACCGAACATTTGCGCCGCGTTGCCCATGTTGCCAGGTTGCTCAACGAGCAGGGGATTATTACCATTTGTTCTTTCATCTCACCGGACGAAGACATTCGCCGGCAGGTAGCCGAAATCATCGGAAAGGATCGGTTTCACCTGGTTTACATGGATGCTGACCTGGAGTTTTGCCGCAACAATAAGCCACTATTATATCAGAAGGCCGATGCCCACGAAATCGAAAACATGCCTGGCGTTGATATCACTTTCGAAATTCCACAGGCAACCAAGTTGACCCTTCGTCCCCAGGAAAACGACCGTAATTGTGATGTAATTCTTGATTACCTGGCAAAGGAAAAGATTTTTCCATTCCAATAAAGAACGAACCTTTATTTAAAAGATGGTCGCAACCTGTCTTGATCTGAATAGTATCATTGGCCTTGCCTCAACCGCCTTTATTTAAAAGATGGTCGCAACCTGTCCAGATTAGTCGGGAGAAAACAAAAATCTGTATAAAAATTAGATGTTCCGGACGAAGTATCTACCAAAACGGTATTTTTTAAGAAAACAAATCAAATCCATCCTCAACCATTAACGTGTTAAATTTTTACCATTTATTTTCCCATTTTCGCTATCTTTGAGTAAATATCCACTGTCATGAAAATAATTAATCCACTTTACGACAAAGCCTTCAAGTATTTGATGGAAAACAACAAGTTAGCCAAAAAAATACTGTCGGTTATTTTAGATGTGGAAGTTATTGAAGTAGCTTTAAGTCAGCAGGAAACCACCCTTCCCGACGAAAGAAGAGGACTCACGCTATTTCGTCTTGATTTCAAAGCCATAATCAAACAAGCTGATGGAAGCCGGAAAACTGTTTTAATCGAACTTCAGAAATCCAAATACCCCACCGACATACAAAGGTTCAGGAATTATCTGGGCTCCAGTTATCTGGCAAAGAACCGGGAAATCGAGGACAAATCCATTGTAGCCGAAGATAAGCCCGCCGAATACCAATCCATTTATCCCATCATCGCCATTTATATCCTTGGCTATAATCTCGACGATTTGCCTTACATGGCTGTTACCGTGAACCGCGATGTGATCAATTCGGTGAGCAAGCAAAAAATTGAAGTATCAAGTTTTTTTGTGGAGCACCTCACGCATCAGTCGCACATCATACAGGTGAGGCGTTTACCTGAAAAGCGTCAGACCCTTTTGGAGAAATTCTTTGTGTTGTTCAATCAGGCCTGGTGCACCGAAAATAATTTCATCATCGACCTGCAAAACATTCCCGAAGAGTTTAAGGATGTTGTAAAATACCTTCAGGGACCGGTCATGGATGATAATTTCCGTCGCCAGCTGGAAGCCGAAGAACAGTTAGACGCCATTTTTGATGCACAGGAGGCAAAGTATCTTAAAATGATAGCCGAAGTCCTCGACGAAAAAGAAGCAGCAGAGGAAAGAGAACAGGAAGCGAAAAAATCAAAAGAAGCGGCCGAAGAAAGAGAACAGGAAGAGCGCAAACAAAAAGAAACAGCAAACAAACAAAAAGAAGCCGCCGAAGAAAGAGAAAGACAAGCGCTCTGCAAACTCGCACGGCAGATGAAAAATTATGAAGCATCAAAAGATGATATAGTAAGAGAAACGGGATTATCAATTGAAGATATTGAAAAATTGTAGTTTTTTATATCAGGAACCAAAAATGAAAACATTCCGAATTTCGTTTTTACAAGTTTAAATCTTACCAAAAAGAACCCTGAATCCAGAATTCATAAAACCCGGAACCTTCTTTAACCTAAAACAAATCTAACCCGAAAAAACATCATGGACACCAACATCACCATTATTGGGGCAGGCGTAGTAGGATTAGCCATTGCAGCTAAACTTTCAGAGACATTTCCCGATGTATTTGTTCTCGAAAAGCATGACAACTTCGGGCAGGAGACTTCCAGCAGGAACAGCGAAGTCATTCATTCAGGCATATACTATCCTGCTGATTCCCTTAAAGCAAGCTTATGTGTTGAGGGTAACAGGATGCTTTACGATTACTGTATTAAAAAGGATGTAAACCACAAAAAATGTGGGAAATTGGTAGTTGCAACGGATCAGCCTGAGGAGGAAATTCTGCTGAAGGTCTTTAAGCAATCGAAGATTAATGGAGTTTTGGATGGACTTTTGCTTACAAAAGATCAGGCACTTAAGTTGGAACCCAATATTTTTTGCACTGCTGCCATTTTTTATCCTTCCACCGGAATTGTCGATTCACACGGATTAATGAAGCGGTTGGAATCGGATGCAGTAATCAATCAGGCGACTTTTGCATATAATGCTGAAGTTGTTGGAATCGAAAAGTTAGAAATGGGATATTTGATAAGTGTCAAAGAGGCCAGTGGGACCTATTCATTTACTGCAAATACTGTGATTAATGCAGCAGGGTTAGCATCAGATGAAATTGCAGGATTATCAGGAACTTTCGAGCCATCCTATAAGTTGTATTTTTGGAAAGGATCCTATTTTGGCGTTGGAAACCGGAAAAATAAGCTGATCGAACACCTGGTTTACCCCGTGCCTCACGAAAATACTACCGGATTAGGTGTTCATGCCACCCTCGATTTGAACCATGGCATGAAACTGGGTCCGGATGCCACATTTCTCGAGAATAAAAAAATCGATTATACAGTCCCGAAAACCAGACAAGCTGATTTTTATCAGGCAGCCAGAAAATTCCTGCCATTTCTTGAAGAAGGCGATATACATCCCGATCAGGCGGGCATTCGGCCAAAACTTCAAAAGCCCGGAGACCCCACCAGTGATTTTATCATTAAAGATGAGCATGCTAAAGGAATGCCTGGTTTCATCAATCTCATCGGAATCGAAAGCCCGGGATTGACAAGTTGTTTGTCGATCGCTAAAATGGTCAGCAGGTTTAGTATATTTGCGAAGTAAATTTTAAGATTACAACACTAAACAAATAAATCCGGATTACAAATTTCAAACATCAGCCTTGAGTCTGTGAAGTGGCGAACAACGAACAACAAACACAAAACACCAATCCCTGAACTCCCGTAATTTTAATGATTTAATTTATGATTTCACTATCTTTGCGTAAAGATTATCTGTCATGAGAATAATTAATCCACTTTACGACAAGGCCTTCAAGTATTTGATGGAGAACAACAAGTTAGCCAAAAAAATACTCTCGGTTATTCTGGATGTGGAAGTTGTTGAAGTAGCCTTAAGCCAGCAGGAAACCACCCTTCCCGATGAAAGGAGAGGGCTGACACTTTTTCGTCTCGATTTCAAAGCCATCATCAAACAAGCCGACGGAAGCCGGAAAACTGTTTTAATCGAACTTCAAAAATCCAAATATCCGACCGACATACAACGGTTCAGGAATTATCTGGGCTCCGGTTACCTGGCAAAAAACCGGGAAATCGAGGATAAGTCCATTGTAGCCGAAGACAAGCCCGCCGAATACCAATCCATTTATCCCATCATCGCCATTTATATCCTTGGCTATAATCTGGACGATTTGCCTTACATGGCCGTTACGGTAAACCACGATGTGATCAATTCGGTGAGCAAGCAAAAAATTGAAGTATCAAGTTTTTTTGTGGAGCACCTCACACATCAGTCGCACATTATACAGGTGAGGCGTTTACCTGAAAAGCGTCAGACCCTTTTGGAGAAATTCTTTGTGTTGTTCAATCAGGCCTGGTGTACCGACAACAATTTCATCATCGACCTGCAAAACATTCCCGAAGAATTTAAAGATGTTGTAAAATATCTTCAGGGGCCGGTGATGGATGACAATTTCCGTCGCCAGCTGGAAGCTGAAGAACAGCTAGACACCATTTTTGATGCACAGGAGGCAAAGTATCTCCGTAAGATTGCCGAAGCCCTTGATCAAAAAGCAGCCGCTGAAGAAAGAGAATTAGAGGAGTGGAAACAAAAAGAAGAAGCAAACAAACAAAAAGAAGAAGCCAATAAACAAAAAGAAATGCTTGCAATAAAACTTGCCCGGCAAATGAAAAAATATGGTATCCCCTTTTCTGAAATATCAAAAGAAACGGGTTTATCAGTCGAATATATCGGGAAATTGTAGGATTCTAAAATCCGTAACTCTTCGCGCAACAAACACTTGCACTGTGATGCACTGAGCGAAGTCGAACTGAGCTTGTCGAAGTATCCGCGTTCCATATCGATTAGAAAGCAGATAAGAACGCTGTAAAATGTTTTCATACATAATTATCCTCTAAAATGTTGTCCCAGATAGCTATCGGGGTTATCCACTTCGTGTTACCAACAACCATCACAACAATCACAACCCGACAACAATCACAACAATCCAAATGAAATAATTTGTAGCATCCATCAGGAAGTTATTAATTTTGCCAAAGCATGGCGAGATGGATTTAACCGCTTGCCAGCGATTTAAACAAAAAAAATTGAACGATGCAGGTTAATGTTTTAAAAACTGAATCAAAACTGATGGGACGGAATATGTTGCGCATCCATGAGTGGGAAACCGCCGGAGAAATTCTTTCTGCCGAAGCCGAAATCATCTCACGATACCATCCCGCCTATATTTACCTCGAGGTTGATGCTACCGACCTTTTTTCGATGCATCAACTCGAAGAAAATGGATACAGTTTCAGTGAGTTTCGCATCAGGACTCGTCTCAATACTTCAGATCTGGATATCAGCACACGCTCATTTTTTCCGTTTAAAATGGAGTTGATCGGTGAGGAAGAACTGTACGAAAAATCTGTCGAAATACTGATGACTTCCCATGATGATGATCGTTTCTCGAATGATCCGCTTATCGGACACCAATTTTCGAAAGACCGCCTTGTGGCTAATTTGCGGAAGTCTTTTACAGCCTACCCTAAGGAATTTCTTCTCGGACTGGTGAATTCAAATACAGATGCGCTGATTGGATTTCGCTCGGGTGCATTTATCTCGAATACCGAAGCAATTTACTATCAATATGGGATTGCCTCAGGTTATGATCACGACCATACTGCAAATATGCTCGAAGCGTTTACCATCGACTTTCTGAAAAACAGAGGCATCGGTATTATTAATGCGGTTTCGACGGGATATAATATTGCCGTGCTCAATAACCTGATCAAAAAAAATGACTTTGTGATCGCTTCAAGTTCGGTGCTGATGAGAAAAGTTTTTGAATAGAATCATGAAAATTCAATCATCTGGATGTTTCTGCACTTTAACCTGCAAATTCGTGGTTCAAAATCTAACTTCGAAAAGTTGACTGTGATTATTCCGTTAAAAATGGTTTTAAAGGATGATGAATTTTATCATTGATCTGTTTTACGATGAGGATGAAGTGTAAATTGTTTACAACGGTTATGATGCAAAATAGACTATTACGGCTCCTTTCAGGACTTTTGATCCTCATTGTCTTTTGGATGCTTTCAACAAATGCTATGGCACAGGCAACAACCGGCTTCTCTGGTTATTTCAGTATCCCTGCTGCCGAACTGAGTCCTGAAAAATCGGTAAACATCGGCTATAATCAGCTCAGCGGTAAATATTATGGATTTTACAATGGCTCATACGACCTTGATGTTGGCTTTGCTGATATAGGATTTTTACCTTTCATGGAGGTGGGAATTCGAATGACAAGACCCCGTGGGTTTCAAACTGAAAACAAAACCACCTGGGACCGGATGATTTGTACAAAACTTTTGCCGTTGTATGAAACCCGTTATTTCCCTGCTATTGCCGTTGGATTTCAGGGTTTTTTTACTACCGGTGAAGGTGGAGGTGCAAATTATTTCAACTCGACCTACATCGTTGCCACCAAGAATTTGAAAATGAACAGGGTTATCGAAAACATCGGGATTTCGCTTGGTTATGGTGAAGACTTGATGGAGGCTCAAACCTACCAGTTTATTGGTGTTTTTGGAGGGATCAAAATCACACCAAAATCGATGGAATATCTTGAGCTGATGCTCGAGTATGATGCCGAAAAATGGAATGCCGGAGCCAGAGTCACCCTGTTAAAACACATCATTTTGTTAGCCGGCTACGAAGGAATGGATTCATTTTCATGCGGCCTGAGCTATCGCTTCCAATTACCCTGAACCAGAAAAAGCAAAACTCAAAACTCAAAAAACAAGACTCAAAACTCAAATAATTTCGAATCTTACAGTGTTTTTGTCCCGATAACTATCGGGATGACTAATGTAATATCTGCCAAAAAAAACCTCAATTTCGAAATTAAGATACCAAACCCAGACTGCCCACTGCCTATTTCTGCCTTCTGCCTTCTTACTTCATACTTTCATCTAACCTGTCATGAATTTGGTGATAATTAAGCACATAGAGAAAGTTGTTTTTCTGTTAAAAGCAGCTTTCTTCTAAGATAATCCAGTTTCTTTTCGAGGTTATTTTGGGTTTTTCGTTGTTCAAGTGATTCA
>CAJATL010000169.1 GCA_903944895.1 uncultured Bacteroidota bacterium
GCTTCAGGAATGGTTTGGTTGATGTTTGATTTTATTTTCCAAAGCTCACCAATGGGTGTTGTGATGAGTGGAATATCCATTTGCCTTTCATAAACTTCGGCAAATCCAAAAACCATTTTCTTCGAGGAAGGATGGTTCACCATCGGAAAAGTTTTTGGAATCATCACAAACGGATCTCCTGTATTGGTGGGGTCGGGAGGTAATTTGTTTACCTCGGTATTTGTCGTATATGATAAACCTGACGATTTGAAACGGTAAAACGACTTATTTCCTGCCGAATGAAATGCTAAGGTCGGGTCAACATCATTAACCCTGGCCGAATAACCATCACCGCCTTTGACCTGTGTCCATTGGTTTGAGGTATTTTTGGGCTGATAAATGTTAGTCCCGCAATCCTGGTGAGCGGTCATGACAAAATCTGAGACCGACAAACCATCGTCAAAAGCCCACATGGTTGCAACCGAAAGCCCATTGCTTTTATAGGTCCAGCCCTGCACTGCCGGGGAAGATGGAATGGTTTTCACGCTGATTCCTCCATGATGCGCACAATACAAAACCGGGACTTCCAACGAAGCAGGCTGAAACTTTAGATCGTGGACATCTGCATGAAATCCTGAAGAGTTAAAATAATCTGCTTTCTTTTCAAAAGGTGAAGCCGGGTAATTATCGGTGCCCCAAACAATTGTATTTCCATAATAAATCTGGTTGGCATTTTTTGGAGAAACGGCAATTCCGAGGTACCCGGAAGTAAATATATTGGTTCCGCCACCCGAATTAAACTGACTGTGAATAACGTTCCAAAGCTTGCCATCAAATAACAGGATTTTACATCCGTCAACGGCAGCGCCATTTTCATTCTTGTAGCCTTCAACATAAGCATAAAGGCTATCGGGGGCTGCCGGCGTAACCGTGATATTGATCCTTTTAACCGTGAAATTCGGGTCATCCCTTAAATCAATTCCCATTTTAGACCCAGTCATCGATTTCCATGTTCCATAGTCGCCATTGCTTTCCGATTTATAAATATCTGTTCCGCTGGCATAAACAACGTTCGGATTACCGGGTTTAAACTCAAGTCCTCTGAACTCGATGTCCAGGGCTTCATCTGCCTTTAATACTATTTCCCATCCCGGATTTTCCGATGTTGCTTTTTCACTCCTGTAAACACCTCTTGTTGTTGCCACAAAAACATAGTCGGGAAAATCCGGATTAATGATAATCCGGCGGCAGGTTCCACCATCAACAAAACCGGGCTGAAATCCATTGTTAATTGCCTCCCAGGTAACTCCATTATTACCCGAACGATAAATCCCAAACGTAAAAATCGGGTTGGCATGGTACCAGTTAGGGTCGTATTTGGCAGCAAATCCATCATCAGCAATGCCTGTGGCAATAAAAATCTGGTTTGGATCTTTTGGATTAATGCAAGCATCGGCTACCGAGCAAAAGGGTAAAAGGTCGGTATTAAGATTTTTCCAGTTATTCCCGTTATCGTAGGTCACCCACAATCCACCATAAGATGAACTAGCAAAGATTGTTTTGTTTTTCATGCCATTATATCCCGGATGAAAGGTAATCCTGTGCATTTGACCAACGCCGTGCTGGTTGCCGTTTGCGGCATAAGGCATTCCGTTTGGGCCTAATGAAACCCAGTCAGGGATAAATACAGTCATGTCTTGCAGGATTTCAGAATATTTATCATATTCGTAAACATAATTGTTTAAAGCAATGGATGCCCTCTGGCAATCGCCGTCAGGAAATAGCCGGTGCGACCATGTAAATGTCATTCTGTCGACCTGATTAAATGTTGAACCTTCTTCAAAGGTATCAGATTTAGGTTTGTAGGCTTGTGCAAAAAGCTCGGCCGTTTCGTAAAAATTCTTTCCGAATATGAGGAGGCTGCTATCTCCCTTAATAACCACAGGAGGGACCGGTGGTTTCGGTGGACAAGAAGTTAATAAAATCAAAAACGAGCCGATGACAACAGCACTTAAAATGTAATACTTGATTCTCATAGGTTTGATTATTAGGTTTGTAAAAACTGATAATTATTGTAAAGATATGTCAAAAGCTGATCGAAATCCAAATAAATTTTGATCGCCACGACTTTTTACGCATACCTATACCTCACCATTTGTCAGCAAGCAAGGCTGATAAAAATCCGGCTATTTTTACGAGATTACTCAGCTTAAGTTACGGTTTATGAGGCCAAACGCTAAGAAATCGTTTGGTCTTACAGTGGATGTTGAATGGATGATTTCCTTATTTGCTAACCATTTTAGGCGCTTACAAAGTCACTATCGTTAACATGTTAACGATAATTTTATTCTGTTTTCCTTGCTGTTTCTATCCATTGGGGTGTTACGTTCCCTGAAAGGCTTTTTTCCTGAAAGGAAAAACGTAGTGAATTAATGGGAAAAAGAAAAAAACACTAAGGCACTGAGTACACAGAGGAACACCAAGAAATCCTTAGTGAAACTTAGTGATCTTGGTGCCTTAGTGGTAATAGTATTCCTTGCTCTGGTTTGCCAATGGGGTGTTTTGTTCCCTGAAAGGCTTTTTTCCTGAAAGGAAAAACGTAGGCTCTTATTTTGGAAATTGATGTTTTTTTT
Source organism: uncultured Bacteroidota bacterium (assembly GCA_903944895.1). Lineage (GTDB taxonomy): Bacteria > Bacteroidota > Bacteroidia > Bacteroidales > 4484-276 > CAJATL01. The sequence goes on from CAJATL010000169.1 coordinate 2,613, forward strand.
GGCAGAAATTACAAAAGTCA
>CAJATL010000170.1 GCA_903944895.1 uncultured Bacteroidota bacterium
GGCGGCTTCGCCGCCACCAACCCCCACCCTAAACAACGTAACTGCTTGTCATTCCGATCCGCCAACCGGCGGAGAGGAATCTAATTTTAAATCATCATTAAATTTTAATTTTACCGGACAATACTGATTCATTATATACTTTTACTACAAAAATTAAAGCTATGAATTTTCATGAACTTGTCCATCATCGCGAAAGCATCCGCAGCTACGACCCGCAAAGGCCTGTTGAAAAGGATAAATTAGCTCGGATACTTGAAGCAGGGCGGATTGCTCCATCTGCCGCCAACAGACAGCCCTGGCGGTTTTACCTGATTTCTTCGACCGAAAATCTCGAAAAAATCAGAACCTGCTACCAGCGCGCCTGGTTTCATGATGCGCCGCATGTCCTGGCCGTTGCCGGAAAACGCTCCTCGGCCTGGGTCCGGTCGTACGACGGTTACAATTCGATCGAAACCGACCTCACCATTGCTATGGATCATCTGATACTTGCAGCCGAATCGGAAGGCCTCGGAACCTGCTGGATCGCAGCTTTTGATCCTGAAAAACTTCGTGCTACGGGGATATTTGAAGAAGATGAAGAAATCTTTGCAATCACCCCGCTGGGTTATCCAAAAGCCGGTTTTCAAAAAAGAGGGAATAAGGACAGGAAAGCTTTTGAAGAAGTGGTTAGAATTGTATGAGGAAACTTGCAGGAGTGGAAAATGGAAAAATGGAAGCAAAAGTCAAATTACTGGAAACCTACCAACTTACTTTAGTTAATGGTTGGTACTGGCAAAAGAAGGAAAATATGTCACCATGGAAGGTTTTTTCTGAATACCATTTCAAAACAAAATCGTTATTGTGGCTACTTTTCAGGATTCACAAATTGTGCAAGGCTAAATACGCCTATTTTTCAAAATATCTAAATGAATGGCAACCGGTTGTTTTTGCACCCGACCAAATACTTTGGCCAGATCTTATCTGTGAAAATGATTGGGTAACTGCCGAAGCCTTTAAATTTAAAGAAACTGGCAGGATTGTCACAATTACAAAACTTCAACAGATCAGAGAAAAGCCTGTTTTTATCAATTTAATAGAAGTTGTATCTGGAAAAGAATTTCCTGTTTTGACATTGTGATAACATAAAACTACTTTGAGTAAATGATGGTAGGATTATCTTTAAGAGACATACTGCTTCAGGATCTTTCGCGTAAACATGCCGAAAGCATCGCCGAAATGGCGATGAAAAACCCGTTGATTTTTGATGAATTGTGGGAAATCTCCCTCAGCGACGAGCATCCTGTAAACTGGCGGGCAGCCTGGTCGATGGATGCGGTGTGGGAAAAAAGCCCGGAAGTAATCCGGCCGTTTATCCCAAAGATGTGGACAATTCTGCCACAGTTAAAAGTTGATGGTGTGAAGCGGGAATTTGTAAAAATCATAGCCGATACACCTTTGCCCGAAGATGAGGAACAATTGGGAATTTTGCTCGGTATTTGTTTTGAGTGGCTCAACTCGGTAAATGAAGCTATCGCCGTAAAAGTACATTGTATGCAGATTCTTTTGATGATTAGCCGCCAGATTCCTGAGATTATTCCTGAACTAAAAACCACCATCGAGCTAGCCATGCAGGAGGGTTCTCCGGCCATCGTCAGCCGCGGAAGGCAGGTTTTGCAAAAATTGCAGCGAAATACGGCGGTTTAAAGTCCCGGGGTTTTGTTTTTTCTGCTGATTTCTCAGCAGGTTTTAGCGATTTCCATCCCCAATTTCACACCATCAACAGCCGAACTTACGATGCCGCCGGTGTAGCCGCTTCCTTCACCAATGATGAATTTTATTATTCTCTGAACTGTGAATTGCCATTTGCATTGAATTTGTTTTTATTGATCTCTTCAAAAAACGCAGATCTAAAAAATTGTTTCGTAATTTTGTGACAAAACAAATATGATGGATTACAAAAATTTTATCGTCAGAAATCCTGAAATAATGATGGGCAAGCCTACCATTAAAGGAACAAGAATAACAGTGGAACTGATCATGCGAAAACTTGCCGGAGGTTATTCGGTGGATGAATTGTTAGAAAGCTATCCCTTCCTTAACCTCCAACAAATTAATGCTGTTTTTCAGTTCGCCGCAGAACTCATTGCCAACGAAGAAACCATTGAAGTAGGATGATTATCTTTGACGAAAACGTCGAGCGTTATTGGATTAATCTCATACAAAGCCTTGGATATCCTTCAATTTCGATTGCTGAGAAGTTTCCAGGAATCTCTGACAGGAAGGTTGTTGAAATTGTAAAATCGTATGAAGGCTTGCTTATTACAGAAGATAAAGATTTTGGCGAATTGATTTTTGCTTATGGCATCACGCGGGTTTCGGTTATTCTTTTAAGATATGATCAGCCGCAGTATGAGCAAATTGAAAAATCACTTTTGCTGTGCATCAAAGAATATTTCGATAATCCAAAATCCAAATACATAACCATCACCAAAAAGAAAATCAGGGAAATTACGCTGTAACATATTTGGTTTGAATTCAATTTGTTCCAAATCAATTCAAATTTTAACTTTGCCTGTTATTCACTGACTTTGGCATATCGAAACTCATCAATAAAATAAATTCAGGTTTCAAACCATTCCCGAAATTTCCATCCCAAGTTTCACACCATCAACTGCCGAACTTACGATGCCGCCGGTGTATCCGCTTCCTTCACCAATGATGAAGATGTTTTTAAACCCTTCACAGCGCCGGTGTTCATCGCGAACCACCTGCACCGGAGAAGAGGTTTTACTTTCGAGGCCAAGCATCACGCCGGTTTCGTAACCTCTGATCTTACGCGAAAAATCCACGAATCCTTCTTTGAGGGCTTCGATGATTCCGGAGGGGAAAAGCTGGGAAAAATCATAAGGGAAAAACCCAAGCGGGTAGCTGTTTTCAGGAATCGTGGCAGGAACTTTCCCTTCGGTAAAATCCTTAATGGTGCAGGCAGGAATCCGAAAACTGTTGTCGATGTCAAAAACCTTTTGCTCCAGCGTTTCCAGCCAACGAAGCGATTCTTCAAAGCCAACCTCTTTTTTGAGAATTTTATTCAAATCAACACCAACCACATTGGCCGAATTGGCAAAAGGCGAATTTCGCGAATAGTCCGAAACACCATTAACAATGCTTTGCCTGGCTTCCGGAGCCGAAGGAACTACTTTGCCACCCGGGCACATGCAAAACGAATAAACTGGCAGCCCGTTGGTGGCCTGATAGGTAAGTTTATACTCGGCAGCTTTGACTCCGGGAAGTTTCGGGCTTAACCACTGTGCCCGGTTGATCAGTTCCTGGGGATGCTCAACGCGAACCCCGATAGCAAAAGGTTTATTTCTGAAAATTACACCTTTGCGGTAAAGCATCCTGTAGGTGTCGTAGGACGAATGGCCGGGAGCAAAAATCAGGTAATCGCACAAAAAATCCTGGTTTTCGGTGATTACTTCAACCTGATCATTTTTAAGGATTTTCAGATCGGTGACTTTTGTATCGAAGAACATTTTGCCACCCAGGGATTCAAATTTTTTACGAAGGTTCGGGATGACATATCTCAGGTTGTCGCTGCCGATGTGGGGCATGGCGAGGTATTTAATTTCTTCGGGGGCACCGGAAGCAACAAAACTGTCGAAAACGAAATTCTTTTCGAGGACGATGTTTTTAGTGCGGGAGGTCAGTTTTCCATCCGAGAAAGTTCCGGCGCCGCCTTCGCCGTGGCAATAGTTCGACGAACTTTTAAAAGCGCCGCCCTGCTCAAATTCGACAATATCTTTAAACCGCCGGTTTACTTGCGGGCCTTTTTCGATCAGGGTTACGCCAAAACCGGCTTTTATCAGCGCAAAAGCAGCAAAAAAGCCAGCAGGGCCGCTGCCTACAACCACGGCATTTTTGTTTCGCTTTTGATATGGAATTTCGAGTTGAGGGTCACCCGTAAAGATGGAGCCTTTAAATTCTTTCGATAAAACCCTGATCCGTAAAAGCCAGAAAATGCTTGGTTTAAAGCGGGCATCCAGGCTTTTCTTTAAAATCTCGTAACTGAATTTTGAAACATGAAGCTCCTTTTCGATCTTTTTTCGGAGGTCGTGCTCGCTGTAATCGGTGGGCAACTTGAGTTCGATTTCTTTGTAGCCGGTGTTTTCCAAGTTTATGAAGTGTTAGGTTTGATTATAAAAAAAGCCGGCATTAAAAAATACCGGCTTTTTTCAAAATTTTGAGATGTATTATTTCTGAACAACAACTTTCCTGATCATGAAAGATTTGTCATTTTTAACCGAAAGGTAATAAACACCTTCAGCCAGCTTGTTGAGATTCAGATTTTCGTTGTAAACGCCATTAACTTCGACCATTTTATTAAAAATGATGAGGCCGAGTGTATTTACAAACTTAACTTCGTAGGTTGATGTTCCTGCCGAATTTAAGGTTAACGTAAACTGTCCGTTGTTTGGGTTAGGATAAATCTGAACAGCCGAAGCGTTAACATCGCTAATTCCGGTATAATCCGAAACCATGACTTCAAAACCTTCGGAATAGGTTCCCATTCCGCAATCGTTGCCACCGCAAACCTTTAATGTAGCATAACCGGTAAAATATTCGCTCCAGGTTACTTCAACCGTATTCATCGAAATAACCATTGTTCCGGCATCAGCAGGTGTTAATGACCAATCGTACTGTGAACATTCGTCGAGTGCAGGCACATTATAAGTTTCAACTTCGCCAATTCCAACGATGTTGTCACCGGCAATCGGACCAGCCTGACCAGGAACGGTCATTACATGAATGTATGCAGGTTTTGTTGTCGAATGAGATGCAGTACCATTTGAAACTTCAAGTGTAACATCATAAGATCCCTGGGTATTATAAGTTACCATAGGATTTTGTACTGTTGAACTTGCGGGTGTACCTCCTGCGAAAGTCCATGACCATGATGTTGCGCCACCGGTCGAATTATCGGTAAACTGAACCTGACTGGTTTCGCAGAGTGAGGTAACATTGGCAGTGAAGTTAGCATTTACGCTGGCGCCAATATTTACAACATAATCTTCGATTTCGCCATAAGAAGCACTTCCACAAGGTGTTGGAGCAGTGCTGTATGTCATTCTTATTCTCATCCGGTACTGGCCGCCAGCCTGATTTGCAGGGGCAGTAATATTACCTGTAAATGATGAGCCTGAGCCACCAACATTGGTTAAAACATAGGTTTCGTTGGCACCAGTGAATTCCTTGTTCAGGTTCCAGTCAACCCAGACCGTAACCATGTCGCTTGCCCACGGAGTTCCATTGGTAATTGTGATCGGCATTGCAACGCCGGGTTCAAGAGTAGTGCTGATGTTGGTATAATTTGCCACACCACCCTGCCAGCCACTGCTGTTGCTGATCGTACCACAAACTACTTTCGAAATATATTCGTCTTCGGTAGTTGTTGATGCATCGCAGTAATCGGCAAATGATATTTCGATAACATCCTGCTGGGTTACTCCGAGGTCGCCGGTCAGGTTAATGGTGAGTTGCGCAGTATAACCAAATGGAGTATTTGCTGCAGCCGAAACCGAATAGCTTGCAGCGCCACTTTGGCCTGGAGTAAGGTTTCCATAAGATTGAGGTTCGGTTGTGAGAACCGAAACATAAGGATCGGTGCTGCTGAGAAGACCCATTACATTTGAAACATTGGCAGAGCCATTGTTGGCAACGTTTACAACCATTGTTACGGTTTCACCCGGATCGAGGAAGCCATTATTGTTTCCTGCAGGATCAGAAATCTGGAATGAACCAAACTGAAGAGCGCCGGCATGAGCCACCAGTGAGAAATTACTTTCCCATGTTTGTTCGCCTACGGCAACAACAGTAAACATAATTCCGTGACCATCGGGAACATTGGCGGCAACTTCTACACCGAAGGCATCAGTAATCGTTTTTATTTCGTTTGGAAGCAGGACCCCAAAATTTTCGGTTGCGTCGGTAATTGTAATAAACTCATCTGTTGATGAAATGGTGACCACAACATTGGTAGCATTGGAAACGCCAACATTTTTAACACCCAGGTTCAGGGTTGTAGCTTCGCCATAATCAAGCATACCGTTGGCATCATTTACAACAACATTATCAAAAACTACATAAGCGCCTGATGGAGGAATACATTGAATAGTTTCGAAAACAGTTTCGGTATTGTGACCTGTAATTACAAGCTGAACATCGCCTGGTAAAAAGTTGTTTTCGATAGTTACGTTGCCACTTGCATCGGAGTAAGCCATCGAATAGACGTCGTTTTGTGAAAGGCAAACCATTGCGCCTTCAAAAGGTGCACCGTTGGCTGTAATTGTTGTGGCAAAAGGAGTTCCAACAAGCATAATGTTGCTCGACACACCAACTGTTGCCGGTGCGGTACTTCTTACCTGCATGGAGGGATCGCCAAAAGTTGTCCAGGTTTGAACGGTTTGGAGGTCGTCGGATGCACTTGACTCGGTGTACATTAAAACAAATCCATTAACCACAATCGAACCGATAATTGTCCGGCCTTCGGTAGTGTTGATGCCGTTACCGGCTCCGGTAGTATAGTTATAACCACCGACAATCATATCATTAAAATAATCCTGGCCACGCATTGGTGGATCCCATGATTGATTGATTGTGGCCATCAGTGTCATTACAGCACCACCATTTACTTTTTTCAACCAGGCTTCGGCAAAACAATCACCGTTGGTATGAAACTCACCATTAACACAAGCCACCGAAAAAATGATGGGTAATTTATCACCGTTTACCAGTGTGTTAACATTGGTATTACTAAATCCGGTTGATCCCCATGAAGTTTTTGAACCATGGCCGCAATAATTGATGATGCTTGAGCCGGTTTCGAGGTATGATTTTACCTGTGCAGCAGTTCCACTTGGATCGTAAGCTGTGCTAAATCCGTCATAGGTAAAAGGATCGAGTTTGCTGTTGTAAATAACATTAATTTGCTCATAATCAAGTTCATTGTCATCTCCAGGGCCCTGATTACTTGCAACGCCGATAGCTTTTGAATACCAGGCTGCACCCGAGGTTGGGTTTTTTTCGTAATTGATAACTTTATTTACCTGTGTTGTAACGTCGGCTGACGTAGCTGCCGAAAAACGGCCAATGGCAATATCCGGGAAGTTATCGGTTCCAACTACACAACCCAACATTGGGTCCATCGGAGCATTTGCGCCACCACCTAAGTCGCATTTAATATCGGCCCAGTCGCCAACAAGCTGAACATATAAAATATCGTTGTTGGCGTTGTATTTTGTCTGTATGAGGCTCTTAACATTGGTTCCGGTTGCAACTACTTCTTTGTAAACTTTGAAACCCTTTGCTTTTTTCCAATCAATCAATGGCTGGATAGCTGCTTCATCTCTGGCTGTTGTGATAACTAAAAGATCACCGGCTTCTGCCATTGCCAGGTCGGTAGCAGCAGGATTTGTGTAATTTACAAATACTGATTTGTAGAGGCCTTCCATTTCGCGGTAAACCTTTGGTGTGGCTACTTTCAAAGGATTAACCGACGCGGTATTGTTTTCGGTAAGCTGAACGGTAACACTTGAATAAACCCTCAACGATTGTGTTGCAGCATTGTATTGGAAAGGATAAACATAAACCGTAGTTCCTCTTACATCTTTTACGATGAATGGATCCATCAGTGTTGAAATATCACCAGGGTAAAACTGGTTAACAACCGATTGAGGGGCAATAATGTAAGGAACCTGGCTGGGATCCTGATTCCTGTAAATAACTCCTCTTGAAGGAACAAGCGGATAGTCGAGATCATAATCAGTAAACTCGCTTCCGGTCACTTCAATACTCACGTTTTTGTATGCATCAAGCTGAATGCTGGCATGAATAAACGGTAGTTCAGCAAATCCCTGATCCTTGGTGCGAACACTTCCACCAAAAACAATTTTGGTGAATTCGGTATTGCTAAGATTTATTGGCCTGAGATCGAAATCGCCAAGCGTAAATTGGATTTGTGAAGTTGTAGCCGATATTTTATCGTACTTTACTTCGTAGCCATTTCCGGCCTGTGCGCTAATGAGTCCGATAAGAAGAAAAAAACTTAATAATAGTCTTTTCATAAGTTTTGAATTTAAATTAGATGTTTGATTTGATACAAAATAAAGCTTAAAGGAAAAAGACAAAGCCAGATAATACTGGCTTTGTCGTGATTATTTATTTGCTTAAAATAATTTTTCTTGAAGTGCTGAAGTCTTCGCCTTCTAATTTGAAGTAATAAACGCCTGCCGGGAGGTTACTTACATCAAACCTTGACGAATAAACACCAGTGCGGTTTACCTGGGTCTGGTTGACGTTGTGAAGTTTTTGGCCAAAAGCATTGAAAATTGACAAGGTAACACTTTTGGCATCTTTAACCACGTAATCGACGATTACAAATTCATTTGCCGGAACCGGATAAACTTTAAATGTTCCTGCCGGGTCAACTTCTTCGATGTTGGTAGGCTGGAAGAAAATTACATTTGAAGGCACCGAGGCACAGCCTGACAGGGTAACGATTGAGTAATAATTGCCTGTTTGTCCGGGGCTGTAAATCTGACCATTTGCTCCTAGAATCACACCATTATCGTCGTACCATTGGTTTCCTGTGGCAACATCCGAAACAAGATTATCACCCATTTGACTAATTACTGCTGCAACTGGTGTTGGATTAACGCTAATGTAAGCAGTTTTGGTTATCGAATTAGTGGTTGCTCCATTTGTAACCTGTAATGTTACATCGTAAACACCAGCGACATTATAAACCACAAGCGGGTTTTGAATGGTTGAAGTTTCAGGTGTGCCTCCGGGGAAGTGCCATACCCAGGTAGTGGCTCCGCCGGTTGAATTGTCAGTAAAATGAACCTCACCAGCTTCACAAACCGAAGTAACATCAGCCATGAAGTTTGCGCTGAGACTTGAAGGAATAATAACAACATAGTCCTCAATTTCGCCATATGATGCGCTTCCGCAAGGTATTGGTGCTGTGCTGTAAGTCATCCTGATTCTCATCCGGTACTGGCCACCTTGCTGATTTGCCGGAGGAGTAATGCTTCCGGTAAATGATGCGCCGGTTCCGCCAACGTTGGTTAAATTGGTTCCTTCATTGGCATCACCAAATTCCTTATTCTGGTTCCAGTCAACCCAAACAGTTACAAGGTCGCTGGCCCATGGTGTTCCATTGGTTATTGTCATCGGTGTGGCAACTCCTGGAGTAACATTGGTGGTGATGTTGGTGTAATTGGCGACTCCGCCTTGCCATCCGCTGCTGTTACTGATCGTGCCAAAAACCACATTCGAGATATATTCATCCTCGGTGGTGGTTGAGGCATCACAATAGTCAGCAAATGAAATTTCCATAACATCCTGCTGGCTGATGCCAAAATCGGCAGATAAGCTTATGGTAAGCGTCGATACATGTCCCGGAGGAGTATTTGCGGCTGCAGTTACCGAATATGTTGCTGTGCCAATCGTACCTGCTGCCAAATCTCCAAATTCCTGAGGATCGGCGGTAAGTACGGTAACGTAAAGATCGGTACTTGCAAGTTGACCTATTACGGTGTATGCATCGGCAGATCCGTTGTTTTGAACAGTTAAAGTCATGGTTACAGTTTCACCTGGATCCAGGAAGCCATTGTTGTTCCCATTTGGATCACTTACCGAAAACTGCAAAAATTCCAATGCCGGAGCATGGCCTTTAATGGTGAAATTGCTGGTCCAGACTTCTGTTCCATCAGTAGCTGTGATTGTAAACGCAGCACTATGATCGTCAGGAATATTCTCGGCAGCAGTTACTCCAAAAGCATCAGTAATTGTTATAATTTCGTTAGGTGCTATTGCGGCAAGATTAGCCGTAGCAGTATTTATCGTAACAAACTCATCGGTTGAGGTTAATGTAAGAACAACATTGGAAGCGGCAGCCTGACCAAGGTTTTTCATGCTCACGCTCAAACTAACGGTTTCGCCGTAATCCATCATTCCGTTATTATTTCCGGAAGTATTATCCGAAATAACACATTCATCCATCAAAATATACGGGCCGCTGGGTGAAGCAACTACAACAGTTCCAAAGTAGGGTTTCAGATTCTGGCCGGTAATAACCACATCGGCTTCGCCAGGGACTGCAATCGGAGTTTCGAAAACAATTTCTGCAACACCAGCGTCATCAGCAAGGGCAGTGCCGTGTAAAACACCATCTTTAGAAATAGCTACAAAAGCATAAGGATTTGTATTTACAGTAAAAGTTGCTGAGCCCAAAGGCATTAAACCTGCGTAAGAAGCAGTAATGTCAGGGGGTTGCGAAAAATAAACCATTAGCGAAGGATCACCCATGAGGTGATAAATTTCCCAGTAATAGGTAATCATACTTGTGCCGGATTGCGTAACAGCAAGATTTCCGGCAGGGATCATTTGTCCCTGGGTGATGTACCAGTCTTCGATGTTTATTCCGGATTTATCGTGGAAGGTACGGTCGTAAGCACCAAGATGAGCAGGGTTGTATGGAGGATTTGCTGAAATGCTTTCAAAGCCAACGCCCCACCAAAAATCTTCGTCCCAATAGGTGTTGTTTGAGCCACCAATATATCCAAGAGCGCCTTTGTTGGCAGCACGAAGAAGAGCCTCGCCAAAACAGGTTGATTGAAATGAATTTGTTACACAACAATTTCCAACCATCAAAGGATATTTATGGGCATTTTGAAGGGCTGCAATGTGACCGATATTGAAACTTGGATCTGACCAGCCATCAACACCACCATGTGCGGTATAGTTTGCGTAACCTACACCGTCGCTGACATTTTGCCGGATTGCGGCTGCAGCACTGCCTGGAAGAGGTTGCAGATAGGTGTATGACGATAAACCATGAGCCGCGTTAAAATAATTTTCGGTTCCATAATTAATCTGGCCATTACCCCAGGTCATCTGGTGGGAACCATCAGCACCGGCGATCATAACAACCTTGTCGAGGAATGTTGGGTCAGGAAATAAATATTGTTCGTATTCAAGAGTTTTATCAATCTGGGGTTGAAGTTCGGTGAGGTTAGTCGCCGAAAATCTTCCATAATAAGCCTCTGGTAAAATATCGTTGGTGTATTCGCAATAGTAAAGATCTGATGGGTGTGATCCCGAGGTGCCGTTAAATGAAGGAACCTGGGCAACGTCACCAACAAAAAGCACAAAACTCTGTGGGTTAAATCCTTCGGGAGGATTCTGATAAAAATTCTTCAGGTAAGTCTTGATGCTGGTCGTGGTGGTTCCAACGCCCGGATCGTTGGTGTAAGCTTCAACAACTTTATAGCCTTTTTTGGTTTTCCACTGAATGAAAGGTTGTAATGCCTCCTGGAAAAGTGGTGATGAAACGATGATGTAGGTTACCGGCATATTGTCAAGTAACTCGCGGCTATCGAGGTCTTTATAGTTAAAAAGCAATTGACTGATTCCTCTGAAATAGGTGTTTTCGAGGCTCTGCTTTTGATTGATGGTTTGAGAAACATTGGCGTTTTTGAAGGTAATCTCAACGCTGATTTGCTCATACACACGAATAACATTCTGAACAGGATTATACTGTACCGGAGAAATTTCGAGGCGGGCAATGTTCACACTTCTCATGGTACCAACCGGGATAACATTGACCAGTTTACTGGCAATTAAAGCATCAGTCGTATAGGTGGCAACGTCATAAGCAAAAGGTATCTGGGAAGGATCGATTGATTTTGATGCTGGTGCCTGTGCAGGGAAGATTTTGTGATTAAGGCCAAAATCGGCAAGGTTGTAATCTTTATAACTTTGATAGCTGATCGAAATTTCGATGGTTGCATCCAAAGGAATTTCGATGAGTTTTTTCATCACTGGTAATGTCGGCTTTCCTACCTCCATCGAATAGCCATAGCCTTCGATGGTAAATTGGCTGAAATCGCCCTGGTTTGATTTCACATTAAAGGCGTTGAGTTCGGAAACCGAGCTTTCGAGGCTAAGCCTGGAATAAGTGTTTTCGGTGATTTTTAACTGTGTGCCTGCGTCATTCAATTGAATCGACTGGGCATTTATCCAGCTAAAATTTAACAGAAAGCATGCGAACAAAAAAACTTTCACGTGCTTCATGAAGCTTGTAGTAATTTTCATTGCTTTTTTTAAATTTAAAATTAAGTTATGTATTTGATTTTGAAAAATAAAAGCGTGCAAAAATATTAATTTTATTGTAAAAATCCTAATTCCCACCCATCAAAAAATGCCTTGATTGATGTTACTTGATTAAGATTTATGAAATTTTAGACCAGTGTTTTTAAGTAAGGTTGCCCGAAAGGCTGATTAAACAAAACTTCTACATGATCAGGTCTTGTTTAATTTCCAAAAAATCAGCAGATTAAAAAAATGTTAAAGTTTAAAGTTTGTGGTCGATGTGCTTTTTGGAGAGTTGGTTTACGGGATACCAGGCGGCAATTAACCCGATCGAAACTACTGTTATAAAAACCAAAACAAAATCGGTGAGTATTATTTGAACGGGATAGGCGTCAACCACAAATGTTCCGGTGCCATTTCCCAGGCTGATAAATCCGAATTGTTGCTGAAGCCAGCTGATCAGGCCACCGAGAATTAGTCCTGTAATTGCGCCTCCAATCGAAATCATCATTCCTTCGATCAGGAAAATGCGTTTAATCAGTTGCTTGCTGGCACCCATGCTGTGTAAAATGGAAATATCTTTTTTCTTATCAAGAATAAGCATGGTTAAAGATCCGATCACATTAAACGTGGCGATGATCAGGATAAAAGTGAGGATAAAAAAGATCGCCCATTTTTCGGATTTCATAATTTTATACAGCAAAACCTGCTGCTCAAACCGGTTTTTAACGGCATAGTTTTCGCCCAGGATATGCTGGATTTCCTGCTGGATTTTGTTTTGATCTGCATCAGCGCCAAGCCCTAATTCAACGGCTGTTACTTCATCGTCGTATTCAAGCAATTCCCTGGCAAAATCGATGGGAACAACCGCATATTTTATGTCGAAATCCTGTTGAATCGAGAAAATTGCCGTTGGGAAAATATTTCTGCTGTTGAAAGCTTTGTCGATGCTGGTGCCGATATTTCCTTCACGTCGCGGCACGAAAACCGTGACAGGATTCACCGGATCGGCCAGGCTGGCGTGCAAATAATAAGCCACCCCGGCGCCAAGAATCATGTGCGGCTGGTTTTCGGATTTCAACTGAAATTTACCATCGATGAGCATCGTATCAAGGCCGCTCATTGCCTCAAATTCGGGGCTTACCCCTTTGATGGTGGCGATGTATTGTTTGTTGCGATATTTAAGCAGGGCATTTTCTTCGACAACCTGTGTCATCACAAAAACGCCCGGGATGTTTTTAATCGAATCTGCCGGAAATTCATCAAAATGAAAGGTTTTTCCTTCTTTAGCACTGATTGAGAGTGCCGGGTTAAATGAATTAAAAAGGGAAACGATCAGGCTTTCGAAACCATTAAAAACTGACAAAACAATTACCAGCGCCATCGTTCCAACAGTTACGCCCACCACCGAAATCCCCGAAATGATGTTGATGATGTTGTGCGACTTCTTTGAAAAAAGATACCGCCGGGCAATAAAAAATGGTAATTTGTTGATGGCCAATTTTTTTAAACGTTAATTATATACTGTTTTAGCAAAGAGCAAAGCGGAAGGTGCAAAGCGCGGAAGAAAGCCGGCAGTTGGCAGTCAATTTTGATATTTCCAGCACTGCATTCTTCCATTGTCGAATTGTCGAATTAACAAATTGTCACATCTTTCCAATCTTCCAATCTTCCATTTCCAAATTATCTCATCGTCGAATTTTCAAATTGTCACATTCTTCCATTGTCGAATTGTCGAATTAACAAATAGTCACATTTTTCCATCATTCCATCATTCCATCATTCCATCATTCCATCATTCCATCATTCCATCATTCCATTACTCCATTACTCCACCTTCCACGCTTTCACCATTAAACCTGTTCCGGTTTTGTGTTTGATGTTTACATCCAGAACATTCATCAGCAGGGCAAACCAGTAGGTTAGCAAATAGTAAACCGGCAGAACGAGGTAAAATATTTTAGAGGTGTTGAGCATCAGAATCGGGTATTTCATCGAAAGTTTCCATGAGATTTTTCCGGGCCAGCCATACGTGAAAAACGCCTGTGTTTTCTTAAACCCTGCATTTCTGAGTTTTTCCTGTATTTCGTCGATGTTGTAACCGTCGCGCACATGCTCATCAATAAAAGATGCGGTTCCATCATTCTGATAATCGTGATCATGTTCGTGAACATCAGAACCGCCCTGGTCGGAAGGCGTCGAGATTAACAACATCCCGCCAGTTTTGAGTGATGCATAAAAATTCTCAAAAACTTTGGTGTCTTCCTCGATATGTTCCATCACATCCACCGACAAAATCAGGTTGTATGCGTTTTCCCTGACAAATTTTGTGAGATCGGCAAACTCGAACGATGCGTTTTTAATACCTGCTTTTGCGAAAAACTGTCTGCAATCTTCAATCTGATCGGTTTTTACATCCACACCCAAAACCGGCCAGTTTTTATTTAAGCGTGCCAGATTATAAGTGTATTGTCCAAAACCAGAGCCTGCATCAAGTATCCCGACTTTTTCGGGGGATGTTTTAACCCAGGTGTGAAGCGCTTTTTTTACATGCCAGGTACGCAATAAAAGAAGATCGAGCAGGCGGTAAAACAACTTTCGCCGCCAGGGTGATTTATTAAAAGCATCACCGAGGCGTTTTTTGATTGGATCGTACTGCATTTCTTTGGAATTAAAAATTAATCGAGAAGTTTTTCGATGCTTTCGATGTAGTCGAGCGAATCGTCGAGGAAGAACTCGAGTTCAGGAATCTGACGAACCTGATCTTTGATGCGTTTTCCAAGCTGAAACCTGATTTCGACGGTATGTTTCCTGATAGTTGTCAGCAGTTCTTCTTTATCTTTTGTGGCAAACAAACTCACATAAACACGCGCAATCGACATGTCTTTTGTAACGTTCACCTTGGTTACGGTGATCATTGCTCCGCCAAATTTTCCGCGGCTTTCGCGCTGAAATATCTCTCCGAGATCGCGTTGCAGCAACCTCGAAACCTTTAATTGCCTTTGTGTATCCATGTTTGCAAAAGTATTAAATGTTGTGTAATTGAAATTCCGAAAATAAATCCGTTGTTTTTATCATAACTATCAAAAAGCCAAATTATTTAAAAACAGGTTTGAAAACTTTAAAATAGGCTGAAGATTCAAGGCTCCGTCTTGCCTTTCAATAAAAAAGGAGAGTAGAAAATTCAGGCTTTTTTTGTTGAAAAAAAATTCTCCCAACGATTTTTGATCCGGTCATGCATCATGTGAAAGTCGTTGCAACATCATCGCCTGTCCGGAATCTCTAAAACCTAAAGTTTAACACCTGGTTATTCGTGAAGTGGTTTATTGTCCGGCATTTACAAAAGTCACCGAAAACGGCCATGGACGCAAATGTTCTTATCTTCCGGTTTCACTGATCGAACTGGCCCGTCTGCTTTTCGGCGGTGAGAACGTTCCGTTTTGACCCAAACTATGATGGTTTTACCATAAATTCAAACCCGAAAATGGTTGTTAAAAAAATGCCGTAGCTTTGCCAAAGAAAACGTCTGTCCTCTGTTTTTTCAAATAAGTTTTGCCTTTTGAAGGTTGATTGTCGGCAAGGTTTTCTTTTGTTTGCTGAGGAGTAAAAAGAAAGTTTAAATGAAATCTGTCATCTAAATCACGATAAGCTAAACTGGCAATGGAGAAACGCTGCATTCAAATTTATCACACATAAATTAAAATAAACTGCTGAAATGGCTTTTTTTGAAATAGGAATCTATGATGCCAAATCGATGGAAAATGTTGGCACGTTGTGGCGAACAGCCTATCAGTTGGGCGCTGCCGGCATTTTTACCATCGGCCATCGCTACAAACACCTGCCATCAGATCCTTTTCGTGCCTATCGTCAAATTCCGCTCAGAAGCTTCGACGATTTTGATCAGTTTTATCAGCAGCGGCCTGCCGGCTCCATTCTTGTTGGCATCGAAATGGGCGGCACCGCATTAGCAGCTTTTGAGCATCCGCCTCAGGCCATTTACCTTTTGGGTGCCGAAGATTACGGTTTGCCAAAATATGTAATCGAAAAATGCAACCTCCTGGTTTCGCTCGAGGCCATGGTAAAACCATCGTACAACGTGGCCGTTGCTGGTGGCATCGTGATGTACGACCGCGTTTTTGGTACAAAACCTCAAACTTTAGATGCGCTTCATCAAAAAATGAAGCCACTTTAAAAAATCTAATCTTATTAAAAATGCCCGTTTCACCCGAAAGAAAAACCTGGATTACCCAATGGCTTAAAAAAGAAGCGGCTTTATTGGGTTTTGGTTTTTGTGGCATTGCAAAAGCCGAATTTTTAAAGGAGGAAGCTCATCATCTCGAAAACTGGCTTAACGAAGGAATGCACGGAAAAATGGCCTACATGGCAAACCATTTCGATAAACGCCTCGATCCCTGCAAACTGGTCGAAGGAGCTGTTTCAATAATTGTTTTGGGGTACAATTATTTTCCTGTAAAGGAAATACCTGCCGAAAATAACTACATCATTTCAAAATACGCCTACGGCAAGGATTATCATTTTGTAATTAAAGAAAAGCTGAAAACGCTGATTGACGGATTAAAGGAGGCTGCGGGCGAAATTCAGGCAAGGGCATTTGTTGATTCGGCGCCGGTTTTGGAAAGAGCCTGGGCTGTCAGGGCCGGATTGGGCTGGATCGGGAAAAATTCGCTGCTGATAAACCCAAAACTCGGTTCTTTCTTTTTTCTGGCTGAGATAATTACGGACCTGGAATTGGATTTTGACCAACCTAAAAACAACGATTTTTGTGGTGCCTGCCGGAATTGTATCGATGCCTGTCCGACCAGAGCCATCGTTTCACCAAAAGTTGTTGATGCCCGAAAATGCCTGTCGTACCTTACAATCGAATTGAAAGATGAAATTCCTGAAGAGTTTGCCAGAACATTTAATGACCGGATTTTTGGATGTGATATTTGTCAGGATGTGTGTCCCTGGAACCGGTTTTCAAAACCCTGCACCGAACCTCAATTTGAGCCGGTTCAGCAACTAACCGATTTAAATAAAGATGATTGGGAAAATCTCAGTGAAGACGATTTTAAAATACTTTTTAAAGATTCGGCGGTAAAACGAACCAAATATACCGGCCTGATGAGAAATATCCGATTTGCCAAAAAACCTAAAATCCGGGAAAGCGAATAAAGTAAAGCTGATGAGAATTTTTATTCTTTACCAAAATCGAAAGACAGCTTTTTAGTCTCAAAATATTCGAGCCCTTCAGGTGTGGCAACGCTTCTCACAAAATTTTCGAACATCACTTCAAACAAAGTCTTAAACGAAAATACATCCGAAGGGAAAATCTGCTCATTGTGAAGATCAATCAAGCGGCTCATATAAAGTCTCGAAACAAGTTCGATGCTCAGGTCGCTGCGATAAATTCCCTGGCTTATTCCTTTTTGTAAATTGATTTGTATCTTTTTAAAGATAAAATCGGTCCGGAGTTGAAAATGGTCCTGATAAATTTTAGGGAACTTTTCCTTGAGCATGATGCTGATTGTTGGGGTTACATCGTAGAAGCGGCGGGCTATTTCTTTGCTGACGATCATCAAAATATCAATTGCGTTCATCCCTTCAAAGTCGAACTCGTCAAATATTGTTCTAAAACTATCACGTTCAAATTCAAGAACCTTCTTAACAAGATCTTTCTCATCTTTGATAAGTGTCATCAGGTACTCTTCAGAGATGTTAAGTTTTTCGCAAATTGTACTTTTCGAAATATTATCGATCCCTTGATCAAGCGCAAGCATGCGGATCTGTGATAAAATATTTTTTAGTTTTTCGTCCATTTAATATGAATAATGAAACATAGTCGGAAATTTTTCAGGCGCAAATGTAAAAATAAAATCCGATTGGCACTCAGTAGCTTTTAATGTTGAGAGGCTTCAGCAAAAGACCGTTATTCGATGATCATTTTACGCACCTGGTTTTGGTCTTCTCCCGTGAGCGAAAAATAATAAACGCCCGGTGGAACCTGATAAGCGGAGGCATTAAAATGCTCAAAATACACCCCGGCATCAACAAAACGATCATCAATCAACGTAGCCACAACCCTTCCAAACATATCAAATATTTTCAGTGAAATGGTTGAACTTTTCTTGATTTTGTATGAAAAATGTGTGCTTTCTTTAAAAGGATTTGGATAATTCTGTTCGAGGGCAAAAGGAATTTTTGGAACTGTTGAGTCTTCAACACCTGCAATATTGGGATCAACCAAAGCAGTGTAAACACTCAACTGACTGTCGTCGAGCCTGGTCCAGATGGGGCGAATCACGTTATTGTGAGCCGCAACATTGGTGTAATCGCCAAAAAATACCCATGAACTTGGTAAAAAAGGAGTTTCGCTCACCTTAAAATTTGAAATCGTTTCGCAGCCATCTGTCGAAACAGCCATAAAAACATCCGTGTTATTATCGGAGTAATTCCGGCGATCGTAAAAAACAAAATAAACAAAGCCCGTTACCTGATCAATGGTCATCCAGGTAAAAAACTGCTGTCTTCCGGGAGGATCGTCATTTACGCGGATTGGTTCAGACCATGTTTCGCCTGCATCGGTTGATTTGATTACCCAAACATCAGTGTCGGATTCACCATTTCGCTGATCGGTCCAGTTAATATAAATTGATCCGCGGTCCGGCCCGTTGCTGATGTCGCAGCAGGTTACCGGCAAGCCATTGCACCGGCTAATTCCTGGTACGCCGTAATCCCAGCCTCCTGGAAAACTGGTGACAAAAACGTCGTTTTCAAGCCAGGTTTCTCCCTGATCAAGCGATTTGTCGAAAACTATTCCAAGTGGCCCTGCCCAGGCAACATAAATTTCACCATTTGGCCCAACTGCCGGAACAGCACCTTCCACAGTATTGTCGCTGTCGATGCAGTCGCCGTCAACTTCGTTAATTCTTTGGGCGGGGCTCCAGGTTTCACCACCATCAACCGTTTTCGAAAACATGATATTGGAACGTAACAAAGGATTCCCGGCACCGTAACTGTCAAACTGGGTCCATGTTGAGTAAATATTTCCGTTGTTTCTGTCAATATCAATCCATTCTTTGTCTTGTGCCTTGTTTCCATTGAGGCCCATGTAGCTTCCTTCGTTCCAGGAGACGCCACCATCCGTCGATTTTTGGCAAACAATCCGGTCAATCCAGTTTCCTGATTGTGGATTTGACAGATGGAAAAAATAATAATTTCCTGCGTTATCAACTTTCACACAAGGATCTCCCCAAACGCCGTAAGCTGACGAATACAACTGCCCGATCTGCCACGACACACCACCGTCATTCGAATAATAATAATTGTTGATGTTTGCGCCTGCTACAAGCCGTTGGGTGTTGTTTGGGTCGATGGCTATCGAAGGTTCTTCGGGTGAATTTGAATTACTTATCATCACATTTGGATGCTGGGCAAAAACATTTATGATGAGTAAACTTGCTGTAATGAGTAAAATGAAGTGTCTTTTCATGATGAATAGTTTTTGCAAAATTACGAATTTCATCCGATAGATCGCTTTGATTTTTAGTGTTTTCTCCCTTATGGGATTTTCACTTTGATGGAGAGGATGCCTTTGGCAAATCTTTAAATCCATTGTTTTTTTGCCGGCCTTTTGTTTTATGGGAAGATTCTGAAGTCGATGAAAAATGATTTCTCTTTATCACCCGGCTTTTTTTGTTAGAATGTTTTGGTAACTTCTTTGTAGTTTTTCTTCGTTATTCGGTTAACAGTACTAATTTTGACGCCTGATTTTCAAAACTATTAATTAAAAATTTATGAAAAAATCATCATTTTATTTTTTCCTTATTTCAATCGGATTACTTTTTTCGTGCACTCCGTCCGAAAAATACAAAACCGAAACGAAAACCGACGAAAACGGGTATTCTTATGAAACCGTTGCCAACGACCCTTTGATGGGAAGGATTTATACCCTCAAAAACGGGTTAAAAGTATTTCTTTCGGTTAACAAAGATGAGCCACGCATTGCCACATTGATCGGCGTTGCAGCCGGTTCAACCTCCGATCCGGCCGAAACTACCGGCCTTGCTCACTATTTTGAGCACATGATGTTTAAAGGAACCAATAAAATCGGAACGATCGACTGGTCAAAGGAAGAACCTTTGCTTCAGGAGATTTCGGATTTATTCGAAAAACATCGGACAACAAGTGATCCCGCCGAAAAATTGGCCATTTACAAAAAAATCGACAGTGTCTCTGCAATCGCAGCAACTTTTGTAGCAGCCAACGAATACGATAAAATGGTTTCGGGAATTGGAGCAAAAAACACAAATGCAGGCACAAGCTACGATTACACGGTTTACATCAACGACATACCCAAAAATGAACTTCAAAAATGGCTGAAGCTCGAAAGTGAGCGATTCGGCAATATCGTTCTCAGGCTTTTTCATACCGAGCTTGAAACAGTGTATGAAGAATACAATATGTATCAGGACATGGACGACAGCCGCGCCAACAACGCCCTGATGTCCGGGCTTTTTCCCGCCCATCCCTATGGCCGCGATGTGATAGGTTTTGCTGAACATCTTAAAAATCCTTCGATGGTTAATATTTACAATTTTGCCAAAACTTTTTATGTGCCAAATAATATGGTGGTCGCAATTTCGGGTGATATCGATTTTAACGAAACCATTAAATTGATTGATGCCTCGTTTGGTACTTTTGAAAAAAAGGAACTGCCCAAGATTGATTTGCCAAAGGAAAATCCAATTTCAGGTGTTGTTGTAAAAGAAGTGTTTGGTCCGGATGTCGAAAACGTACAATTGGCTTTCCGTTTTGATGGCGACAATTCCAATGACCGGAAATATGTATCTCTTATCGACAACATCCTCAGCAACAGTAAAGCCGGCCTGATCGATCTTGACCTTGTACAACAGCAAAAGGTGCTTCGTGCAGGGAGCTACTCAAATTTTTTAAAGGATTATGGAATGCAGGGATTTTATGGTTATCCCCGTCAGGGACAAACCCTTGAGGAAGTTAAAGATTTGCTGCTTGCCCAACTTGAAAAAGTTAAAAAAGGAGAGTTTGAAGAATGGATGCTGCAAGCCATCGTTAACGACATGCGGCTTTCGGAAATTCGTGGCAACGAAAGTAATTTTAGCAGAGTATTCACTTACGTTGATGCCTTTACAAAAGGAATTCCTTACGCCGACCGGCTGAAATTTATCGATCAACTCGAAAAGATTACAAAAGCAGATCTTGTGAAATTCGCCAACGAAAAATACGCCGATAATTATGTGGTTGTTTACAAACGGGCGGGCCAGAACAATGATTTGATTAAAGTTGAAAAGCCTCCTATTACTGCTATTCCTATCAATCGCGAAGTTCAATCGGAGTTTTATAAAGAATTCGCTGCCATCCAGCCGGAAGAAATTCAACCGGTTTTTGTTGATTTTGATAAAGAAATCCAGAAATCTGAATTAGTTCCAGGCGTTGATTTGTTTTATATCGAAAACAAAACCAACGAAATATTCAAGCTAAATTACATCATCGATATGGGTAAAAACAACAACAAGCTTTTCCCGTTAGCCGTGAATTACCTTTCGTTTATTGGAACTGATAAATATACCCCCGCCGCGATTCAGCAGGAATTTTTCAAACTTGGATTATCTTTTGGCGTAAATGCCAGCACGGAGCGCTCGTATGTTTACATCACAGGATTAAGCAAATCTTTCGATCAGGGTATCCAACTTCTGGAGCATCTTTTATCAAACGCCAAACCCGACCAAAAATCTTATGATGATTACATTGATGGCGTGCTTAAAGAACGAGCTGACGATAAACTCGATAAAAACGCCATTTTGTGGGGAGGTTTATTGAATTATGGAATTTATGGTCAGAATTCAGCTTTCCGTGATGTCGTTTCTTCTGAAGATCTCAAGAAAATCAATCCGGCTGATCTGACGAAACTTATTGCCGACATGACTTCGTTTAAGCACAAGGTGTTTTACTATGGACCGGCTGCTTTTGACGATGCAAAACAGAAGATTGGCATGGCTCACAAACTGCCCGAAGTTTTAAATGAAATTCCTGCAGCAACCGTTTACCCGCAGATCGACAATATCGAAAACCAGGTTTTCATGGTAAACTATGATATGGCACAGGCTAATATTTTGATGGTTTCCAAGGCAGCCCCATTTGACGCTTCTTTAATTCCGGCAGCAGAACTATTTGACGAATATTTTGGAGGAGGTCTCTCATCAATAGTTTTCCAGGAAATCAGAGAATCGAGAGCTTTAGCCTACAGTGCGTTTGCCAGTTTTTCGGTCCCGGGGAAAGCCGACCGAAATAATATTGTTTATGGATTTGTTGGAACTCAGGCCGACAAGCTAAAAATTGCAACCGATGCCATGCTCGGATTGATGAATGAAATGCCAATGGCCGAAAAACAATTTGAGCTTGCAAAAGAGTCGATCATCAAGAAAATTAACACTGAGCGAATTATTAAAGATCGGATTTTCTGGACCTATCTGGCAAATCTTGATCAGGGAATAAACTTCGACATCCGCAAAGATGTTTATCAGACAATGCAAACGATTACCCTCACCGAGTTTGAATCGGCATTTTTTAACAAACACATTAAGAATTTAAGGTACAATTTCCTGGTTCTGGGTAACAACAATGCCATCAACCTCAATACCCTTCAAAAAATTGGGAAAACACAGGAATTATCGCTCGACGAGGTGTTTAATTATTAAGGTTCAGTTGAAGTAATCTTACAAAGCCCCGAATGCATTCGGGGCTTTTTTTTGCAAATTGCTAAGGTTTTGTGATCAAACGACAATCAATCAGTAATTTATAAACAATTTAAATTACGATGCAATACAAAAAAAACTTAGAAATCTGGATCACATTCCATTATTTTGCGCCGAATTTTTTGACTTCAATCAATTAGGGGATCAAGTTTTTGTCAGGATTTTTCTTGTGAATCGAATCGCCTGTTTTTTTAACCATTAAATCAGAGATTTTTTCGACATTCAAAAATCAGACAATTACAGTCAGCGATTCCGCATGAAAAAACAACCGAAGATAACCCCTTGCAAATGATACAGATAAAATTTGTTGCAATAAATATTTTTCGCACTAATTTTGGCAATGGTTGGCAACAGATAGGATGCTAAAGAAATAACATTGTAA
>CAJATL010000171.1 GCA_903944895.1 uncultured Bacteroidota bacterium
CGAAACGACATGACCAAATATTTTTATGAACTTTATTTAGCCGGTCAGAATGTTTGGTGGAATATTGCTTTTCAATTCCTCAGGTTGTACAACCTGATTTTCGTCAGAATCAGTCATGGAGCAACCAGGCTACAGGAAGTCCTTGCCGACCGCGTTGCAGCACAAACCTATGGTGCCAGGGCTTTTCAGGATGGCTTGACCTATGTAATAAAAAGGGATATCGAATTTATGAAATATGCAAATTCGGAAATTGAAGAAGCCAGAAAAATTGACCGGCCCTTTAACAACCTGTACGAATTGAGCGGCAATGCTGACCGTGACATTGAAGAAGAGCTGAAAGAGGCCCTCAATAAGGAAACTTCGGAAAACGATACACACCCAAGCCCGGTTGACCGGTTTCGTTACGTTGATGGCATAAATACCAAAACTTTTCCTGAAGATGCCTCACTTGTAAAAGAACTTTTCACCGACTGGGAATCGCTCACCACCGAAATGACAACACAACTGGAAGAAAGGGTTAAACAAGGCTGACAGTTGACGGGGCGTGAGAAATCCCGGAATCAGGCAAACCTCCAATATCCAAAACTGATAAAACAGTAATTGTTTACCCTGGAAATATCAGCATTGAATTGGCAGGATTCTTTATTTATTCATGGTATCCACTTAATTGTAGTACTTTGCGAGACGGTCGTTTTTAGCTATGTTATTTTTCGACCAGGTGAATAAGGAATAAACTAAACGAAAGGAAATTTTATGTGTTTTTCGCCGGAAGCGAGTTTTGCAGGAGGAGTAATCATCTCTGCCATTGGTGTTGCCACCGTAACGAAGGTTCATAAACCATCGCAACTGCTCTTTGCAAGTATCCCGTTATTTTTCGGGCTTCAGCAATTTGCCGAAGGCACATTGTGGATGACCTTGCCAAATCCGGATTATCTTGCTGTTCAAAAATTTGTAACCTACCTGTTTTTAATCATGGCCGATGTTTTATGGCCGCTGATGATTCCGCTTTCGGTTCTTTTCATGGAAGAAAATAAAAAAAAGAAACCGTTTTTGAGGACTTTGCTGGGATTGGGAATAGTACTGTCGTCGTATTATGCTTTTTGTTTGTTGTTTTACAACGTTACTCCGCGGATTATGGGTTTTCATATTAAATATTTCACCGATTTCCCGAAATCAGTTGCGCTGCCAGCATTTTTTGTTTATTTATTCGTAACCATTACCCCGCTTTTTATCTCGAGTGTTAAAAGAACCCGGGTTTTAGGCGTGTTCATGTTTTTATCGTGTGCGGTTACAGCGATTTTTTTTACCCAATATCTCACTTCTGTATGGTGCTTTTTTGCCGCCTTAATAAGCGGGGTCATTTTCTGGATTTTGAGAGATTCGAAAAGGAAATTCATTTTTGAAAAATCAGAAGTTTTGGAGAAACTCAACAAATCGGTGGAATCGTTACTAAAAATCGATTGAACAAGATTGCCGCTTTAATGAAGTCGTTTATGGAAATGAACGCATCATCCAATCACCGAATATGAGTTGGGCAGTTGATTAAAACGAGCCAACAATCTTAACACCGGGAGAGAGGTTCCTTGTAACGATTACGCGAAAACCGGTGTTTGAACTCAGGCGAATTGATGATTATTTTTAAAGCAAACATTTTATCTTTGTAAAAAAAACGATTATGCTGGCAGTAAATGGAATTTTTGATGGTAAGCATGTTAAAATTACCGATAAAATCACCGAAACGAAGAAATACAAGGTAATAGTTACATTTGTTGAGGAGGTTCCCCAGGTTGATAACGAAATGCGTGACTTTTCAGCTCAAACCAGTGGTTTGGACTTCTGGGAAGATTTGGGAGAAGATATTTACCAGGATTATCTTAAACCTAAATCAATTATAAAATGAAGATTGGTGATATCATTTTAATTTCGTTCCCTTTTGCTGAATTTACGGAAAGAAAAGCCAGACCGTGTGTCGTTATTGCCGAAACCATGGATAAATACAAGGATTTGGTAGTATCGGCAATTAGCTCTGTAGTTCCTTCAAATATAACACACCGCGAAATCTTTTTGGCTCCAAACCGAACCAATAATTTGAGGGCCGATTCAATTATTAAAGTTGACCGGATTGTAACCCTCAAAAGAAATGATAAAATTGCTGATTTGGGGAAGCTTTCAACAACTGAATTATCGGATTTTAAAAACATACTCACCGAAAGGGTGATGTAAGATAGTCAGCACAATGATTGGACAAACTGTCTCCATCCATAAGATTTCTGTCTGCTTCTTCATTTTAACAGGTACATTATTCTTAAAAAAATACAGCGAAATCAATTATTGATGTTCAACCATTTTTAGCATACTGAACGAATCAGGAAAAAAAATAAAACTCATTATGATGACCGAAAAGGATTTTGAAGACATAATTTGTAAATATCCAGAATTAATAGAAGAAGGATTAATGCTGGATGGCAGGCAAGTTCGCATGTACGGACGAAGAATTGACATTTTATTTAAAGACAGATTTGAAAGAAAACTTATCGTCGAGCTAATCGCTGGCCCGATAAAAGACGGCCATATTGGTCATATTCTTTCCTATGAAGGCCTGCTTTTAACCGTTGATGATCCATCATTAAGAGTAATGTTAGTCGGGACAGAAGTTCCGCCAAATGTTCAGAAAAGCCTGGATTATCATAGTATTGCATGGAAAGAAATTACCTTTTCATTCCTGAAAGGATTTCTTCAGGACAAACAAGATGAATCTTTCAGTTTTTTATTTGAAGAGGAATTGCCTGTTAAGACAGACATAGTTATTCAGCAGAATTTTAAATTGATCGAAAATACAAATATTGTAGCTGTGAAAGATGTCATCATCAAACCTGAAATATTAGTCTCCAGGCTCAAAGCTTCAGAAAACTATAAAAGCTTTCAATCTATACTGTATTTGAAAATAGGAAATGAAGAAAAAGCTAAAGAAATCCTTGAGAAAAACATTGGCAAACTTAATCATGAACACTTAAAAGAAGTATTAAAGCTTGTGGATGAACCATATCCATATACTGATAATGGGAAAATCGTTAAACGTCCCTGGTTTGTGAACCTTCTAAATAAACCAAATACAAAAAGTTTATTTTCGGTAAATGTTGAAAAAATCAATGAATGGTTTTCTGAACTAAGAAATGAAAAACTTCCGATAAACAAAAGGATTGATAATCTTCTGGCTGATCCTTACAAAATTAAAGGTATTAGCGTAGGATTTATAACATTGATGTTTTATCTGCTTGACAAAGAAAACAATTTAATTTGGTTCAGACCCCAGCACAACGGGTTAAAAATCATGTATCCTGAAATAGAAGAATTCAAACCCTGCGGATCAAATTATCTTCTGTTTAATGAAGCTGCAAAGAAATTTGCAAAGAAATTTGATTTTGAACATTCCGAATTAGATTGGATTTTCTCAGTTGGCCTGAAAAATACCTGAAATCATTACATTTCACATTATTTTTAACCTTACAAATCAAACAGGAGCTTTAACATCTTTAACTTCAACTGGAAATTAGAACCCTTTGCGCAAGAGGAAGGGAGTTAAAAATATTCACCTTCCAAAGTTTTTACCAGTCAAAAAAAACGTTGCCAGAATTTCAAAGTAGCAGCCTATAACAAACTATCCACACTAAAAAGTGCCAGCACCAGCAAAAGGAACAGGTTTATCTGGATAAAGGCCATCTTAAAATTTACCTGCTGTTTTTTTAGGATAAAGTAAAAAGTAAAAATCAGCCAGACCGAAGATGCCATCAGGGCTGTGATGATTATTTTGGAGCCTATCATGCCTGAAACAATGATAATGATGACCGAAAAAGCCGTTGCCAAAATCCAGATAAAAATGACTTTTCGCAACTGGGCCTCACTTAAATAGGAGGTCAACGCCGAAAATCCGGCAATCTCATATTCCTTGCCATATTTTAACAGGAGAAGTATAAAATGAGGAACCTGCCAGATGAATAATAAAGCGGCAATCATCAGAATCTCGCTATCGAAAACATTACCTCCGGCAGCCGCCCAGCCAATAAGTGGTGGAAATGCCCCAACAAAAGCACCGGCAAGCACAGCAAAAACGGTTCGTTTTTTCAAAGGCGTGTAAATGCCATTGTACCAAACCAGGGTTAACAAGCCTATCAGAAATGCTGTGAAATTGGCTCCGAAAAATAAAATGGCTGCTCCGATTACCGAGAAAACCATCGAAAATATCAGGGTCCTACCTGCCGAAAACCGGCCGCTGGGAATGGGCCTGTTTTGGGTCCGGCCCATCAAAATATCCAAACGAAATTCCTGGTATTGGTTTAAAGCGGCCGAGCCACCGGCCAGCAAAAACACCCCAAAAGTGGCAATCAGTGCCGAAACATCAACAGCCTGTTTAAAAAGAATATAACCCGTAAAGGCACTGAATGCAACAGCAAATGGAATTTTGATTTTACTAAGCTCGGCAAAAATCAGAAATGATGATTTTACCCTATTTTTCACCATCGCCAAGCGACTTAATATATTCGGCTATCTGGCTAATTTCCTCTTCCGTAATCTGGCCTTTGTAAGATGACATCAAGCCAGGATTATAGCCTACAACAACGTCGGCATTAGGCTCATAAACGGATTTTTTGATGTATTCGGCATCAACAACAATGTCCCTTTCCTTTCCATCGGTAACCACCTTGTGTGTTTTACCCCAGATGCCTTTAAACGAATTCGAAACCAGTTTTGTGCCGTCTGAAGAGTGGCAAGCCACGCAGCCATTCATTTTTATCACATTAAAACCCACGGCAACTTTGTCAAGGTCACTTTCGCCTTCGGGTGTCTTTATCCATTCCTGCCATGCTGCATCATCCACTACTTCAACAGTTGTAAACATGTATGAGTGGCGCAATCCGCAATACTCAGCGCAAAAAAGATCGTAGCTTCCCAATTTATTTGCGGCGAACCACATCATGTTGTTTCGCCCCGGAACCACATCTTCTTTAATCCTGAATGCAGGAACATAAAGGCTGTGAATTACGTCAACCGAGGTAAGGTCGAGTTTTACCGGCTTATTAAAAGGAACGATAAGTTTATCGCTTTTCTTGCCGTTCGGGTATTCGAAAGTCCAGCTCCACATTCTTGCTACTGCTTTAACTGCGATAGCATCTTTTGGCACATTACGCATGGGCGAAAAACCAGCCCAGCCATAATAAAACATGATCATCACAATGATAGTCGGAATAACTGTCCAGATGATTTCGAGTTTATTGTTGCCCGTGATAGATGTATCGGCTTTTGGATGCCTCTTTTTATTGTATTTAAAAAGAAAGTAAACCATCACTGCTGTTATTCCAACAAGAATAACTACCGAGGCGCCAAGGATCAGATAAAAGGCTGTATCCACACCTCCTGCAAAAGTTGATGCTCCTGAATTCATAATTTACCTCCTGTTTTTAAAACAAATAATCCGAAAATAAAACAATTAAAACGGCAATAAATAACAGGCCAACTCCGAGAACCGTTCGCTGAAGAAATTTATTCTCAAACTTCAGGTGCATAAAATAGGAGCCAACAAGAAATGTTTTTATGCTTGCTACAATAAGTGCAACAACTACTGTCAGCGCCAATAAATCGAATTGGGCAACTTCAATGGTTACCAAAGTAAAGATCAACAAATCGAGCCAGACCAGGATGTTGAACTTATAACTTACAACGTGTGTACTGTGTTCTTCTGACATAATCATACGTTTTTAAAGGTCAAATAATAAGATAAAATAACGGGAACAGGTAAATCCAGATCACATCCACGAGATGCCAGTAAAGACCGGCATTTTCGAGATAAATATAGTTACCCTGGTTAACAGTTCCTTTTTTAATGCCAAGCGCAATAACCAGCAGGAAAATACCTCCCACAATCACGTGGATAGCGTGCAACCCAGTCATAAAAAAATAGAGATGGAAAAACTGGGATTCTCCTTTGCTAAGCTGCTGAAAATGCTCCATTCCCGGGAATAGGCCATGTTCATATTTTCCGTACCATTCGAAATACTTATTTACCAAAAAGGCAAAGGCCAGAGCTATGGTAATCATGATCAGGTCGATGGCTTTTTTGCGGTTTCCAAGTTGAACGGCGGTTATCGAAAGTGCCACGGTTAAACTGCTGGTTAGCAAAATAACTGTATTTATGGCTCCTACAACCATGTTAAGCTCTGCTGAGCCTTCATGAAATGCATCATGATTTTTGAACCGGTAAACTGCGTAAACAATAAAAAGTCCGCCAAATAAAAGGACTTCGGTAAAAAGGAACAACCACATGCCCATTTTTTTGCCGTAGTCGTCCCGATGAAAGAGATGGCTGTGTGTGCCTGCTTCTGAACTCATGCGTTTTAGGTTTTATATTTGTTTGTCGGAATGTTTGTAATCGGTGTAATCGTATGGCCCGCGGGTAACATCAGGAATTTCCTCGAAATTGTAAATGGTCGGGGGCGATTGGGTGTGCGTCCAGTCCAGGGTAACCGAACCCCAGGGGTTGTTCGAAACTTTCTTTCCTTTACGGCCTGCAATCAGGTTGGTAATGATGATGATTAAACCAAGCGCCAATACCCAGCTTCCATAAGTGGAGATTTCGTTTGGAAGTGTAAACTGTGGCAAGTAATCGTAATATCTGCGCGGCATACCCATAATCCCCAAAACGAGCATCGGGAAATACACCAGGTTGAAACCGATAAAGAAAATTACAAATCCGATGTTGGCCCATTTGAGATTATACATCCTTCCCCAGATTTTAGGATACCAGAAATGGATGGCGCCCAGGAAAGCAAAGCCTGTTCCGCCAAACATCACATAATGAAAATGGCCCACCACAAAATAGGTGTCGTGAACGTGAATATCCGTTGCCAAAGCGCCAACTACCAAACCGGTAACTCCGCCGATGGTGAAAAGGAAGATAAAAGCCATTGCGTAAAGCAGCGGTGTTTTAATATCGATGCTGCCTTTGTACAGTGTCGAAATCCAGTTAAAAACCTTGATGGCACTGGGAATGGCAACCAAAAATGTAAGCACCGAGAAAATAATTCGTGCAGCACTGCTCATTCCGGAGGTGTACATGTGATGACCCCATACAAAATAACCGATAAAGGCAATCGCAAGACTTGAATAAACAATGACTTTATATCCGAAAATAGATTTCTTTACAAAAACCGGGATAATTTCTGAAACCACACCCATTGCCGGTAAAACCATGATATAAACGGCAGGGTGGGAATAAATCCAGAAAAGATGCTGATACAGCACCGGGTCGCCACCAAGCGCCGGATCAAAGAGACCAATGCCCATTGTTCTTTCGGCAACAATCATCAGCAATGTTATTCCAACAACCGGAGTTGCTAAAACCTGAATCCAGGATGTTGCATAAAGCGCCCAGGGGAAAAGTGGCATCTGAAACCAACCCATTCCCGGTGCCCGCATCTGATGCATCGTAACAATGAAATTCAATCCAGTTAAAATCGATGAAAATCCAAGTACAAAAGCTGCCAAAACAGCTACCGAAACGTTTGTCCCGGTTTTTACGCTGTATGGAGCATAAAAGGTCCAGCCGGTATCTGCCGGGCCATCACCATAAAGCAAGGTCGACAGAGCAAGTAACCCACCAATAACGTACAGGTAAAAAGAGAGGAGGTTAACTTTTGGAAAAGCCACATCCGGTGCACCGATCATCATCGGAAGTACGAAGTTTCCAAAAATGGCAGGAATACCCGGGATGATAAATAAAAAAATCATGATCACCCCATGCAGTGTAAACACCTGGTTGTAAATC
>CAJATL010000172.1 GCA_903944895.1 uncultured Bacteroidota bacterium
ATCCAAATCCTGCCAGAGAGCAGATTACTGTTGACTTTAGCCGGCTTTACACTTCGGCAACCTTGCAGTTGATGGATATTTCGGGAAAAACTGTTTTTAAAACCCAGCTTACCAGCAACCGCCAAACCATTGATATTTCGGCCTTGCCTGCTGGGACTTATGTTTACAGGATTTCTAACCCAAAAGGTCTGGAAGAAACGGGGAAGTTGGTGGTGGAGTAGAAAGAGAAATGTAGAATGAAAATTGAGCGTTGGAAATTTTACCCCGATAGCTATCGGGGGGCGTTTTATATTATTCGTTTTCAGCAATGGCGGCGTGGTGGGGAAGAGTAAATTTGTGGTGGAATAATTCGATAAAAAAAATGGCAAAACCCGTACAATACCTTGTTAAGTTTAACCCGCCAGACTTCGTCCGCCACTTGTCGGATCAGTCAAACGCTGGCGGAAAATTGTTATAAAAATCAAGTCCAATGAAAGATTTAGCAATTTTGAGAACCCTCACACAAAGGACGATTTGTGTACTTTTAGTTTCGGTGCTGCTTGCCCTGCAGGCAGAAAGTGCTTTTTCGCAAACCACCGCATCATCCACACCGCATGAAAATCCTGGCGGGGCGGTTAAAAATTACGATTGCATTTCGCCGCCAGGGTGGGATATTGTTCCAACGCCCACCAGTTTCATAATCATAATAGAAAGTAATGCTGAAATAACCATCAACGGAACGCGGCTAAATACCTGCGATTTTGTAGGATGTTTTTACAGGGATGACGTTGGCAATTTGAAATGTGGCGGGGCTTGTGCCTATACCCAAAACGGGGCAAATGCATTTGTTGCGTTTGGAGATGATCCTTTCACTCCCGAAAAAGAAGGCTTTGTGCCCGGTGACACGATGTTTTTTAAAATATTTTCGTGGTCTTGTGCAGGCGGAAGGGCGATTGATGTTGATACGATGGCTTTTGATCCCTTAAACCGCCAAACAACCTACACCTGGAATCCAAATATTCAAACGGCAATTACCTACATGGCTTGTTGGACAGATTTTGATTGCCAGATTGCAGCCCGTACATCCGCAAAAAAGAATGGCAATCATACTTCAAAAAAAGCCCGGAACACTGGTACCTCCTTTTCCAGCGACTTTGACGACCTGAACAACCAGACAAACCAAATTTACTATTACAATTCCAATAATACGATAGGTTATGATGTTGAACCACTGGATTATAAAGTTAGTACAGTTACAAAAGCAGGAAAACCCATTGGAAACTGGAATTTTGAAGATGGTTGCCCTTACAACCTGACAACGAGAGAAAGTGGCAGCACCGAAGTATCCGGTTCTTTAAGATGGCAAAACCTGATTGGAATACCAGGGAGGAATGAATTTACAATGAACATTTTGGAACACTACGATGGTGGTTACCTGGTTACGGGTAATATTTATTTTGACGAAGATATACATGGATGGTTAGTAAAAACTGACATAAACGGTCAGGTATTATGGGACAAGGTTATCACTGTACTTCCTGACGTCGCAATAATCTCGAAAACACTTTTCGATCCGATGGGAAACATCTATGTGTTTGGTTGGTTGTTTCAGAATCAGCCACA
This sequence comes from uncultured Bacteroidota bacterium, assembly GCA_903944895.1. Taxonomy (GTDB): domain Bacteria; phylum Bacteroidota; class Bacteroidia; order Bacteroidales; family 4484-276; genus CAJATL01. The sequence goes on from CAJATL010000172.1 coordinate 1,603, forward strand.
CGAATTTCCTTTTGTGACAAAACTCGATGCCTGTGGTGAATTGCAATGGTGCAGGCTCCTGGCCATTGATGGCTACGATTTTGGATTCTTTAATGATGCCATATTTCTTGACAATGGTGATGTGTTGGGATTAGCCTATATGCCGGAAGATGACGTATCAAACAACAACAGAATAATTTTGTTCCGGATTTCACCGGAAGGGGACATAATTTGGAAAAAAGGATATGCCACTCACGAAAATCATCCCTACTATGGCGATCCTTATGGAAGAAGTATTTACCACTTTGGAGATATTTATATGATTGTCGGTAACGTTTATACACCCTACCCCAATAGCCCCAATCCCTACCATGTTTATCAACGCCCGATGTTCATTGGTATCGATGAAAATTTTGAGGAAGACTGGATTGTTGAATTTGGGATAAATGATTCTCTGCTGGGTAGAGCAGAATCAGTTGTTCCAATTAACGATACACTTTTTATGGGAGTGGGCAGGTACAGGTATTTTAACGAGTTTGGCGATTATGATGAAAGCGCCTGGCTGATGTTTGTTAATCACCAGGGAGATGAGGTTGGCTACAAGATACTGGAAGATGAGCAATTTGGATCTGAGGTATTGGGAAGTTATCTTTTTGGTGTGAAGCAAACAGAAGGTGACAGGTACCTTTTAGCAACAGGTTATATGTACGATGAGGAAGATAATTATGCCAACGGTGAGATAGTTGTAGATACAACCGGAAACGTTTTCAACTATGCCATTCGTGAGAATACCTGGGGAGGTAATATTTACCTTGCAAAAACCTTTGATAAAAAGTACACTCTCAACACAAATTACCAACTTCCCAACCAAACCACATCCGATATTTATCTTTACAAAATCAACGAAAACCTGGAACAGGATACCGTTTACCCGGGCAACTACACTTACGATAGCCTGTGCGGTCACACCATCGAATCTGGCGTAATTGATCTGGGCGGGTGCGATGTAATAACCGGCATCGGCGAAATACCTACGCTGGAGGATTATAACCAAAAGCTACAAACCATCCCGGTAAAGGCCAGCCCCAACCCCACCAACACCGGAGAAATCCTTTTGGAATTCAAAAATACCAGCTTGTTTGATAACCTGGAACTTAAAGTTTTCGATGTCTTTGGCAAACAGGTACACACCGGGAAAATCCTGCCTCACCAGGGAGCTGCCCGCTTAGATGTAAGCAACTGGGGGAGCGGGGTGTATGTGGCGGTAGTTTTTAGTTACGGCGAGATGAAGGGGAAGTGCAAGGTGGTGGTGGAGTAGGGAAAATTTAGTCCCGATAGCTATCGGGATGGAATGTCCAATTTAGAATGTAAAATGTAAAATGATGATTATAATAAAAAACTATTTTATGAAAAAACTTACAATTTCTATTTTTACAGTAATGTTGCTCACACTGGCAACATTCTCCCAACAAACTTTCTACACCCAAATTAAAGACAATAATTTTCATAAACCCTGGGACATTCTGATTAAATCAGATGGGAATATGCTGTTTTGTTCGTACTACGAAAAAAATAATGATAGTAAGAGTTCAATTTATGAGTTAGACGATACTGGTGAAATTATTAATGAATGGACTTTTACCGGCACAAATCTTGAGCGATTTGAATGTACACAATTGCTGGAAGTCAACAATCATCTATATCTTTTTGGTGAAGGACAAAGAACTACACAAGGCAACCTGGATGTCTTTATTTCTATGCGTAAGTTGGATATGCAATTGAATGTAGTTGAAAACCATGAATATAAATTTGATGGATTGTCATGTGATCGTCTAATACCTGGAAAGGTAATTTACAGGGATACTACATTTCATGTTTTGAGTCAGATAACTATTGGGCAATGGGAGTCGCCAAGCTATTTCAAAATTGGATTATCCGGTGTTAAACATCATTCCGCTTACCATATTTCATCAATCGGGCAAGTACTATTCCCCTTTGATTTTTATTTATCTCCCGAATCCGATAATTTATTTACAGTTAGTTTTGACTGGATGCAAACCTTAAATGCTTTTGGAGTGTTTACTGAATTTGACCCACAATTGACAATAGTTTCACAATTTCCAATACCTGAGGAATCAATACTGTCTTATAATTTATTGCGGCAAAGCGACACCTCTATGTATCTTGCATCCAACAAATTTGATGCTACTAATTTGGAATTTAGCTCAATGGTGAATAGACTTGATAGAAATGGCAATGTGTTGAATCAATTTATCTTTGAATGCAATGAAGATTCAGCTTCACGTATAGCCCATTTTAATTCCCTGGATACATTAGCAGATGGAAACCTGATACTTTGTACAACACATAACTTAGATTTACCATTGAATGTTCAAAACGAACCAACAAAGATTATGCTTTTTAAGCTAAGCCCAACGCTTGACCTTATTTGGCAAAAATATCTCTTTGGCGAAAAAGGCATGTACGAAGCATACGGCGTAAAAGCACACCCGGATGGAGGAATAGTTGTATTGGGAGCTTACAGCCCAACCCCACCAACCAACCCTGACATAAAAGAAGTCTTTATTATGAAAACCGACAGCGATGGCCTGCTAACAGGAATTGAAAATGAAAAACAAAAAATCACCAGCACCGAAGCCATCCTTTATCCCAATCCTGCCGGAGAGCAGATTACTGTTGACTTTAGCCGGCTTTACACTTCGGCAACCTTGCAGTTGATGGATATTTCGGGCAAAACTGTTTTTAGAACCCAGCTTACCAGCAACCGCCAAACCATTGATATTTCGGCTTTGCCTGCCGGAACATACCTTTACAGGATTTCTAACCAAAAAGGACTGGATGAAACGGGGAAGTTGGTGGTGGAGTAGGGAAAATTTAGAATGTACACAGACAAATTTAAGCTTTAACAGCTTAGGCAAACCAAAAAACATTTGAGCAATGAAAAGGAAACATTACAAAAAAATTTACAATTATCTGAATGGGAACATGGATGAGCAGGCCGTCATCCGTTTTGAGCATGAATTAAAAAATGACCCTGTCCTCGCCGAAGAATTCAGTATTATGGAAGGCGTTAAAGAAATGCTTAATAAACGCGCTCTTCTTAAATTTCTTGAAACGGTGGAACAGGCAAGGCAGAACTACATCCGGGAAGGGAGCCACCCGCTTCAAGGTGAAAATGCCATTTATCACGATTAATCGTATTTTTGGTAATCTAAAATTCAAATCAATATTTATGAAAAAGATCATTTTTACAGCTTTTTTCGCATTGATTTTGGCCGGCTTCACAGCCTTTGGCCAGGCAAATCAGTTAACCAGGCAAGTTGATACATTGCAAAACAGCGCTAAGATAATAATCACAAAAACCCATTCCCGCACCCTCACCGGCGACTGGGACTGGATTTCGTTCCCATGCTTGCCCCGCCTGGGTAACAATGGATTCGATTCCCAATCACTACTGGAGACCATTGATCCTCTGGAGGATTATCTTGAACTAAACACGCAAGTATCCGGCTCTAATAAACAACTGTCATTTGATAATCCTGATTGGACAACTATTGATATTCCATCTTTAATTAGCACCCAAGGCTACAAATATTATACTGATCCTACCGGCAACCAATCCCTGAATGTGACCGGAGTTGTGCTCGATCCTGCCACACCCATCCAACTCTCATCTTCCTACGAAAACTGGATCGGTTATTTCATCGAAGAGCCTTTAGATCCCGAGGATGCTTTTGTTGGAGTCTGGGATAAACTTACACGCATCAGTACACACGACTGGACCATGGTAAAAATAAACGGGCAATGGGTTGGTCCGTCAACCATCACTCCCATCGAGTTTGGTGATGGACTGATCGTGACCGTATCAGAAGATTGCGAACTGATCTGGAATTATGCATCTGAACC
>CAJATL010000173.1 GCA_903944895.1 uncultured Bacteroidota bacterium
ATGAGTTGTTGTTTTTTTTCGGTTTCAAACCGCGTTTGCATCTCGTTCATCGTTTGGCGAATCTGCACTCCATCTAACGAATCTTTGAGAGATATCCACTGCTTTTGAAAGCTGAAAGCTCTGTCCCACCGGCCATTCATTTCGTAAGCATCGGTTATTTTTTTGAGTACAACCAGAACTTCGGGGGTCAGTTTTGCCTGTCGGGCGCGGTTTAAGGCAGGTTCGAGAAGTGAAATGGCTACACCGGCACGGTTCAATTTTATCAAAACCGAGGCTAAAAGCGTCGAACTGTAAGCAAACTTATAGTCGCCTTCACCATCTTTAACCACCTCAAAAGCCTGTCGTGCCAAAGGAAGCGCCTCCGTGTAGCGGCCCTGTTCAAAAAACATCAGCGCACGCTCCGAAGTGGCTGTATTAATTCCATTCGGATATTCAGCATCAACACTTAGCCGGTACATCGTGTCGTAATATGCACTTGCCCTCGAATAATCGCCTTTTTTGCTCCAGATTGCTCCCAGATCGTTGTAAATGGCGATGTCGGCATACCAGGTTGTCTGTTCGGGGTTGCGGCTGATTTGGAGCGCTTTGTTGATGTAAAACTCCCATTTTAAAGGGTCAGAAGCAGAGAAAAGTTCACCCAGTTTTTGATAATAATAAGCAAGCTTTGTCAGATTCCGGGATTGTTCCTTGAGCCGGATGGCCTGCAATTCGGTTTCGACGGCCAGTTCAAGTTTTCCGGCTTTGGCGTATTCATCACCTAAATTTATCAACACCGAAGCCATCGAAGCAGTATCGTTTTTTTGACTGACGCGACCGAGCAAATCCAGATAGGTGTCAACGGCCAACTGGTGCCGGCCTGTGCAACTATAACATTCGGCCAGATTGTTCATGATGTTGTTGGCCAATTTCAACTCCCCAAAACGCCCGGCAATGCCAAAAGCTTTCTGTAAAAGGATTTCAGCCGACTGATAACGAAAGACATTTATCGAATCGAGCGCCTGGGCGCGAAGGTTGCGGGCAAAAGCAAGGCTATCAGGGATTTCGAAATCTTTTTGATTGACAGCGTCGTTCCCGGATTGGGCCTGACAATTTATTTGAATAAAAATGAAAATCAACAAAATCATTCCACCGCTGAGCCATCTTCGCATTTTACCTGATAAAACCACAATTCCTCCTAAATTTGCAGCCTTATAAACTACTTTATTACTTGTTAATTTTAAGAGATGGTAAATTCGATTTTCGGCCGGTTTAAAAAATGTGTTCTTCTGGCGCTTCCACGGTCGTGGAAGACCACCAAATGGCTTGCAAAAATTACTATTCCCGTGTCGTTTGCAGTTTTTTTGCTTGATTATTCCGGCCTCCTCGGAACCATTTCCAATTATTGCGCTCCGGCCTTCATGTATGCGGGTTTACCTGGTGAAGCGGCCCTGGTTTTTATCACCAGCATTTTTACAAATATCTATTCGGTCGTTGCCATTATTTCGATGCTCGGGCTTCCGGTTCGGGAGGGAATTATCCTGGCTACCATGTGCCTGATTTCGCACGGTTTTATCATCGAGTCGGTGGTTCTGCGCAAAACTGGCTCCAACCTTTGGCGGATGTTGGGTTTAAGGCTGATGATGTCGTTTGTGGCCGCCTTCCTGCTCAACCTGATCCTTCCCGAGTTTGAAGGAACGGTAAAAGGTGGCATCACCAAAGAAAATCTTGATTTTGTAACGGCATTTACCGGCTGGTTTATGCTGATGATAAAAATGACCGTAAAAATTCTGTTGCTGGTTACCGCTTTGATGGTCATGCAAAAAGTTTTTGAGGAGTTTGGAATTTTAATATTGATCAACCGTGTTTTGAAACCGCTGATGCGGATTTTCGGGTTGTCGCCTGAAGTTTCGATGGGCTGGTTTGTGGGAAATGCAGTTGGACTGGCTTATGGTTCGGCCATCCTGATTGAGCAGGTTCACGAAGGGCAGGTGACCACCAAACAGGCCGACCTGCTGAACCATCATCTTGCCGTTTCACATTCGCAGCTTGAGGATCCGCTACTGTTTTTAGCCATTGGCTTGCCGATGCTCTGGCTGATGTGGCCAAGGATTATCCTGGCTATGATTGCCGTTTGGCTGCGAAAACTGGAACATCAACTCCGGCAGGAACCGGCAGAACTGGCCAGCGTGCGGGTGCCCGGGCGATAATCGGCTATTTCGCAGTTTTCGGTTTCCCGGAAAATTTTATCTTTCTTCGCTTTAAGCGGATAAAATGAAAACAAGTCATCAAATAATCTGACGGGCAGGATGATTTCTCAATCAGAAAAACCTAAAGTTACAATACATCAACGCGACGTATTTCATCAAATAATTGTAGTTTTATCCGCGATTTTAAAAGGATTAACATCGAACTTCATTTTCTCAAAATCATTAAATCATTAATAAAAAATGAAAAGACAAATTTTTACCTTCCTTGCATTGGCAGTCGTTTTTTTGCTGGGTTTTACCCCAAAAGAACCCGAATTTAAAGTTGAATTTGAAAAGTACACCCTCCCAAATGGCCTCGATGTAATTTTACATCTCGATAAATCGGACCCGATTGTGGCGCTGGCTGTAAATTATCATGTAGGCTCAAACCGTGAAGTGGAGGGGCGCACAGGTTTTGCCCATCTTTTTGAGCACATGATGTTTCAACGCTCCGAAAATGTTGGCGAAGACCAGTTTTTCAAACTGATCCAGAGCGCGGGCGGCACGCTTAATGGCGGCACCGGCAACGACGCAACCACATATTATGAAGTGGTGCCCAAAAACGCGCTCGAAAAAATCCTCTGGATGGAGTCCGACAGGATGGGTTACATGATCAACACCGTAACCCAAAAAGCTTTTAACATCCAGCAAAATGTGGTGCAAAACGAAAAACGCCAAAATGTCGATAACAGGCCTTATGGTCAGACCAGTTGGGTGATTGCCAAAAATCTTTATCCAAAAGGCCATCCTTATAGCTGGACAGTTATTGGTGAGATGGAAGATTTAAAAAATGCCACCGTTGAAGACGTGAAAAAATTTCACAGCCAGTATTATTTGCCCAACAACGCCACCCTCGTTCTGGCCGGCGATTTTGATATTGCCGAAGCCAAAAAGCTCATCGAAAAATATTTCGGCGAAATTCCAATGGGCAGTCCGGTTACCGACCCTGAGCCAAAACCAGTAACACTCCAAAAAACCATCAAAGTTTATCACGAAGATAACCTGGCAAAAGCCTCACAACTTCGCATGATCTGGCCTACCATCGAAGATTACACCGACGATTCGTATCCGCTTTCATATTTGGGAGAGTTATTGTCGCGTGGTAAAAAAGCACCTTTGTACAAAGTCCTCGAAAAAGAAAAGAAATTGTCATCAAGTCAGAATGCCTACAATGGAAGCCAGGAAATAGCCGGCGAATTTTCGATTATGGTAACTGCCAACGAAGGCGTTAGCCTGAAAGCCGTTGAAGCCGGTGTTTTTGAAGCTTTTAAAATGTTTGAGGACGAAAGTTTTACCGATGCCGACGTTGAGCGCATCAAAGCCAGCCTTGAGACCGATTTTTACAACAGCATCAGCAGTATCCTCAGCAAATCGTTCCAGTTTGCATCCTACAACGAAGATATGGGTGATCCGGGATATTTTACCACAAATATCAAAAGGCTGAAAGCCGTTACCAAAGCCGATATCCTGAGGGTTTACAACAAATACATCAAAAACAAACCTTACCTGGCTACAAGTTTTGTTCCCAAAGGCATGGTCGGTTTTGTTGCCGAAGGTTCAGTAAAAGCTGCTGTTGTTGAAGAAAACATTTTAAACGCTACCGAAGTAAAAATCGACGAAACAGCGGAAGAGCTTATTGTTAAAACTCCCACTAAAATTGATCGTTCCATTCAACCAACCGACGGCCCTGACCCGCTTTTGTCGCTTCCGGTGGTTTGGGATACAAAATTAACGAATGGGATGAAAGTTTTTGGTATCGAACAAAGTGAGTTGCCGCTGGTGCAGTTCAACATAAAAATCAAAGGCGGACATTACCTGGATGCCCCCGAAAAAGCTGGTGTGGCCAGTATGGTCGCCGACCTGATGATGCAGGGTACCAAAAACAAAACACCGCTTGAGCTGGAAGAAGAAATCGAAAACCTGGGAGCCAGAATTTATGTTTCGGCTTCAAACAACGACATCACCCTCACCGTAAATACGCTGGCACGAAACTATGACAAGGCACTCTCGCTGGTCGAAGAAATTCTGCTCGAACCCCGCTGGGATGCTGAGGAATTTGATCTAGCAAAAACCAAACTGCTCAACGGACTTAAACGAAACAAAGCCAACCCCACCAACCTTGTCCGCGATGAGTTTAATAAATTGATTTATGGAGAAAACCACGTTTTTGCTTACGACAGACGCGGAACCGAGGAGACTGTCGAAAAAATCACACTCGACGACCTCAAAGCATTTTATGCATCAAATTTCTCCCCTTCATTGGTAGCTTTCAATATTTCGGGTGATATTGCCCAGGAAAAAGTTGAGAAATCGTTAAAATCGCTCAACAAAAAATGGCAGCCCAAAGAGGTCGTTTTCCCGCAATACGCCTTGCCCGCCGAGGTTGATGCATCAAAAATCTATTTTATTGATGTACCTGGCGCCAAGCAATCGGTTATCAACATTGGCAATCTTAGCCTAGCCCGCACTGATGCTGATTATTATCCTGCTCAGGTGATGAATTACAAACTGGGCGGCTCCTTTAACGGCCTTGTGAATTTGGTTCTCCGCGAAGAAAAAGGCTATACTTATGGCGCCAGAACTGGGTTTTCGGGTACCGATATTCCCGGTTCGTTTTCAGCAACAACAAGCGTTCGCTCAACCGCAACCCAGGAATCAGTGCAGATTTTTATAGATTTAATGACCAAATACCGCGATGGGATTTCGGATGAAGATTTACAGTTCACAAAAGATGCCATGATAAAATCCAATGCGCTCAAATTTGAAACTTTAGGCGCTCAGGTCGGGATGCTCGAAGAAATCAGCATGTACAATCTCCCGAAGGATTATGTAAAAACCCTGGAAGAAGTTGTAAATAAAATGGATCTTGTCCGGCATAAGGCGCTGGCTCAAAAATACATCAATCCTTTAAAAATGTACTATGTAATTGCCGGCGATGCTGCATCACAGCTTGATCCGCTTTCGGAAATAGGTTTTGGAAAACCTGTTTTGGTTGGGAATTAGAAAACAACGATAACTTTTTTGATGAAAACCGGCTTCATTTTGTGGCCGGTTTTTCGTTTTTAAAACACCTTGCTACAAATCTGCCTGATGTTTTCTGAAATGCCAATCGTAAAGTAATGAAGTGCAGGCACGCCATGGGCTTTCAGCTCGAGCGACTGTTGGATGGTCCAGGCAGTGCCAATATCGAAGGCTTCCTGATCGGTTTTGCATTTGCGCAACTCACCGGCAAGTTCTTCGGGTATGTCGATATGAAAAACCAGTGGCAAAAGCCTCAGATCGTTCATCCTGGTAATGGGTTTTAATCCCGGAACTATCGGAACCATGATGCCCATGTTGCGGCATTTATCAACAAAATCGTAATATTTCCGGTTGTCGTAAAACATCTGCGTAACAATATAATCGGCGCCGGCATCAACTTTTTCTTTAAGCGTTTTCAGATCAGCTTCCATGTTAGGCGCCTCAAAATGCTTTTCAGGATACCCGGCAACACCCACCGAAAAGTCGGTTGCGGTGGTGTTTTGCAATTCTTCGTCCTGATATTTGCCGTGGTTGAGGTTGATAATCTGCCTCACCAGATCAATGGCAAAAGCGTGGCCTTCAGGTTCGGGTGTAAAAAGCCGCTGTGTTTTGGGAGGATCTCCCCGAAGAATCAGTAAATTTTTAATCCCCAGAAAATGGAGGTCGATAAGCGCATATTCGGTTTCGGATTTGGTAAAACCACCGCAAATAAGGTGCGGAACAACTTCAAGACTGGGATAGCGATATTTAATTGCTGCCGAAATGGCCACAGTTCCCGGTCTTTTACGGATGGTTTTCTTCTGGAGTAAACCGCTGGGAAGCTTTTTGTAAACCACTTCCTGCTGATGATAGGTAATATTTACATTAATCGGATTAAACTCCATCAACGGATCAATGGCCGAATAAATGGCGTCGATATTCCCGCCTTTGAGTGGAGGTAAAAGCTCGAACGAGAAGAGCGTTTTGTCAGTACTTTTAAGTAAATCGATAATTTTCATTGGGAAAAATAATTTTTGAAGTGCAAAAATAACAATGAAACCGGTTATTTGTTGCTCACAGGAATTTTAACCCGTAAAGTGGTGCCTTTCATTTCTTCAGATTCCAGCTCGATAAAACCGTTCATTTCCTTGATGATACCTAACGAAATCGAAAGTCCGAGTCCGGTTCCTTTGCCCAGGGTTTTGGTTGTAAAAAACGGAAGGAAAATATTTGTTTTGATGTTTTCGGGAACACCAACGCCGTTGTCGCTCACTTCGATAAACACAAACCGGCCATCGGTGAAGCTTTTAACGGACATTTTCTTATCAAAATCAACAGTAGTTTTACCGGCTTTTTCGTCGATGGCATCTTTGGCGTTATTAAAAAAGTTAACCATTACCTGTTCGAATTTGTAGGGATTACCCTTGATTTCGGGAAGGGCTTCGTCCAGATTAAAAACCACATCAATACGGCTGTTCGAAAAACGTGTCCGCGCAAGCGAAAAGGCGTTATTAATGTGTTTGTTCACATCAAAATCTTCGATAAATGAATCCTGCTGGCCGCGTGAGAAATTGCTTATTTCGTTGATGATAAACTTGATGCGCCTGATGTCTTCGAAAATTTCCTTTACAGTTCCTGCAATGAAACTCATATCAGGACTGGCTTCGGTGATTTCCATGCCAAGGCTCTCCGTAGCCAGTGAAATACTCTGAAGCGGCTGTTTTATTTCGTGGGCAATTCCTGCCGCTAATTCTCCCAGCGACGTAAGACTTGCCTGGTGGACGATAATCTGCTGTTGCTCGTTCTGTTTTTTCAGGGCTTCTGCAATTTTAATTTCCAATTGACGGTTAATTTTCTGCTTTAAGCGAAATCTTAAATACACTACAAAAATTGCCGCAAGTACAATCAAAACAACCAAACCAAGATAAATCTGCGAATTTTTTAACTTCTGAATCGAAACACGCTGTTCGAGAATTTCTTTCTCTTTTTTCTCAACCTCATAAACTATCTGAAGATTACGGATCTGCATACTTTTCTCGATGTTGAAAAGGCTGTCCTGCAAAGACGATTCTAAAGTGAAGTACTCCAGCGATTTTTTGTAATCCCCGTTCACTTTGTACCACTCAGAGAGCATTTTATAAACGTCGTGAATAATTTTTTTGGAGTCGATTTCTCTGGCAATTTCAAGCGCTTTCAGGAGGTATTGGTGGCTTAGCCTGGAATTATTCATTTTGAGATAAGCATCAGCGAGGTTAATCATGGTGATCGCACAACCTTGTTTATTATTCAGCGATTCGTACAACTGAAGCGCTTTTTGAGCATGACCGACAGCCAGTTGATGATTCCCGAGTGAACGCTGGATTACACCCAGATTTGAATAAATGATGGCAATATTCCCGACATCATTCATTTGTTCCTTAATTTTTAAAGCCTTGTCGAAAAACTCCAGCGCCTTATCGTACTCGTTAATTTCCATGCTCACGGCGCCCAGATTAATCAGCGTGGTAGCCACAGAATTCGTGTCGCCAAGTTGTTCAGAAATATCACGGGCGCTGATGTAATAATCGATGGCTTTGTCGTTTTCCCTCAGATTGTTGTAAATATTGCCGATGTTGCGCTTCGAAATAGCAATCCCCTTCAAATTGTTGTCTTCTTCGTTGATTTTCAACTGGCTGAGATGGTTTTTCAAGGCTTCCTGGTAATAGCCAAGATTATTATAAATCAGGCCAAGATTATTATAACAGGCGGCAATTTCCTGGCGGTTATTAATTTCGATGTTTATTTTGAGAGCTTGTTTAAAAAAGTCAAGACCTTGAACAAAGTCGCTTTGAACATAATAAGCCGAACCAATATTTTTTAAAGCGCTGGCAATTCTCAGATCATCTTCAATCTGGCTGGCCAGTTCAAGGGCGGCTTTTCCATAATCAACGGATTTTTGTGGCGAAACGCGCAGATACTTTTTTGAAAGAAGGATTAATACATCACATTTTTGCCCGCTGGATAACGAAACATTACTTTGAAGGATGTTTTCGAGGCTGTCGATTTGCGTATTGGTACCATACAGGCACAACTCAAACAGCAGTAATAACAATGTAAATAGTCTTTTCATCCTTCGAAATTATGATCATCAAAACAAAACAGGCATCCCATTTATTAAAATTACAATTCCCTGATCGAACAAATGTACAATTCAAAGCAAGAAAAACCTTCATTTTTTGAAAATTTGTTTAAATTTGTTGAATTAAACCTTAAAAAAATAGTGCAATATGGCAGGAGTTAACAAAGTGATTTTGATTGGAAATCTAGGGAAAGACCCGGATATCATGACTTTTGAAAATGGTGTAAAAAGAGCTACCTTTTCATTGGCAACCACCGAAAGTTACAAAGACAAAGAAGGAAAATGGGTTGATCAGACTGAATGGCACAACATTGTTTTATGGAGATGGCTGGCCGAAAAGAATTTAATTAAGGGCGACACGATTTACATCGAAGGCAAACTTAAAACCCGCACCTGGGACGATAAAGAAGGCGGCAAACATTACATCACCGAAATTTATGGTGATAAAGTTATTAAACTCACCAAAAAAGAACAAAATGGTAGTTATCAGCCTGCACCGGCACCACCTCCCGAAATTGCCGAATTTGAACCTGCCGCAGGCGAAGGCCCAACTGATGACCTGCCATTTTAATATTTAGCGGTTTTTTTTGACGAATCGAAATTCCTCTGACGAAATATTGGAGGATGTTATACTTTTGCAAAAATTTAACGAGTTTCCGGAACTAACTTTACATACATTTTGGACGAAACTGATATTGATTCTGTTGCGGGGTTTGCATTTATGATTACCGATGCATTAATGAAACCTTTTTCACTTCCCATAATTATCGGTCTCCTGGCTGTGATTATTCTCCTGACATGTTCGGCGGTTATTTCGGCTTCTGAAATTGCTTTTTTTTCGTTGTCGCCAACACAGTTAAAAAACATCAAAGCAAAAAAAGGCTCAGCCAGCGAATTAATAATCAGCTTGTTGGAATCGCCAAAATACTTGTTGTCGACTATTCTCATCGCAAACAATTTTGTAAATGTATCCATTGTTATCCTCTCCACTTTTATCACCAATAATCTTTTCGATCTCGGCCCCAATCCTGTTCTTGCCTTTATTATCCAGGTAATTGTCGTCACCTCACTGATTTTGATTCTGGGCGAAATTATGCCGAAAATCTATTCGGCATTTAACCCCGTCAAAGTTGCCACGATGATGGCGCGCTCAATAAATACGATGATTGTGATTTTTTATCCATTAAGCTGGTTTCTCGTAAACAGCACTGCTATTGTTGATAAAAGGCTGGTTAAAAAAGGCACGCAACTGTCGATGAGTGAATTATCAGAAGCCATCGAACTTACCTCGGATAAAAACACTCCCGACGATGAACGTAAAATCCTCCAGGGCATCGTAAAGTTTAGCGACACCGAGGCTAAAGAAATCATGAAATCGCGCATCGACATTACTGCTGTGGATATTTCGACAAGCTATCATCCATTGCTCAAAATCATTCTCGAAAACGGATATTCCAGGATTCCTGCTTATCAGGATGGTTTCGATAAAATAGCGGGGGTTCTTTATGTTAAAGACCTCCTCCCCCACCTCGACAAACCCGACGATTTTGACTGGCAAGCCTTGCTGCGCCCGGCTTTCTTTGTGCCTGAAAACAAGAAAATCAACGACCTTTTGGTTGAGTTCCAGAAATTAAAAATCCATCTGGCCATTGTGGTTGACGAATATGGCGGCACTTCAGGTATTGTTACCCTCGAAGACATTATCGAAGAAATTGTTGGCGAAATCAGTGATGAATTCGATACCGAAGAAGACGAAATCAACTTTACAAAAATCGACGACAACAATTATATTTTTGAGGGAAAAACCTTGCTGAACGATTTTTACAGGATTCTCGAAATTGATGATACCATTTTTGATGACGTAAAAGGTGATTCAGAAACACTTGCAGGCGTAATTCTTGAACTTGAAGGAAAAATTCCAAAGATTAACGAGCGCACTAAATTCCAGAATTTTGAGTTTAAAATAAAGAAAGTCAGCAACCGGAGAATCGAGCAGATTCTCGTAAAAATCCTGAATAATTAGCGCCATGAGTCTTTTCCATTCATCAAAATCCTTCTTGCTTGTTTTGTTATCCGGCCTCTTTTTTTTCATTGCCTCGTGCGGCAATGATGGATTTGTGCCCAAGCCGCGAGGGTATTTACGAATTGATCTGCCCGAAAAAAATTACCGCACTTTCGATTCAACATTTCCCTATCGGTTCGAATACCCGGTTTATGCAAATATCGCTTTCGATAAATTTACGCAGGAAGAAGATTTTTGGATGAACCTTGACTTTACGCGGTTTAAAGGAAAAATCCACCTGAGTTATAAAGATCTGAAAGAGGCAAAGCTTTCAAAACTTACCGAAGATTCCAGGACGATGGTTTACAAACACGCGCCAAAAGCCACCGGAATCCGCGAATCGCTGATCGACCATTCCGACAGAAAAATTTTCGGAATGGCCTACTCCATCGAAGGCAGCGAAGCAGCCTCACCTTTCCAGTTTTATGTTACCGACAGCACCAATCATTTTTTACGTGGTGCGTTGTACTTTGACGCCGTTCCCAACAACGATTCTTTACAGCCGGTCATCGATTTTCTTATCAACGACATCGACCGTTTTATTGCCACCCTCCACTGGAAAAACTGAGATTAGCGTTTTTACAGGCTTTTTTCCAAACACTTTACTCCAATTACATTTCATTTCTTAACTGACGATAAACGGATTAAGCGAATGCTGTGGATTCAGCGATCCCGGGTTTGTTGTTAATATTTAATGATATTAAGTGGTAATCAGTTAATTACATCAATTTCTCCAGATTTTCGTTGTCAAATAAATTTATAAACATTGTTTTTTCATTATCCAAATAGAATAACTTTGCGCGTTATTTTCAATCCAGGTTATTTGGATTAAACAAATCATTCACGTTTAAATCATTTAAATTAAATTTTGAGATGAAAATTAAGTACATCGACCTTGTTGAGCAAACATTTGAATTTCCGCAGCAGGAATTTGAAGTAATCGATAACGAACTTTACTTTCATAACATCCCGTTGCTGGACATTATTAAACAGTACGGAACGCCGGTAAAACTGACTTACCTCCCTAAAATATCGGAGCAGATTCAAAAAGCAAGGCGGTTTTTTAATGTTGCAATGGCCAAGGTTGATTACCAGGGCGACTACAAATATTGCTATTGTACCAAAAGCTCACATTTTTCATTTGTGCTCGAAGAAGCCTTAAAAAACAAGGTCAATCTCGAAACATCATCAGCTTTCGATATTCATATTATCGAAGAGCTTCATCGCCAGGGGTTGCTTGATAAAGATATTTACATCATCTCGAACGGTTTTAAACGCCAGCTTTATCTCGAAAACATCTGTAAGCTTATCAATGATGGTTTCGAAAACACCATCCCTATTCTCGACAACATGGACGAACTGACTTATTATGAAGAAAACATTGATAAGAAATTTAAAATCGGGATGAGGATTGCCTCGGAAGAGGAGCCGCTTTTTTCATTTTATACCTCACGCCTGGGAATCAGGTACAACGACATTGTGCCGTTTTATGTCGATCACATCAAGAAGAATCCCAACATCGAGCTTAAAATGCTTCACTTTTTTATCAATACGGGCATCAAAGACACTTCGTATTACTGGAACGAACTGAGCAAAAGTCTGAACGTTTATGTCGAACTGAAAAAGATTTGCCCCGAACTCGATTCGCTCAACATTGGCGGAGGTTTCCCGATAAAACGCTCGCTTGGTTTTGAGTTTGATTACGAATATATGGCCGAAGAAATTATAGCTCAGATTAAAGCTACCTGCGAACAGCACAAGGTGCCGGAACCCAATATTTTTACCGAATTCGGTTCGTTTACCGTTGGCGAAAGCGGTGCCGTTTTATACTCGGTGCTCGACCAGAAACAGCAAAACGACCGCGAGTTGTGGAATATGATCGACAGCTCTTTTATGACCACGCTTCCCGATTCGTGGGCCATTAATCAGCGCTTTATTTTGTTGCCGATAAATCACTGGGAAAGGGAATATCAGCGTGTTTGTCTTGGTGGCCTTACCTGCGACAGCCAGGATTATTACAACGACGAGGCCCATTCAAACGCCGTTTTCCTCCCGAAATATGAAAAAAATGACCCGCTCTATCTCGGATTTTTTCACACGGGAGCTTATCAGGAGTCGATCGGTGGCTATGGCGGAATTCAACACTGTCTGATTCCTGCGCCAAAGCACATCATCATTGACCTGGACGAAAACGGAGAGTATTACCCCAAGCTTTTTGCAAAGGAACAAAGTTACAAATCGATGCTGAAAACGCTGGGTTATTAAAAGATCAGGATAAAAATGAAAATCAGATAATTGCGGCAGAAAAGCGCCTGTAATCAAAATATTTTATGCTGGTTTTCATTTCCTTTGTATTTTTACGCGGTATGAAAAAGCAGAAATTTACACCGGCACACGAGCAGCATCACGATTTTACCATCTTTGATCTTGCTGCTTC
This sequence comes from uncultured Bacteroidota bacterium, assembly GCA_903944895.1. GTDB lineage: Bacteria > Bacteroidota > Bacteroidia > Bacteroidales > 4484-276 > CAJATL01. Next base: position 12,843 of record CAJATL010000173.1, read on the forward strand.
TTTGCCCGATTATAAGCTTGCATACTTTCTTAATAAAAATCTCGGTTCTAATCTTGAGCGTGCAGATGATCTTGAAGTTACCCATCAAAACGCTGAGAAACCCGACGTTTTTTCGTTTTACTATTGCGAAAAAGACAAAGGCCGGACGATGTTTCTCATCCATCAAATCAATGACTCTAACCCCATGATGCAAAATTATTTTCTGATGTTACAGGGTTATTTTTCGAAAATTGAAGAGAAAGAGTTATTAAGCGGCATTGCAACCATTCCTGAAATTCTCAACATCAACAAAATAAAGCTTGATGACGATGGTAAACAAAATCAGGCTTTAAAGAAGAAAACAGCATTTATAAACACCATACTTACCGACCTGGAGTTTCACCTGATCGAAATGAAACGACGGAAAAATGAAGACAAGGTAAGTCTTAAAGTTAACGAAAAAGGAACAATAAAAAAACTCTACTAACTATGAAAACTAAAATTATTGCAACATTAGGCCCTGCATCATCCTCTAAAAACATGCTCAAAAAACTCATTTTTGCCGGAGCAGATGTTTTCAGGCTGAATTTTTCGCATGGTAAATACGATGAATTTGAAAAAATCATCACCGATATCCACGAACTGAACCACAAACTCGAAACGCACATCGCCATTTTAGCCGACCTGCAAGGCCCAAAAATCAGGATTGGCGAGCTTCCCGGCGGTTTTCTCGATCTCAAAAAAGACGACCATGTAAACTTTACCACGATCCGGGAAACCGAAATATTAGATAAAATTTTTATCAATTATCCCGACTTTCCCATAGATGTAAAGGTTGGAGAGAGCATTTTGCTTGATGATGGGAAAATGACTTTACAGATTGTCGAAACCGACAAACGAACCGAGGTAAAAGCCCGTGTGGTGATTGGCGGAAAACTGATGCCTCGAAAAGGTGTAAACCTGCCCGACACCTTGATTTCGCTACCTTCTTTATCAGAAAAAGACAAAGAAGACCTGAAGTTTATTTTGAAAATGAATATCGAATGGATCGGGCTTTCGTTTGTGCGCACGGCTGGTGATATTGCTGAGTTAAAAGATTTGATTGAGGAATTGAAGCCTGCGAATTTTCCCGGAATTATTGCCAAAATCGAAAAACCGGAAGCCGTACAAAACCTCGAAAGCATTATACAGATTGCCGATGGAATTATGGTAGCACGCGGCGACCTGGGCGTGGAAGTGCCGCTTCAGGCTGTTCCTGTTATACAGAAACAAATCGTAAAACGTTGCCTTGAGCTTTCGAAGCCGGTAATTATTGCAACGCAGATGATGGAAGGAATGATCAGCAATTCGCGGCCAACGCGTGCCGAGGTGAACGATGTAGCCAACTCGGTTGTTGATGGTGCCGATGCCGTGATGCTGAGCGGAGAAACCTCGGTGGGAAGTTACCCTGTGGAAACCGTTGAAACGATGGAGAAAATTATTTCGGAAGTAGAGAAATACGAGGTTATCTATTTTAAACATCAAAAGCCGGGATTTGAAAACAATCCCCGGTTTCTTTCGGACGCCATTATTTTCAGTGGCTGCGATATGGCGCACGAAGCAGGAGCCAAAGCCATTGTTTCGGTGGCATCGTCGGGATATTCGGCAGCCAAAATTGCTTCTACACGGCCAAAAGCTGTTGTATATGTTTTTGCAAAAGACGAATTTATTCTTCGGCAACTCAACCTTGTCTGGGGCGTTCGTCCCATGTTTTTCGATCGTTACATCAACACCGACCAAACCATTGCCGACCTGATGAACGAACTAAAAAACAAAGGCAAAGTTCAGGCCGGCGACTTGATTTTGCACATCTCAAATATGCCCATCAA
>CAJATL010000174.1 GCA_903944895.1 uncultured Bacteroidota bacterium
GCAAAGGACACAAAGAAAGACGCAAAGGGCCGCAAAGACAATATGTTGAAATAATAATCTTTGCGGTTCTCTGCGATACAACTCTGCGGTTCACTGCGGTTAAATATTTCATTTTGAGACAGCCTCTTTCCCAAAAATGCAGGTTATCTTTTAATTAATTAAAAATGAAATGAAAAACTCTTTACCATGAAAAAATTTACAATCCTTTTGCTGCTGATGACTTTGCTTGTATCGGCAGGTGCTTTTGCACAGAACGACAATCCCGGTAGGATAAAAGCAACTCCGGAAAATGATTACAAACAAACCAAAATGCTGCTGAGCAACGATGTTGGAGTTTATTGTTTTCTATCGCCAACTTCAGGCCCCTATTTGGGAGATGACGAAATTGTAACCATCAGCGTTAAAAACTTTGGGACTACGGCGCAAAGTAATATTCCTGTTTCATACACGCTCGATGGAGGTACACCAGTAATGGGAATTGTGCCAGGGCCAATAATTCCGGGCGAAACAGCCGATTTTACTTTCGGTGGAACAGTTGATTTAAGTAATCCCGGCCAATCATTCACCTTTATTAGCTATACCGCTTTGGAAGGTGATGATAATCCGGCGAATGATTGTAAAACAATGATGATTGTTGGTTGGCCCACCTATTGTGATGCATCTACAACAATCCAACGAGAATACATCACACAAGTGAATTTTGGCAATATCTCCAACAGCAGTGACTGGCAGGGTGGTGTTGCTGATTACACTGCTTTATCTACTTCTATCGAGGCCGGTGGTTCACAATTCATTTATGTTTCAAATCCGGTTCCTAATTCAGGCGACGTGGTTTTTGTATGGGTTGACTGGAATATGGATTATACTTTCGATATTTCAGGTAATGAGCAATATGTTCTTTTCTACGATGGTGGAACCGGCAGCGATTTTTTTGGCTATATTACTGTTCCTTTGGGAACTCCGACCGGTGATTACAGGATGAGAATACGTTTGAGTTGTGACACAAGGCCTATGCCTTGCGGTAATGCTGATTATGGTGAAATTGAAGATTACACGTTAAATGTTGATACTTTTCCTCCTCCATCAAATTTGCAGGCCACGCTTACCGGAAATGATGTCTTTTTAACCTGGGATAGTCCGCCAAAATCATCAAACTCAGGACTTCTTGGATACGAAATTATTCGTAGTTATAACCTTATTGGTTTTGTGGAATTTACCAATTACAACGATAACGATGTGGCACCTGGAACATACAATTATTATGTTACTGCAGTTTACGATAATGGCTACTCAGTATGGGCAGGACCAGTAACAATCATTATTCCCGGGCCAGTAATTTCTGTAAACCCTTATTCAGTAACTCAAAACATTCCAATTGGCGAAGTTGCTGAGTCAACACTGGAAATTGCAAATACAGGAACTGTAGGGCTAACCTATACTATCGAAGTCGAATATCTTAATCCAATCCCAACACAACCGGAAACATCAGATGCTGGTAAGGCCGCAACTGTGCTTGCAGATAGAATGGCTGCCGATGGAATCAGTGACGACCTGGTAAGTCTTTCGAATTGCAATCCGGGCGGTGCATCATCAAACCAGAAAGAAAATGAATTTATCAGGTATGATGACGGAAAAAACTTCAAGGCTATCGGACTTACAACAGGTGGAACATTCGGAATTTCGACGTATTATCCGGCAGCTACCCTTGCCCGCTACGAAGGTTGGTCACTTTCTCAACTGGGATTTTACATTAATCAGGTCCCCGAAATTTGCAAGATAAAGGTTTACGGTAAAGGCACTCCCACTTCACCCGGAGAGTTGCTCTATGAGGAAATTGTTAATCCGACCGGTTTTTCATGGAATATTTTCACCCTGGGTGATGCAGTTTTGATTACCGGTGAAGACCTTTGGCTTGGCCTGGAATTAACGCATCAGGCAGGTACAAACCCGGCAGGCTGCGATAATGGTCCCGCTATAGCGGGATTTGGCGATATGATTTCTTTTAATAATGTCACCTGGGCACCTCTTTCGAATTGTGGGCTCAGCTATAACTGGAATATCGTTGGATATTTGGTTGACGAAAGCCCAATGGCAACCAATGATGTTGGTGTCCAGACCCATTTATCACCTACTGACGGAATAAATCTTGGTGAGGAAGTTGTAACCATCACAGTTAAAAATTACGGAACTGCCGCACAAAGCAATATTCCGGTTTTTTATTACATGGGTGGAGGCGATACAATTACCGGGACAATTACCGGGACTTTGGCCAGTGGCGAAACCACAGATTACACTTTTGATGGTACCGTTAATTTGGGCAATGTTGGAATAACTTACGCTTTCCACACCGGTACTTCGCTTGCCGGAGATGAAAATGCAACAAATGATTGTCACTATTTCACTGTTACCAACATATATCCCTGGTATTGTCCTGCTTCGACCTCTACCGAAGACGAGTACATTGCAAATGTTTTGTTTGGTGATATCAACAACAGCAGTGGCTGGCAGAACAGTGTTGCTGATTTTACTGCTATTTTTACGACTATCCATGCTGGCATTTCAGAAAATATTACCGTTACCAATGGAAACGCGTGGGCAAGTGACATCGTTTCTGTATGGGTTGACTGGAACCAGGATTATACGTTTGGTTCAGGCGAAGAATTTTTTATGCTTACAAATGTTGGAGGAACCGGCGCTGTATTTACGGGAAATATTATGGCTCCTGCCGGACAGGCGAATGGAAATTATAGAATGAGAATCCGGATGACCTATAGCACTCCTCCACAACCTTGTTGGAACGCGACCTACGGTGAAATAGAAGATTATACCATTAAAGTTGATGGTGATCTGCCAGGCTGGCTCAATGTTCCAAATACATTCGGTACAGTTGCCCCAGAAGATACAACAACTGTTTCGCTTCATTTTGATGCCGTTGGACTTGCAGAAGGGATTTACGATGCAAACCTTATCATTGCCAACAACTCAGATAACTATCCTGTTTTGAATGTTCCAGTTAAACTCATCGTTGGCGAATGTCCTTTGCCCCCGCCTTTGAATATCGTAGGCTACGAAATCCTTCCAAATGTTGCTTACCTGTCATGGCAGGTTCCCGAGCCATCAGGCAATTTGTTGGGCTACAATATTTACCGGAACAACCAAAAAATCAATCCCGACATTGTTCCCAACCTGTTTTACGAGGATAGCCTGACCAACCCATCGCAATATTTTTATCACATCACGGCAGTTTACACCGAATGTGAAGCCTCCTCCGACACCATTTCGCTGGTCATCACCAACCTTCCCGAAAAGGAAAACGACGGGATAACCATTTTCCCAAACCCAGCTACAAACAGTGTAAATATCAAATCTCAATATTCAATAAATCAAATCTCGATTTTGAATAATATTGGCCAGGTGGTTTTTAGTGGTAATTTTGATAGCAACTCCGTCCAGGTAAATACCTCGGGTTTTGATAAAGGCATTTACATGATTCAGGTTAAAACTGTGGAGGGAAGTATTGCTAAGAAATTGGTAATTCAATAACAGTTAATGTATCAGGGAAAAGATGTTTTCTCGAATGTTTTTAAAACGCAAAGGACACAAAGAAAGACGCAAAGGGCCGCAAAGACAATACGTTGAAATAATA
>CAJATL010000175.1 GCA_903944895.1 uncultured Bacteroidota bacterium
GTGCGCATGCCTCAATAGCCAACGACTGTTTTACCTGCCATAATGGTAATTACAACAGCACCCCAAATACCTGTTTTGCCTGCCACACCGATGATTATAACCAGACCACCGATCCTAATCACGCATCAGCACAATTCCCGACAGCTTGCGAAGACTGCCATTCACAGACTGCCTGGGAGCCTGCAACCTTTAACCATGACGGTCAATATTTCCCGATATATTCCGGTGAACACCAGGGAGAATGGGATGCTTGCTCGGATTGCCACACGAATCCTTCAAATTACGCTATCTTTACCTGCACCACCACCTGCCATCCTCAAGGTGAAATGAACAATGAGCATAACGGCGTTTCAGGATATCAGTACAACAGTGCGGCGTGTTTTGCCTGCCATCCGACAGGAAGTAGCGGCGGGGCCTTTAATCATAATTCATCAAGCTTTCCGTTAACCGGAGCACATATTACTGCTGAATGTGCTGAATGTCATAGCGCTGGTTATGCAGGAACTCCAACCGAATGCCTGGCTTGTCATACTGATGATTTTACCCAGTCAACAAATCCAAACCATAATTCACTTGGTTTTCCTACAGATTGTGCAACCTGCCATACCACAAACCCGGACTGGAAACCGGCTACTTTTACCATCCACAATCAATATTATGCGCTAACAGGAGCACATGCAGCCATTTCGACCGATTGTAATATTTGTCACGAAGGAAATTATAACAATACCTCAAACCAGTGTTCGGGTTGCCACATTAACAACTACAACCAGTCAACAAATCCAAATCATAGTGCACTTGCAATTCCGACTACCTGCGAAACCTGCCACACCACAAACCCGGACTGGCAGCCGGCCACTTTTGGAATCCATAACCAGTATTACGTTTTGCAGGGTGCGCATGCCTCAATAGCCAACGACTGTTTTACCTGCCATAATGGTAATTACAACAGCACCCCAAATACCTGTTTTGCCTGCCACACCGATGATTATAACCAGACCACCGATCCTAATCACGCATCAGCGCAATTCCCGACAGCTTGCGAAGATTGTCATTCACAGACTGCATGGGAACCTTCAACGTTTAATCACGACGGGCAATATTTCCCGATATATTCCGGTGAACACCAAGGAGAATGGGATGCTTGCTCTGATTGTCACACTAATCCTTCAAACTACGCCATCTTTACCTGCACCACAAGTTGCCATCCCCAAGGTGAAATGAACAATGAGCATAGCGGCGTTTCAGGATATCAGTACAACAGTGCGGCTTGTTTTGCCTGCCATCCTACAGGAAGTAGCGGCGGGGCATTTAACCATAATTCATCAAGCTTTCCGCTGACCGGAGGACATATTACCATCGGATGTGCTGAATGTCATAGTAACGGTTATACAGGAACTCCCACCGAATGTCTGGCTTGTCATGATGATGATTTTAACCAGACAACAAATCCAAACCATAATGCGCTTGGTCTTCCTACCGACTGTACTACTTGTCATACCACCAACCCGGACTGGAAACCGGCTACTTTTGGGATTCATAATCAATTTTACCCGCTTACCGGTGCTCATGCCACTGTTGCCAGTGATTGTTTTGCCTGTCATGCAGGAAATTATAATAATACCGCAAACCAGTGTTCGGGTTGTCACATCAGCAATTATAACCAATCAACTAACCCGAACCATAGTGCGCTGGCAATTCCAACAACCTGCGAAACCTGCCACACCACAAACCCTGACTGGCAGCCGGCCACTTTCGGAATCCATAACCAGTATTACGTTTTGCAAGGTGCTCATGCTTCGATAGCCAACGATTGTTTTACCTGCCATAACGGTAATTACAACAGCACGCCAAATACCTGTTTTGCCTGTCACACCGATGATTATAACCAGACTACTGATCCTAATCATGCATCAGCACAATTCCCGACAGCTTGCGAAGATTGCCATTCACAGACTGCCTGGGAACCTTCAACGTTTAATCACGACGGGCAATATTTCCCGATATATTCCGGTGAACACCAGGGAGAATGGGATGCTTGCTCTGATTGCCACACGAATCCTTCAAATTACGCTATCTTTACCTGCACCACCACCTGCCATCCTCAAGGTGAAATGAACAATGAGCATAACGGCGTTTCAGGATATCAGTACAACAGTGCGGCTTGTTTTGCCTGCCATCCTACAGGAAGTAGCGGCGGGGCTTTTAATCATAATTCATCAAGCTTTCCGTTAACCGGAGCACATATTACCGTCGAATGTGCCGAATGTCACAGTAACGGTTATACAGGAACTCCCACCGAATGTCTGGCTTGTCATGATGATGATTTTAACCAGACAACAAATCCAAACCATAATGCACTCGGTCTTCCTACCGATTGTATAACCTGCCATACCACAAATCCCGACTGGAAACCGGCAACATTTACCATCCACAATCAATTTTATGCACTAACAGGTGCGCACGCAGCTATTTCGACCGATTGTAATATTTGTCACGAAGGAAATTATAACAATACGCCAAATCAGTGTTCGGGCTGCCATATCAACAACTACAACCAGTCAACAAATCCAAATCACAGTGCACTGGCAATTCCAAACACCTGCGAAACCTGCCATACCACAAACCCCGACTGGCAGCCGGCTACCTTTGGAATCCATAACCAGTATTACGTTTTACAGGGTGCGCATGCCTCGATAGCCAACGACTGTTTTACCTGCCATAACGGTAATTACAACAGCACCCCAAACACCTGTTTTGCCTGTCATTCGTCCGATTACAACCAGACTAATGATCCGCCTCATGCTTCGGCACAATTCCCGACAGCTTGCGAAGATTGTCACACTCAAAATGCCTGGGAGCCTTCAACCTTCAATCACGACCAGCAATATTTCCCGATTTACTCGGGTGAGCACGATGGTGAGTGGGATGCATGCTCGGATTGCCACACGAATCCTTCAAACTACGCCATCTTTACCTGCACCACTAGTTGCCATCCACAAGGCGAAATGAACCAGGAGCACAACGATGTTTCCGGATATCAATATAATAGCGTTGCCTGTTTAAATTGTCATCCGGACGGGAATGGTGGCAAGCGAATGTTAATACAAGATTAAACCCATTATGATGAGATACTTAATCGCAGTATTTGTTTTGGTTATTCTGGGGTCCGGCCTCAAAGCCCAAACCGTGGATGAACCTGTGGAAGGAAGCGTTTCCTTTGTCACCACACAGAATATTTATGTCAAGTTCAAAACCACCGAAAATATCGCTGTGGGCGATACCCTTTTTATGAGTCAGGATGGAAAGTTGATTCCTGCCCTCACGGTGATAAACTTGTCCTCTATTTCATGTGTTTGCAGCCCGGTTATAAACCAGACTTTTGCTGTTGCTGATAAGATTTTAGCAAAGCCAAAACCAAAAATGATCGAAAAACCGATCGAAATAACAACACCAGCAACTGTTGCCATTCTGCCGCCAACCGCCGGAATAACGGATAGTATTTCTGACGATAAGGCTTCTCAAAAAACGCTTAAACAGAATATCAGCGGTAGGGCATCGGTTTCGGCTTATTCAAACTTTTCAAATACACCCGCCGATCAATCGTTGAGAATGAGATATACCTTTTCGATGAATGCCCGAAACATCAACGACTCAAAATTCTCGGCAGAGACTTACATTTCGTTTGCGCATAAAAACGGCGAATGGGATGAAATTCAAAATAACATCAATAAAGGACTTAAGATTTACAGCCTGGCGTTTAAATACGACTTCGACCCAAACACCACCCTTTTGGTGGGAAGGAAAATTAATGCGAAAATTTCCAATGTCGGCGCTATTGATGGTGTACAGTTTGAAAAGAAATTCAAAGCTTTGTCGTTTGGCCTCTTTGCAGGAACACGGCCCGATTACAGCGATTACAGTTTTAATGCAAAATTGCCCCAGTTTGGGGGTTATCTGGCACACGATTACAACACAAAAACCGGAAACATGCAAAATTCGGTGGCCATCGTTGAGCAGGAAAACAGCGGAAAAACCGATCGCAGGTTTGCCTATTTCCAACATTCGAACACGCTGGTGAAGAATTTATACTTTTTTGGCTCCATCGAATTCGACCTTTACAAAAAGGAGATGAACCAGGACAGCACTTTTAGCCAGGACAACGCTCCCAGGCTTTCGAATATGTATGTTTCGCTCAGGTATAAAATTAACAAGCAGTTGTCGTTGTCGCTTTCGTACAGTGCGAGGCAAAATGTGGTTTACTACGAAAGTTTTGCAACCAACATTATCGAGCGCCTGCTCGAAACTTCTACTTTATACGGCTATTCGGGTGGGATAAATTTCCGCCCCGCAAAAAATATTTCGGCCGGACTAAAAGCCGGTTACCGCAACCGCAAAGAAGATCCTTCGCCCTCGACGAATTATTATGGTTACGTTACTTTTAACCGCGTTCCTTTTATAAATGCTTCAGCAACACTTTCGGCAACCATTCTCGAAACCGGTTATTTGTCGGGTGGGATTTATAGCGCCGGCATTACCCGCGACATTATTCCGGGAAAATTGTCGGGAGGCCTAAACTATAAATATGTTGACTACAAATTCACCACTTCCGAAACAAAGCTGGTTCAAAACATGGGCGAAATCAATCTAACCTGGAAAGTGTATAAAAAGCTTTATTGCTCGGTTAATTATGAAGGAACTTTTGAAAAAGACAACAACTACAACCGGGTTTATTTTAATCTGACGCAAAGGTTTTGAAAAGGCAGTAGGCAGTGGGCAGTGGGCAGTGGGCAGTAAGCAGAAGGCAGTGGGCAGTGGGCAGTAGGCAGTTGGGAACAAGTGGTAGAGGGGATGGTTAAGCGGGATTCCTAAATGGGGATGATAGTTTCTTAAATGCGGACGTAAGTTTCCTAAGTGCGGATGAAAGTTTCCTGAATGCGGATGCAAGTTTCTTAAATGCAGATGAAAGTTTCCTGAATGCGGATGTTAGTTTCCTGAATGCGGATGCAAGTTTCTTAAGTGCGGATATGAGTTTCCTGAATGAGGATATGAGTTTCCTGAATGAGGATATGAGTTTCCTGAATGAGGATATGAGTTTCCTGAATGAGGATGTGAGTTTCCTAAATGTGGTTGTGAGTTTCCTAAATGCGGATGTGAGTTTCCTAAATGCGAATGCTGTTTTCCTAAATGTGGATGTGAGTTTCCTAAATGTGGATGTGAATTTCCTAAGTGCGGACGTGAGTTTCCTTTGTATTGTTGCCTCATCCTAAAGAGGCTGTCTCAAAATGAAATATTTAACCGCAGAGAACCGCAGAGTTGTATCGCAGAGAACCGCAAAGATTACTATTTCAACGTGTTGCCTTTGCGGTCCTTTGCGTCTTTCTTTGTGTTCTTTGCGTTTTAAAAACATTTGAGACAGCCTCTTTTGACATGCGATTTCTTAATTGACTTTTACAATACAGAGAGTTTATACATAATTTATGATGTGTTTTTTTATGGGAAATGTTTTAAACGATTAAGATCGGGTGAATTTTAGTCCGCTGATTTGCTTGTATTGGGGGGCTGTTGCTCCATATACGCTTTTGACGTATTTTTTGACGTCGGCGGCAACATCAACCAGACCGGTGCCGACGGTGTAAAGTGTTGCGTTGCGGGCAATACGGGCATTACTGAGGGGTGCAAGTCCGGTGATTGCTGCTGTGTTTTTGGTGCGTAAATCGGCGAGGAGTGTGGTGAGGGTGGTTACTTTGAGGTCGGTTTCGTTGGGTGCATAACCGGTTTGGGCGGTGAGGAGCTGGATGAGTTTTTCGAAGTTTTCGATACGGTTGTCGTAACTCATTTGTGATGTTGAGTTACTTTTTTGTGATTCGTCCTCCGGTGTGGCGGGGTTGTCGGGGATTTCGGGGAGTTTTTCGCCGGCGCGTTTGCCTTGTATTTTGCGGGCGATTGTTTTTGCGTCTTCGACAACTTGTTTGGTTACGTTGCTTGAAGCGAGGGCGTTGATGATGCGCGTAACGAGTTTGCTGAGGGGGGCAAAGGCGATTTCGCGGGCATTTACAGCATTGTTGTACGGAGGCAATGCGGTGTTGACGGCGGTGAGCGATGTTTTTGCGCTTGCAAGCAAGGTGTTGAGGGCTGCAAGTTTGATGGTGGTTTTGCCTGGATTATAGGTTACTCCGTATCCTGTGCAAAACGAGATGAGGGCTTCAAAATTTGCGACATTTTTTGCGTGACCGGTTTCTGATGTTGATGACATAATTTTAAATTTTACAAATTACAAAACTCAAATTACAAATATCAGGAGCAAATGTAGGAATTTTTGGGAATTACAAAAGATTTTGTATTAAACTGAGGCTATGACAAGTGGCGAATTGTTGGCTATTTTCCTGATTTCCTTCTGTTGTCTTCTTTGCATAACAATTGGCAATTTACCGCACTTGTTTTACCTCCTTCGTGCCAAGGGGTAATATGGTCGGCTTCCATACCGTATATTTCAAAAGGTTCATTACACACAGAACAAAATCCTTGTTGTCGTTCGTATGCTTCGCGTTTTTGATTATCGCTGAATGCACGAATGTTTAAACATTTCTCTTTACGTGTTAAAACATATTCGTAAATACCTTTTTTGTTCGTAACATCTTCGTCCTGCATTAATTTTGAAATTTCTTCTTCAAGTTTTTTATGGTCAAAACTTTTGCCTTTAAATTCGTTGTAAAGAAAACCCCATTGAATACCTTTCATCTCTTTTCGATACTTCGGAAATGTAGCTTTAACCCAATTTATGACACTTTGAAAATACAACCAAAGTTCGTTTGCGTTAGGGTCGTGTTGATGATTTGACATATAGACTTCGATATTCCCTTTAGAAATCCAATCGATGACAGTTTCAAAATACTCCTGACGATTTGCTGAACCGCTTAAATATTCATCTCCTATTTTAGGCCGATTATTTTTAGAGAAATAGCGTTTTGCATCGGAAACCCAGGAACCAGAATAAACAGCATTTCGCAGTTCCTGGTCGGTTAGTTTTTCGCCTGCGATGTTGATGGTTCTAAACCATTCCAAGCGTTCGCTGTCGGTACCACTGCATAAATACACCATTAGTTTGTAATTGAGTATTTGCTCTTTTTCGTTGTTTTGAAGATTGTGAAAATATCTAAAAAAGTATGCAAAATCCCCTATGACGTATTGACAAATTGAAATGGTGCGTTGTTGACCATCAATGATTTCGAAACTACCATCATCACGAACCGCCCAATACATTACATTTAAAGGAAAATCTTTAGTAATTGTGGTAATTACGGCATCTCTTTGTTTGTCTTTATAAATAAATTCACGTTGGTAAGGTGGGCGGATGTCTAATTTGCCACCAAAGCCAACAACTCCGTTTTCTTCGTTGTCCTGGTAGGCGTTAGTTAGGTCTCTGACAGTAATTTCTTTTAATTCTATATTCATAATTTTTTATTTTTAATTAAAAGTCTAGCGTATGTAGATTTGTAATTATCGCCTATTTTTATTGCGCCACGTCTGTTTAAATCACCAGGATTTGGAACATCATTATTTGTATAAATTTTAGTTTTAAGGCCTGAGTCATTTTCCCTGTCAGTAATTCCAAGAATTTCAAACTGTTCAGGATTGTGCTTATCAAGAAAAGTGATTGGAACACCCATCGCACCCTTAAAGTCAATTGGAATTTCAGTAACCTTACTTACTTCAATTGCATCATAATTGTCATATTTGGGATACTTTTCAGGAGTATACGTTTTATATAAAATTAAATCCTCGTGACGTTTTGATAAATCAAGGTTTGTAAACCAATACACGCTACCCATACTGAAATACTTTTGACTATTTTCTATTTTAATTCTTGTTTCTGTTTCAATATCATAATGGTCAGGAACTTTAAACCATTTCGTTCCGCCATTATCTACACCTGTCCAAATTTTATTTTCTTTTACTAATTTGAAAATTTCTTTATAAGTTAAGTTGTTTTGGTTGCCAATGATTAGAAATTTTTTGTCGTATTCAATTAATTGGGCTACATATTCTCTGAATAATGAAAAAGGTGGATTGGTTACAACAATGTCGGCTTGTTTTAGTAGTTCAATTGATTCTTGAGATCGAAAATCACCATCTCCTTTTAATTGTTTAATTCCAATTTCTTCTGGGTTTGGAATATTGTCGCCGTTTTTATCTCCATTATATTCTAAATAAATCGCTTTTTCAGATTTGTGGTCGCTAAACAAATCCATATTTTGATTTTTATAGCATGTAGCAATCAATTTTTTAAGCTCCAACTTCTCAAAGTTGAAAGAAAAATAATGAAAGAAATTACTGACACGTGGGTCATCACAATTGCAAAAAACGACTTTGTCTTTAAAATGGGTTTTGTAGTGTCTCAACTCTTTTTCAATGTCGGTGAGTTCGGTATAAAACTCATCGTTTTTTCCTGCTTTTGCTTTTGTTAGATTATTATTTAAAGATTTCGCCATTTTTATTTCTATAATTTTTTAAGGCGTAAATTTACGATATTTAAGTTTACTTTGATTGTTGCAGGTTTTTTTTGCAAAAGGCTGTAACGTTCCTTGGATAGACGACGTGGCTTTGCGTTGTTGGAACTGTGCGGCGGGGCAAAGACATGATCGCTTAGGCCGTGTTACAGGCAGGCTATTTGATGTTTTTCCAGCTTATTATTGCTCCAACCATTATTGCAACGAACAAACCAATTGATATTTTATCAACTGAATTCATATAAAAAAAGCCAGGTATCAATGCTAATGAGGTTATCAGATACAAAAATACTGACCACTTCCGGAGATTCCATATTCCGATTGCTGAAATAGTATAGCTAATTGCAACTATCAGCACATAATAGAAGGGAATCTTCTTTTCTACTGAACTGTCAAAAAGATGGAATACTTCTATCACTACAAAAAGAAGTATTAATGCGGATAGAACTCGCAAAATGATAGTTGATGTTTTAAGAGAAATATCCAATGTTTTCATAATTAAATTGTTAGAATGACTAATAAAGAGCTGATAATTCATGGTAATTTAATTCTTTTAAGCTTTATTAATATTTAGTATTCAGTTAAAAAATCTTCTCCATGCTTGCCTGTAACTTGTAATTAGCAGAAAGTCGAATCAGTCTTCATCCTTTGTTAAGTTTGAAGTTTTGGTTTTCAAAATTAAACAAGTTTCTTAAAAAGCAAGGGGAAAAGTTGTTTTTTGGTTTTGGGGGGAATTATTTTGGGGCTGGGATTTGGGGAGAAGTGTTTCGAAATATTCGACCATTTTATTGTAACATTGAATTTTGACCGTTTTATCCTTGCACCGAAAAATGGTCGCTTACAGCAGCAATGCTTAGCTGAAGCTTTGTCGAAAAAAATAAAAACGGCAGACAACGGGTAAATTTTCCAGCAGAAATAAAAAACCGTATTAAAAACAGGATGTAAACACCCAAATAAATCAATCACAATGAATTTCTGGATCAGCCTTTAAAAACCACACAGAAACATCCTAACCGATTAAAACTTGATTGCAGACGCACGAGAGGTTCTGTTTAATACTGGCATAAATCATAGCCACCGCCAGGGTTCAGGTAAATTTCCCGGAATCTGGGCAGCGGCTGTGTTTAACTACAAATTGTGTGCAGATGCCCTTGTGTCGGGGTAAAGGAGTGTCGTTTGAAGTCCGCACAAACGCTGTTTAAGGAGATTTACATTAGAAGCGATGCCATTCCGGTTACACAAAAAGCCAGTGCGTTGGGAAAAATAAATTTGTGAAAAAAGGATGGTTGGATTTTTCCCGGGTGTATTTTTTCATTTTCTAAGTAACCAATTTGTTAAAACCCCATTGTAAGTAATGTGAACATTAATTTGTTTTAAATTGAAACAATACTTACTTTTGTCTTGTTGAATTGAAATAAGAAAATGCTATGAATGTAAAACTCTCACAAAAACAAATTGGTCAGCGGATAACAGAGCTGCGCAAAATGAAGGGGTTGTCACAGGAAGATTTGGCGAAAAGTGTCACGATATCCCGACCGTCATTGGCTCAAATAGAGTTAGGTAACAGGGGTGTTAACGTTTTTGAATTGCAACGCTTGTCTTTTATCCTGGGTTTTTCGTTGGATGATTTTATGTCGGAAAGTTTTTCAGTGAGCCAGGATGTTGCAGCTAAAACCGAAGAACTGATAGTGAAAACTGATGAACGAATTTCTGTCCCAACGCTGCAAGTCGACAAGTTTATAAATGTGTTGCTCTACATTTTGGAAAGATGTGCTGGCAAACCCAATGTTGGAGAAACGGTGCTAAATAAATTGCTGTATTTTTCTGATTTCAATTACTATGAATTGTATGAGGAGCATTTAACTGGTGCAAAATACCGCAAGTTGCCTTATGGTCCTGTTCCGCAAAATTTAGACACCATCATTGGTCAGATGATGGAAAATGGAATGATACAACGAATTAAAACAGCATATTACAGCATGATGCAAACCCGTTACATCCCGCTGATAAAAGCCGATTTGACCGAATTGAAAGCAAGCGAAAAAGAAGTGATTGACAAAGTGATTGAACAATTATCTGATTGGTCGGCTGCGGCTATCAGCAACTATTCCCATAAGGACATGCCCTGGTTAGCTTCAAAAGATGGGGAAGAAATAAATTACGAATTAGTTTTTTACAGAGAAGCTCCTTTCTCGGTAAGAAACTATGGAGACGAACCTGAAGAACAATGATCTTTGAAGAACTAACCGAATTTGATAAGGATTTGAAAAACCTTTTAAAAAAATACCGGACACTCAACGATGATCTGGATATAGTAAAACAAGTGTTGACTATTGTCCCTGAAGCAAGACCACCGTTTAGTTTTTGTATCGATAATTTGGGATTGGAAACTTGTGTTATCAAAGTAAAAAAGATTGCCTGTAAAGCATTGAAAGGTCGTGGAGTAAATTCAGGGTTACGGTTGATTTATGCTTACTTTGAGAAGGAAGAGAAAATAATTTTTGTGGAACTATATCATAAGAACGATAAAGAGAATGAAGACAAGCAAAGAATTTTAAACAACTTTAAATAGAATATATTAAACCAGATAAAACGAACTTTCAATGTATTCTAAGTTCTGACAAAATCAGTAAAGTGAAGACTCTTTTGGGTAAACACATTTCAAGAGGAGATGAAATAAAAGAAAAGTTAGAAAAATTCCAAAAACCAACCTTCAAAAAATCCGTCGAAACAACCCAAATAATCGAAACCCAATAGCAGCCATACGGAAAGTTCCCACAAAAAAACGGGGTAGGAAGCTCATCACCGGTTTAAATCGCAGCCACCGCCAGGGTTCAGGTAAGTTTCCCGGGATCCGGGCAGTGGCTGAGAGTAATTCTTTTTGTTATTGGTTCGGTGTACTTTTGTCGTCGACGTATTCCAGAATGTCGCCAGGCTGACAGTTTAAGGCTTTACAAATTGCGTCGAGCGTGCTGAAACGGATTGCTTTTGCCTTACCGGTCTTTAAAATTGAAAGATTAGATAAAGTCAGTTCAACTCTTTCGGAAAGTTCATTCAGCGAAATTTTCCGTTTAGCCATCATCACGTCCAGGTTTACAATTATTGGCATGGCTTAAACTGTTAAATCGTTTTCGTTTTGTAGTTCGATGCCTTTTTTGAATATCTGTGAAATCACAAATATAATGGCTGCCATCATCAGAAAAGCGGCTGTGTCGTTCCAGTATTTTTCGACATGGCTAACCTCGTACCCTGATTGAATGAGCATCTTTGTGTACTGATGTGCTACAATGCTTACAATGGCAATGGCAAATGCCTCAAAGCTTATTTTTTCGATCAGTTTGGCTATCTCAACATCGAAAGGTTTTACCAGATTTAATTTCATGAAGATTTTTACAACAAGATAAAATAAATAAGCTTTGAGTAAAGAAAGAACAACTACAAAACTTAACACCCCAATAAAATGAGCAAATTGATTTTCGTAGATCTCCGAAAGGTTTAACCCATTATAAATGTTGTGGGTAGCAATTGGTTTGAAAAGGGTTAACGCAAAATTGAAAATTAAGGCTCCTGCCTCAATGCATAATCCAACGAAAATTATCCAGGATACTACATTTAATGCTTTTAAAATAAAATCGTTTTTCTTTGTCATAACTTTTAAGATTTAAATTATGACGCAAAAATAATAAAAAATTATTGATAAACAATAAAAAAATGTCTTTTATCAAAATTTAACTTAATTTTCCTGAGATCGGGATAAAAGGTTTCAGCGATCCTTGTCGGTTGAAGGGCGTAAACGACCTGTAGGTTCACAGCTACTAAACACTATACCCGGCGATGAAGCACCGGGCTATGGATTCTTTTCCAAAACAAGCATTGTTATTATTTCTTAGCCAGACGGCTATGGGGTTAAAGCCTGTTAAGTGTAAGCTGGCTTTTATTTGAGTTTCAGTCGTTTTAAAAACCGGTATTTCCATTTCAATTTGGTCAAATCACCCATCAAAATTTCCGGATTTTCCTTGAGTAACTTTGAATAATACCAAAAGTCTTTGTCGGGATAGTTCTTATTTGAAACAGCGTCATAAACTTCCCGGTTTAAATCCAGGTTTTTAAGGTCGTATCTGTCAAAGGAGTAATAGCCGTAATCAATAGTTCTTTATTGTTTGTTCAAAATCTCCCTGATGTCAAACTTTGGTTTTAGGATCTCCAGTAATAAGCTGCCTTCGTAATTTAGTTTTATAATAATTTCATTTCCGACAAAGTCATTGTGAACTTCCCGGACATATTGATATTCCGGCAGTTTTACAAAACCATATTTTTCAATTAGAAAACCGAAGTACTTCATCACGTTGTTTGAAAGCATCTCACCGTCGTATTGATATATATAGGATGCCGTCATTCTTAAACCATCAGCAGATGAAAAGCATAGCAGCAGAACCTTTATTTGATGGCCAGGTTGTGGTTATAATTCCGTAAAAACTTATCAATAGGATCAGGTTTGTCTCACTTTTCATCATTAGTAAATCACGAAAATTTTGTTCAAAAGTAGCCAAATCACTTAACAAGCAAGGATAAATGAAAACATTTTTGTTTAGATGCAATTTTACTTGTCAACTTTATAATAGTTTTTGAGTAATGTTTGTCGGTTAAAACAAAATCAATCGTAATTTTGTTAATGGTAATTAATCACAAACATAAAACCTGATAATGATGAATGCAAAACAGTTTACCGAAAACCCGGGAGTTTTTCACCTCGTGAGCAATTTGCTCAAAGAAGGTTATGATAAGAAGGAATATTCAGATGTGCTGGATGAAGCAGGCCACCAATATGTCGAATTGGTGATGGAAGGCGGAGGCGTGCTCGGCGTGGCGCTGATTGGCTACAACTACGTGCTGGAGCAGATGGGGCTGCGATTTTTTAGTGTGGCCGGTACTTCAGCAGGTTCGATAAATGCGCTGCTGCTGGCCGGAATGGGCGATGTTTCGAAGCCAAAAGCCGAAAAGCTCGTTGATGTCCTGGCCAACAAAAACCTGATGGAATTTGTTGACGGCGACAAGGATGTAAAAGACTTTGTAAATGCCCTTGTTAAAAAAGCTGGAATTGTAAAGATGATCCTCAAAGGCTCGCAGGTTATTGATAATTTGAAGAAGGATTTCGGCTTAAATCCGGGAAACGATTTTTTAAACTGGCTTACCGAAATTTTGAAGAACAACAACATCAAAACTACTGCTGATCTCGAACGGCTTTTTGGGGTAGTACCTCCTGGACTGACCATCAGAAAAAAAGTCGATAACACAATCAAAGGCCTTAAGCCACGGTTTTGTGTGATTGCTTCCGATCTCACCACCGAAACCAAAGTTCAGTTCCCGTTAATGGGTTCACTTTATTGGGAAAAACCGGAGGAAGTGCCACCTGCCTATTATGTGAGATCGTCGATGTCGGTGCCTTATTTTTTCCATCCTTTTGTTATAAAAAACCTGCCGCAGGGTGGACCGGCCATGGAAAGATGGAAAACCCTTGTCAAATATGAAGGGCCGATACCCGAATCGGTATATTTTGTTGATGGTGGGGTGATGTCGAATTTCCCGATTGATGTTTTTCACAATAAATCGGTGGTGCCGCGACTTCCAACTTTTGGGGTTAGGCTGGGCGTGAGCCGCAATGAACCCAATAAAATTTCATCGCCAATCAGTCTTTTTGGCGCCATGTTTAATTCGATCAGGCATTTGCACGACTACGACTTTATTTTGAAGAATCCGGATTATGAAATGCTTGTCGAAAAAATTGATATCGGCGACCACGACTGGCTTAACTTTGGGATTGATGATAAGTCAAAAATTGATCTTTTCCTCCGCGGCGCTCAGGCTGCCGACCGTTTCCTGCGAAGGTTTAATTGGGAAAAATATAAAAATGTGAGGGAGTTGGTAAAGAGCCTTGAAATCGATTTGAAAGATGCCAAAAAAGAAGGGACGATCTGATGATCACCTCTAAACCATGCAAAAATGGAAAATGACAAAAAGCCAGATATAAAGGTCGGTTGGTTTAAAAGACACTGGCCATTCAGGCCACCTACCCGCTGGGCAAGGCTTAGCGGCTCGCTCAAAGCCTATAGTCTGGAAGTCGATCGCCGGATGAGTTTACCTGAAAGTCAGGGTAAGGAATGGGTTGTAAATCTAAAGAAAGCCTTGGTACAATGTCAGAATCAATTGGACGACAATCGGATTGATGAAGCATGGAAGAGTTTTGATACAGCCCGGCGACTCGAAATATTCGGGATGGAAAAACTGGAATTGCAGCAGGTAGCCAAGGTTTTGAGGCAGGAGGCAACGAAATTAAATGAGTGGCGGATGAAAGCAATTTTCAGCATTATCGGCGACCCCGAACATCCGGTTAACGATGAAATGACTGCAGAAATGCTTTATGAGGCGACCCTTGTGCGGGATGAAGATTTTAACAACACCTATTACAAAAACAGGCTTACACGTAATCTCTTCATGCTTTTGTTTTCGTTGCTGATTCTTTGGAGTGGACTGATTATTCTCTATTTTTTCACGGCCTGTGATTGCATAAACAGCAAAACTTTTGTCAATTGTTCCGAAGGCGTTTTCCTGCTGGGAATATTGCTTTTTGGCCTGTTGGGCGCAACCTCCAGTTCAATTTTGATAATTCGTCAAAAATCCGGACAGACGCGCATAACCGAAATCTCGAGTAATGCTTATGTTACTTTAAGCAGGATTTTTGTTGGCGCTGCATTTTCGATTTTTATTTTTATGATTTTGAAGTCGGAGATGGCAGCAAAAATCAATCTTTTCACCTTTGAGTTAAAAAGTCCGCTTGATTTTTTTGCCATCGCATTTGTTTCTGGCTTTGCCGAAAGGCTTGCCAAAAATGCCATAGAGGCGTTGGCTGGGAAGGAAAAATGAAGATGAAAATGATAACCCCGACAATCCTGCATCTGCGGGTTGTCGGGGTTATTAAAACTAATCGGCATCAATTTTAAATGCATTAAAAATCATATCCGAAGCTACCTGTGAAGTGGCATTCCAGGTTGCGTCAAGGATATCCTTGTCAGTCCAGCCCAAATTTCTTAGATTTTCCATGTCGTTAGCGGTTGTCGAATTTGAATCCCTGATCACTTTAACAACGAAACTAAGCATGGCTAATTCTTTTTCCTCAAGCGGAGCTTTGGAAGGATCGGCTTTGGTGGCTTCAATTTCTTCGGGGGTAACGCCGGCCTGCATCAGCATTCCGGTATTCATGTTTACACAATACTCGCATTTATAAGCAACCGAAGTGGTTAACCGGATAAATGCCTGTAATTTTTTACTTATTGTTTCGTGATTCCAATAATAGCCCAGCGCATTTGCCTGTCCCTGGAGCAATTCGGGGCTTGACGACCTGAGTAAAAATGCGTTGGGAACAAATCCCATCAAATCAATAAAGTTTTGATAAATGGCAGCAACTTTACCTGTTGCTTCTTCTGGTTTAACTGTTTTGATGATCGACATAATATTTATGTATTTGAATTATTAATGATCACAGTAAAATCGGGATTGACATGAATCATCGCTAAGAATACGTTGTTTAAAAGCAGTTTTTCATCATGTTCCTCATTTTACTATGGCTTTGAATTTGGCTGAATAAACATGAAACACGGTATTTTGTTGCTTTAAACTATAATTTCCATGCAATTTAACATACCAAAAAAGTCTTGTTTTAACCATATGTTTTGAAAAGAGGTTGTATGTGATTAGTATGCATGCTTTGGGTTTTTGACCATGTTGTCAAAAAATCTTTGGGCTGAAATTTTTGACGGTTGAGTTGGAATGTTTTGGCTTTGATTCATGAATGTCCGTTTTTTAAAGCAAAAATCTGATTTTAGATGTCAATTATGTGAGATTAAAACAAAATGCTCCAGGTTGTGAAAATGCAGGTTTAATCACCTTTTTTTTTCTTTAAGTCCGCAGCATCAGATGCCGGGTTGTGATTTTGGGTTTTGTAATAACGTGTCGATACTATTTTCAAAGCAAAACACGTTAACCCCACTTAACAAGGATAATTCCTGGCATATGTTAAGAAAGAGCTTTCTGTTCGCGATAATACTTTATTTGGGAATAATCATCTTTCCCGAATCAAAGCCCGACTGCGTTTCGGAGATTTCTTTGGCCAGGTTTGAACTCGCTAAAGTTGATCCTCCAAATTTTAGTTCCTTGTGTGTAAAAGGGGATTTTACCAACGACCAGATACCCGGTCAGCCTTCCCTGAGCATTAAGCACAATACAAATAACGCAAACCCAAAGCCACCTTCTGACCAAACCACTTTAAAGGAAAAGCGCAACGGAAACCTGAACAGGTGTCCTGAATCTGCAATTTTTCCTTTTACGGCAATGTTTTTGGGGTATCGCCTTAATGAAATAACTTATTTTGCCCATTTAGCATTTGTTAAATATTCTTCCTGGTCAGGAAGCAGTATTCGGATACGCCCACCGCCGATTTTATAGAAATATTTCCTGGCACTTTTCCGCTTTTGCCTCTCCTTCGTGAGGTGCAGATGATTTTATCATGCAAATTCCGAAGGAACAAAGCCGCAAACTTTGCATCATTCATTCTTATCTGAAAAGGATGGCAGGTTAATTTATTATCCTGCAATTTCGCAGATATTTGGACGAAGTAGAACACCATGTTAGCTTATCTTTTAAAGCGGATTTTACATTTCTATAAATATTTATCCAGACTAAAAAATTAATACGATGAAGAAAATTAAAATAGAAGGCGGATGGTTCATTTTCACCTTTTTCCTGGTTGTTATTGTTGGGATGATCCTGGTAAAGGTCATTTTCATGTAATCAGGTGCAATCCGAACTCATGCCGATCAAACAAATAGTTTAAACGGACGATTCACATATTGCCTGGTAAATCACCAGCGACAGTAATTCCTTCACGTTGTCCAATAAGAAACATATCGAAAAGCAACCAGGAATGATGAAGGAAAAGGTTGCCAATTAATTCTTTAAAGGTGAAGCCCATGTTAATCCAATATTTGAACAGGCAGCATCTTCACGGAAATCGCCCGGATTACTTTCGATAGATTTCGGGAGGAATCCGGGCCTTTTATGTGCTGTGATTTTTGCATTAAATGGCAAGTGACTTCAGTTATGATAGAAAAATACTTTATGGCGATCAATCGAATTCTTTGTCATCGGGTAAAAGATTTTTAAAGTCAAATTCTGTTGAAGATATCAAATTTTGGATTTGGAATGTTTTTCGGATTTGAACCCACACCTTTCGGAATTGGAATCTCTCAGTAAAATTGATGATTTTTTTACCTGAGTTTTGAGGAAAGGGTTAACAATAGTGTTAACATTGAAATAAAAAAAGGTTACAGTCAATTGTAACCTTTTGATTTTCAGCGAGCGGTAAAAGGGATTCGAACCCTCGACCCTTAGCTTGGGAAGCTAACAATTATACTAATATTGCCTAATATCGTTTAAGATTAATTACTATTTAAAGCTATTGTTAACAACTAATTTACAGTATTTTACAAGTATTAATTGATATTTACAAATATTGTATTACTTTTGTTTTAATTCGTATTCACATTTAACATGACATTTAACACGGATTTTTATGAAGGCAAAAATTATTTTATGGTCAAGGGCAACCCTTAGTGGAGAATATTTATTAAAACTTCGATTGAGTGAAGGTGACAATAACAAGTACCTTTTGACAGGGATAAGCATACCAAAATCAAAATGGGATTCTGATAAGCAACAATTAAAAGTACTTGCACCACCACGAAAAAAAGATGTTAAAACTTTGCAGCTTTATCAGGATTAT
This sequence comes from uncultured Bacteroidota bacterium, assembly GCA_903944895.1. Classification (GTDB taxonomy): domain Bacteria; phylum Bacteroidota; class Bacteroidia; order Bacteroidales; family 4484-276; genus CAJATL01. The sequence goes on from CAJATL010000175.1 coordinate 18,346, forward strand.
CTAAATTTAAAGAATACACTAAATTCTATTGTCGGAAAATATGAAGCAATGATTCAAAGCTTGGCGAAGGAAGGCAGATCAGTAACGATTGACCAACTTATTAGCATGGTGGAAAATCCTGTTAAAAAAACCACCGTTCACAGCTATTTTAAATTGTTAATTGACAACTTTAAGACAGCGCAAAAAATCGGACAGGCCACCGTTTACAAATCCACGTTGGACAGCTTAAAGAAGTTTCATAAATCAGATATGAATTTTCATGATATTGACCTACCATTTTTGAGACGATATGAGACCCATTTACGCAAAAAGGGATTAAAAGATACTACCATATCACTTTATTTTAGAACGTTGCGAGCGGTGATTAATTCAGCTATTGGTGATCACTTCGCACGCAAAACAGATTACCCATTTGGGAAGAAATCGGATAACAGTACTTTCACAGTATCGAAGTTTGACGATAAGACCAGGAAGAGGGCGTTAACTATCGATCAGATAAAACAGATTGAAGCATTGACAGAAATCGAAGGCGAAGCGTTAACACCCGATCAGGCTACAGCAAGAGAATATTTTATGTTTACTTACTATTGTGCTGGTATCAATTTTACCGATATTGCAAAATTACGTTGGACTGATTTTGATGGTACCCGGATTACCTACATTAGAACCAAAACCCATGCAGAAATAAAAACTTACTTATTGCCATTTGCAAAAGAAATGATTTTGAAGCATCGTTTCGATTCAGGCATTGATCAGGAAAATTATATTTTTCCGATATTAAACAGACATATTCACATTACGCAACAACAAATTGAAAACCGGATTCATAAGAAATTAGGACAAATGAATGTAGCTTTAAAGCAAATTGCCAAAGCTTGTAATATTGCCGAAGAGGTAAGCGGGTATCATGCAAGACATAGTTTCATTACCCATGCAGCGCAATCCGGCAAAATAACACCGTTTGACCTGCAAACAATGGTTGGACATACTGACATTAAAACTACCATGATTTACTACCAAGACAAAGATCAGGATTTAAAAGACGAATTAATGAAAAAAGTAATGGGATTTTAAAACCTACCTACCAAATTTTGAAGCCGTGAAACACATTCACGGCTTTTTTTATGCCTGAAAACTAAAAAAGACTTTTTAACAATCCATTGTTAATAACACACTATACATTTGATTATTAGGCGATTATAATCAAACCGGATGAAATGTCACAAAATATTAATTATGATGTATTGACATTTACTTAAAACGTTGTATCTTGCACCGAGTTTGGTAATATAGTCCAAACAGATTTAACAAGGCTTTTTTGTTAACAAAATTTAAGAAATCAATACTTTAATCGTTAAAAAAATAAAAAAATCATGAACACAGACTTCATCACTTTAGAAGAGTTTTGCCAAATGACAGGCTACAAAAAGAACACGGTTTACACCTATTTAAGACGCAAGGACAAAGGGATACCCGCTTATCACTTTGGTAGGCTTATCCGGTTTAAACGGTCGGAAGTAATCGAGTATATTAATACCACAACTAAAAAAATTGAATATGCAGCGTAATGAATTTAAAACCCTCGGGGAAGCCGCGATGTTATCCGGTGTAACCTATGGAGAGTTGTACTATATGGTCAAAAACAAAAGGCTTGCAAGTACAAGGATTAAGGGCGTGACTTGCGTACACATGGCGCACGTCAAAAACCTGATGGAAGTTAAAAACAAACTAAAAATAAACATAGCATGAATAAAAACACAAATGGAGACGCGGTAACGTCTCCAAATGGCTGTAACTTCTTACATAAAAAGTTTAATGCTCTTTTCGATGTCAAAGATAATACAGCCGATCAGAAAAAAAACAATTCTACACAAATTTTAACAAAATTGGATATTGCCGACAAATCCCGGAAACATCCTAACGTTAAATATTTGGCCCCGACAAAGTACACCGAAGCAACCGCCAATGGTTTGACGCGCATGGTGTGCGATTACATTAAATTTTCTGGAGGCATGGCAGAGCGTGTCAATTCGATGGGCATTTATGACGTAAAATTGAAACGTTTCAGGCCTTCAGGCAGTCGCAAAGGTACAAGCGATATAAAAGCCTTATTTAATGGTAAAAGCCTATCTATTGAAGTTAAAATAGGTCGCGACAAATTAAGCAACTACCAACGCGAATATGCAAACGACGTGATCAAATCAGGCGGTTTTTATTTCGTGGCTACCAACTTTGCAGACTTTCATCAATGGTTTGAAAATCTTAAAATTTGCCGGCCATGAATTATATTGAATTGATAAATGGTTTTTGGCGGTTGGATAAGGAAACACCATTTGCCCCGAGTGACACCCGGCTATATTTTTACTTATTAGATACTTGTAATAAATTAGGTTGGAAAAATCCATTTGGACATTCAGATAGGCATTTAGCTTTTAATGTTGGTATGAATATTAAAACCATACGCAAAGCTAAATTAAGGCTTTCTGATGCCGGATTGATAGAGTTAATATTACCGGACAAACCGAGTAATTCAATAGCAGGACAAACAAAATACAAACTTTTAACCGTGGTAAAAAATACCACAGTTGATAGTGAAGCCGTGGTAAATAATACCACGGAAGATGGTACAAACAATAAACAAAACTTTCTTTATCTTACAGATAAAGATAAAGAAAGGGAAACACATTTTTTTGGCTTCCAAAAATATGTTTCCGATAATCATAACGACCTTACCAAATTTAAGAAACCGTTAACAATTGAACAATTTACAGCATTAAAAGAAACACATTCAACTGATGACATATTAAAGGCACTAAAAAAAATGGATAATATTGTTGACATTACAGAAAATTACAAATCAATGAATGAGTGCTTATTATTTCAATTAGAAAAAAAGAAACAACCCCGGAAGCGCACACCAAAGCCAAAGGATAAACCAGAAAACAAAACGAAACCCGTTAACGAAACCTATAAAAGAGAAATTGAAAGTCTAAAACAATATTTCGACAGTGTTACGCTTCCGGTAGCACCTTTTAAACTAAATGACTGTATCGAAATAACCGACACAATAGGATTTATTGAGGGGTGTATTTTAACAATTTTTGATACTAACAATGAAGACGAAAGGTATGAAACATTAAACTACTTACGATTATTGGCTCAATATGTAAAATCAACAATCATAAATTCATAGTAAAAAACAATTTGGTATTAGTACAAAATTCTTTCAACAATGGAAACGATAGAAATAAAAAAAACAAAGGACTTGGTAAAAAGGGCGAAGCAGTTAAAAGGCGAAATCCTTGAAAAGTATAGTTTTTACTATGATTGTAATAATTGCAAAACTGAACAATACTTCGAAAGTGTAAAAATCAAAGGTTTGGAAATTACTGATAATTGCAAAAATTGCGGCCATGTTAATTTTTTGATAATGGAAGGTGGTCAATCAGGATACAAAACAAGAGAAAACACCTTAAAAATTTACAACGGCGTTCAGGCTATTTTTAACGAATATGGCGCACCGTTAACAGTAAGGCAGGTATTTTACCAGCTATCGAGCCGGGGGTTGGTTGACAAAACGGAAAACGGATACAGGCAGGCGCAAAACATATTAAAGGAAATGCGATTTAAAGGAATAATCCCTTTCAATTATTTTGCTGATAATACACGCTATCAAATAAAACCAGATAGTTATGATGGGTTGACAGGATTTTTAGATAGTATGCAGGATTTTTACCGTCGGGACTTTTGGAAATCCCAAAACACCTATATTCAGATATGGGTTGAAAAGGATGCACTAAGATCAGTATTTGCACCCATTACACAAAAATATGATATTCCGCTGATGGTTGCGCGCGGTTACTCTTCATTAACTTTTCTTACTGAAGCAAGTGAAACAATCAGGTACTTTCAAAGAAAAGGGAAAACGGCCTATATTTATCAATTTGGCGATTACGATCCATCCGGGGTTAATGCAGGCGAAACAATACAAGAAACTTTTGAAATACTTTGTCCCGGGGTTTATTACGAAAGGGCTGCATTATTGCCATGGCAAATTGAAGCTTACAAACTACAAACAAGGCCAACAAAAGGAACCGATACCAGAATTAAAAGTTTTGGCACTGATGAAAGTTGTGAACTCGATGCGATGCCACCGGATGCACTCAGGCAGTTAATTACAAACTGCATTGAACAACATATTGACCCACAAGAATTGGAACGCCACAAAGCGACGGAATCAGTAGAAAGGGAATCGTTAAAGCATTTTAATGAAAATTACAAGAATAAATTTAGCAACTAATTATTAAAATCCTGTAAACAACAGATTAAAAACAGAAACAAAATGAAATATCAAAAAGGACAATCAGGGAATCCGGCAGGAAGGAAGGCCGGAAAAGTTAATCGATCAACCGAACAACTTAGAAACATTTTTCAGGAATTTTTGGAAAATAACGTCACGAAATTACAAGAGGATTTCGATCAGCTTGAACCAAAAGACAGGTTAATGTTTATTGAAAAGGTAGCAAGGATGGTTATCCCACCTCCGTTGACATTGGAAGCCTTAAACGAGGCCGCGCTCGATGCGTTAATTGACAGGCTCAAAAACGATACAGGGCAACCGGCAGCAATTTATATCGATAAAGATGACGTAGATTTATAAAATTATGAATAAAGCTCAAAAAATAGCCATGATTCGGCAACTAATTTCCGGTGCGGACTTATCCGAAAGTAGATGTTATATTTTGGAAGTTGGCGAAGCTTTGCCACCGGATTACAGGCGCAACACTGACACCGTAATTTGGGTTACTGATGACAAAGGGGACGTTAAAAAGCCTACAGGTAAAAATGATATTCTTGTTCAGGTAACATCAAAAGAAACAGTTCAGGCCGTTAAAAAGTTGGGTGATTACTGCGACAATGTTAGTGACAATAAATTGACACAAACAAAACAGCCCGAACCAACCAACCAACAAACAGCCGAAAAAATTAAAAGCTGGTTGCCAATGGAAGCACCTGCACCGATTGAACCGGCAGCAATACCACCGGCAGCAATACCAATGCAACCCCGAACGATCCCGAACCCCCGGGCAGGGTATCGCCGGACCCATATTTGAAATTCATTTTTTAATCATTAAATATTTTACACATTATGAACAACGTAGTTTTTATTAATCAGTCAGAAATTGAACGGACAATAAAAGAGTTCAATAATCACATCGAAACATTCGAAAAGGTAAGATCCGAATTTAAAGACCTGCAGGTCGGGGACATTTCAACCCGTGAACAACTCCTGCAGTCGGTAGCAAACCCGGAAGCCTTTTTAATCCAAAGGTTAACGGAACGTATCGCAGCCGATAACGGGCTTTCTTTTGCAGGTTTTAAGATGAGCCCCGCTAAATTGGTGGACTTATTAGACCTGCAGGAACGCGCGGAATTTATCAAAGCGGCAAATTTTGCAAAACCTTACATTTGGCCATTCGAAAAAATTGGCACCATCACCAACAAAGGCCGGATAGAACAGGATAAGAAACTTGTTGAGGACTTGATCCGGTCTTACACCCTGTTAGCGATTACAGAACGTCAGAAGGTTGTACTGGAAGCGATGCGCACAATAAAGGAAGCAGCCGAAATACTCGACAATTCAAAGTATTTCAACCATGATGAAATTTTACACCGCCCGTTAATTAATTTCATCCTGTCAGCGGGGCCGAAAAGTTACGCAGTGAACCATCAAACCTTCTCAGCGCTCGGCGGGCAATAGTTTTTTATTTGTTTGAAGTGTTGATCCCGTTCGATTAGTTTTGGACGGGATTTTTTATGTTTGATTAATCAGCTTTATTCAAAAAGAAGGCAAAAAACAACTTGCTTAATCCGTTTACATTTAACATGACATTTAACACGGCAATAAAAAAAGGCTACATTGTTTTGTAACCTTTTGATTTTCAGCGAGCGGTAAAAGGGATTCGAACCCTCGACACTTAGCTTGGGAAGCTAATGCTCTACCAACTGAGCTACTACCGCATTAAGGCTGCAAAAATATAAAGTTTCCTTTTCCGAATGCCATTTTTTTGAAATTGTCATCAATTCTTTTTCAGGAATTGCAACTCGGTAAAATCAAAATCGGGATTCGGGACATCAATTTTCATCTCTGATACCTTACCCTTATCATCCAGAATAAAATTACAGGTGCCCGACGGCAACGAAGGGAATTCCTTAAAAGTGATTTCAAAAGTATTGTAATAAAGATGTTTGAGGGTTCCTGCCAGTTTTTTTGCCGGAATAAATTGTACCACCAGCGCTTCATTTTCCAGGCTAACTGTGGCATCGCCATATAATTCGCCACCATAAGTTCCGGTAAATCCGTCAAGTGGGAGGGAGGGTGTGGTGTTGGTGACCCGGTTTTTTTCGGCCTCAGCTTTGGCAAGTTTTTCGGCGGCTTCATTTTTCCTGATTCTCTCAAGGATCGTCTGGCTCCAGTCTTTCTGATCACCACCCAGAAAAGCATCTAAAATTTTGTAAACCAACGGATAATAAAGGCTCGAATTTTTGTTGGTGAGAATCACAAAACCGAGGTTTTCGTCCGGCACTACGCAACTGTACGAAATCATCCCATCGTAGCCGCCGCTGTGGCTCACAACTTTGCGGTCTTTATAATTCATCACCTGCCAACCCAAAGCGTAAGCCTTAAAATACGTCGAAGGCCACATTTTCTGAGATGATTCACTTACGCCGAGTATCGTATTTGGTGACCACATCTCACGACTTTGTTTTGCTGAAAAGATTGTGTCTTTTTCAAAAATCCCTTTATTAAGCTGGAGTTTCAGCCACTGGCTCATGTCGTCAACACATGAAATTATCGACCCGGCAGGTCCGATATTATCCCAGTTGAGGTAATCGATCGGGATTACTTTTCCTTCAAAATCGGTATGTGGTGTGGCGATATTATCAAATTTTCCAAGATCGATGGTGCTGGTAATCGTGCGTTTCATGTGAAGCGGGGAAAAGAAATTCTCCTTCAGAAAATCATCCCAGCTCGTTCCGGTCACGGCCGGAATAATTTCGCCGGCAGTTAAAAACATAATATTTGAGTAGCCGAATTGTTCCCTGAAACCATAGACCGGCTTCAGGAAGCGGGCGCGCCTGATCACCTCCTCGCGATTGTAATCTGTTCCGTACCAAACCAGATCTCCGCTGAAAGTCGCAAGTCCGCTGCGATGACACAAAAGGTCTCGGATAGTCATATTTTCGCTTACATACGGGTCGTAAAGTCTGAAATACGGAATATGTGCGGTCACTTTATCCTGCCACGAAATCTTACCTTCATCCACCAGAATTGCCAGTGCTGCTGCCGTAAAAGCTTTCGTATTCGACGCAATCGGAAACATCGTTTGTCCATTGACTTTACCGCCTTTTTCGATATCACGAACGCCAAAACCTTCCGAAAGAATGATTTCGCCGTCCTTCACAATGGCGATGGCAAGCCCGGGAACTTCCCAGTCGGCGCGGGCTTTTTCGAAATATTGTTTTAACGAATCGGTTTTTTCACGGATTTGTTTTTCCTGCGCCAGGATAGAAATTGGAAAAATGAAAATGGCCAGAAAAACGACAAACTGTTGCAAACTGCTTTTGGTGGTTTTACTTTTCATATGATTTAAGAATTTTTGCATTTTAAATTTTTTTGTAGAAAATTTCGGATTATCCGTCAGTGATAATCCGCTAAATCATGTTCTATCCTTTTTTAGCTTTTAATTTTTGATCGATTTGCTCCATCAGTTTTGTCATCATTTCACCGGCTTTTCCTTTGAGGTGAATGTCGGTGATGAAATGAGTATACCTCGAATTTTCAGGATTTACCTCGATGATGGTGGCCCTGGTGTTTTTTGCATGAATCGGAATCTGGTTAGCCGGGCTGACTTCTCCGGTTGAACCGATGATGATGAAAACATCTGCTTTTTCGGCCGCAACATGCGAGGCCTGGTATGCCTGCATCGGAATACCTTCGCCAAAAAAGATAAAATCAGGTTTGATCAGGCTGTTACAATGAACGCATTTTGGAGGTAAAACTTCCAGATTAATCTCAGCCAGCTCAAAATGACGCTTGCATTTGGTGCAAACCAGTTTATGTGAGTTGCCATGAAACTCATGAACAACGGTATTTCCGGCTGCCTGGTGAAGATTGTCGATGTTTTGGGTAATCACACATTTCAGCAGACCCATTTTTTCGAGTTCGGCCAGAGCATCGTGTGCAGCATTTGGCCGGGCAGTTCCAAAGAAATCGTAGAAAATTTCCTTTATCACGTTCCAGGAAGCCAGCGGATACTGATGAAAATAGCCAAGGTCGAGAACCTGCGGATCGTATTTGCTCCAAAGCCCTTCGGCGCCGCGGAAAGGCGGGATACCACTTTCGACCGAAATGCCTGCGCCGGTAAATGCAACCAGGTGCTTTGCATGGATGATTTTTTCTGCGGCCAGGATGATTTTTTTGTCAGAATTTTCCATATCAAAAGTTTTAAGACAAACTTTAAAACACGGAGCAAAGGTATCGAAAATGATAGTTACAGCCTTATTTTGTAAAGAATCGAATTAAAATTCAGCTATTTTTGCCATCTTAAGTTATGAAGTTACACAAATACAAATTTTTACATTGAAACTCAACCCGGTTTACACTTACATTCTGGTAATTCTCTCGATGGTTTTTTGGGGGATGAGTTTTGTGTGGTCGGCAATTGTGCTCAAATATTACGACCCGATTACCACGGTTTTACTTCGACTTATCATTTCCTCGGCAATTCTTTTTACGGGTCTAAAAATCTTCAACCGGATTCAAAAACTCAACAAACAGGATTACAAATTATTTTTCCTTTCGGCTTTGCTGAATCCGTTCCTCTATTTTTTGGGTGAAAATTATGGTTTGCAGCTTACTTCGCCAACTATCAGCTCCATCATTATTGCCACAATTCCCCTGTTTACGCCCATCCTGGCATTTTTTGTTTTCGGCGAAAAACTCTCAAAACTCAACATTGCCGGGATTTTCATCTCCTTTGCAGGTGTCAGTTTTATGATGTTGAACAAGGATTTATCTTTCAGCGCCGATCCAAAAGGCGTATTGTGGCTTTCACTGGCGGTAATTGCCGCCGTAATTTATTCGGTTTTACTCAAAAAACTGGCTTCCCGGTACGATGCTTTTATGATTATCGCCATGCAAAACGTGATCGGTGCTTTGTACTTTTTGCCATTTTTCCTCATTTTCGATGTTCAGCGATTTATTGCTGTCACGCCAAATGCCGAACTGATCAGCTCGTTATTGCTGCTTTCATTTTTCGCTTCTTCGCTGGCTTTCGTTTTTTTTACGATTTCATCGCGCGAAATCGGGATCAGCAAAACCAATCTTTTTACAAATCTCATCCCGGTTTTTACAACCATTTTTTCGTTTTTCATCTTAAGAGAAGATTTTGAAGCCCGCAAAATTATCGGAATGATTGTAGTGATTGGCGGCGTTCTTCTGTCGCAGATTACCGGAAAAGTAATGCTGGTGAGGTTTTATAAGTACGTTTTAATGAGGAAGAAAAATCACTCAGGTTTGGATGGCTAAACTGAAATTAATTCCCCGGAAATTGAAGTCATTGCCCAAAATATCCGTCTTTCAGACAAAACCAGCTCACCACATTTGGTTTATCGGGTTGATTGTTTTGATAATTTCTTTTGGCGGACATTTTCGTCCAAATGGCACTGATTTCTGGAAAGACACCGTTGCCAGCGATGGCCGCGGATATTACGCCTATCTTCCTTCCATCGTTTTGCACGGCAGTTTTAATTTCGATCAGGTTCTTGATCGTGAAAAGCAAATTTATCCGGCGATGATGGCCGGAACATTTATCACCCAGGTGGAAGGCAAAAATGCAAACAAATACTTTGCAGGCGTTGCCCTTCTGATTTTGCCATTCTTTTTACCGGCCATATTTTTAAGTTTTCTGGCTGGTTTGCCGGTTGACGGCTACAACGCCATTTTCCAGGTGATGGTCAGCGTTGCAGGAATTTTTTACCTGATGGTCGGACTCCTTTTTACCTTGCGCCTGCTCAAAAAGTTTAAAATTCCGGATGGTGTCGCAGTGTTTTCGCTTTGGGTAGTAACTTTTGGAACCAACCTGCTGATTTATGCTGTAGATGCCCCGGCAATGTCGCACGTTTTTTCATTTGCCGTTGTTGCGGGATTTCTCCTGTTTTCAAAAGAATACTTCAGTTTTTATAAAGCCAGAGATGGGATTTTAGCCGCTTTAATGTTTGGATTAATTGTTTTGATAAGACCCGTAAACGGAATGGTGGTTTTGTTGATTCCTTTTGTGGCTGGTGATTTTAAGAGTTTTGCGCATGGCTTCCTGGTTTTTTTTGAACATTGGAAATACTGGCTTGGTGCTATTCTGGCTATTTTGCTTTTGGTGATGATTCAGCCGGTTTTATGGTTTGTTCAGACAGGTAATTGGCTGGTTTGGAGTTATCAGGGTGAAGGATTTAATTTTTTGAGCCCTGAAATTTCAAAGGTTCTGTTCAGCTATCAAAAAGGATTTTTTATTTACACACCTGTTGCTTTGGTCGCTATTACCGGGCTTTTTGGGTTTTACCGGAAAAGTAAATGGCAGTTTTTCTGGATCACTGGTTTTCTGATTACCCTGGTCTGGCTGGTGGCTTCATGGTGGAACTGGTATTACGGCGACAGCTTCGGGCAAAGGGTTTTTATCGATTTTTATGCGGTGCTGGCTCTGCTGCTGGCCACGTTAATAAACGTTTTCAGGAAAAAAATAATCAAAACTGGCCTTGTAACTTTACTTTTGATTTTGTGTTTCGTCAACCTGGTTCAAACCTGGCAATATTCGCACGGAATTATTCATGCTTACGCGATGAATAAAGCAAAGTACTGGCATGTGTTTTTAAAAACCAGCGACGATTACCTGAATTTGTTCAGTGGCCCTATTGATATTCCGCCTCACAAAACCGATCTTACAACGCCGGTCAGGATTTTTGAAAATGATTTTGAAAAAGATCAGGAAGGTTGGATTTCGAGTGGAAGAATAGCATATCCGGCAGCAAAAAGCGGTAATTTTGTATCCGAACTTGATCAAAACCAGCGATATAGTTCGGCTTTGTTGATTACCGGAGATTCGTTGGTTGTTGGCCGGAAAGATTTGTACACCCGGGTTGAAGCCTTTGTTTTGGATAAAGATCGGTTGGCTTCGGCAAGCTCGAAACTGGTTGTTTCACTTTCTGATCGGGTTGGAAAAAATTATTATCTCAATGCCTGGGATGTTAACGAGATGCCACCTTCAAAGCCTGATGAATGGCGAAGGGTTGAGTTTGGTTTTCAGCTTCCTGAAGTCCTGAATATCAACGATCAGATGAAAATTTATTTATGGCAGAAAGGAAACGGAACGCTGCTGGCTGATGATTTCAGAATTGCCATTTTTGGCCGTAAACAGTAGTTTTTATTTTTTGTCAGGGAGCATCTGAAATGGCATTTTTAAACATAAAAATGAGGCTAATTAATTGATGGTTAATCGGTTTGAGGCAAAATTATCAGACACATTATTTTTGTGTTAATTATTATTAATTTGAAAACATCAATTTTATTATTGCTAAATTTGCCGATTGAAAAAAATCAGTAAAGATTAATTGTAACAAATTAATTTAAAAGTTATTAGATACGATGGGATATATTAAATTCGACAAAAGCCAGCTTATTAATCTCGAATATTCATTACGCCGGGAACTTCTTCGGACCAACAGGGCAGGCGCTTTTTCCACTTCAACAATTGTAAACTGCAACACCAGGAAATATCACGGTTTGCTCATAGTGCCGCAACCGCAATTTGGAAATGCACCACACATTCTTCTGTCATCATTGGATGAAACGGTAATTCAACGTGAAGCTGAATTTAACCTTGGGATTCACAAATACGAAAACAATATTTATTCCCCCCGCGGACATAAATATATTATGGATTTCGAAAGTGAGCCTTTTCCAAAAATTACTTACCGTGTTGGCGGTGTTATCCTCGAAAAGGAGATGTTTTTCTCCTCCAACGAAGATATGATGATCTTTAAGTACACCCTGATCGACGCACATTCTCCAACAACTTTGAGGTTCAAACCGTTTCTGGCATTCCGGAGCATTCATGCACTTTCAAAAGCAAATATCGACTGTAACAAAAAATACGAGCCGGTTACCAACGGAATAAAAATTGCCATGTACGAGGGCTATTCGCCGCTTTATATTCAGTTTTCGAAAGATGTTGAATACACCCATGTTCCCGACTGGTACTACAATCTGGAATATCCATACGAAAAAGAACGTGGCTACGATTGCCTCGAGGATCTTTATGTTCCTGGCTTCTTCGATATACCAATCAAAAAAGGTGAGTCGATTATGTTAGTTGCCGGGACATCCGAAAGTAACCCTGCCCTTTTAAAGACTAAATTTACCGACGAAGTTAAAAAACGTATTCCGCGTAATAATTTCGAAAATTGCCTGCTTAATGCAGCACAACAATTTATTGTAAAGAAGGCCGATAAAACTCAGATAATCGCCGGTTATCCATGGTTTGGGCCTGTTGGCCGGGATACTTTTATCGGGATGCCTGGTTTGTTGCTTACTCAGGGTGACGTTAAAACTTATGTTTCGGTGCTCGATTCGATGATCGCCGACATGAAAGGACCATTTTTCCCGAATGTCATCCTCGATAACCGCATCGAATACGACGCAGTGGATACTTCGCTATGGTTTTTTTATGCTTTGCAAAAATTAGCCGAATTTACTGGTGACAGCGCCAAAATCTGGAAAGATTATAAAAATGTCATCAAAAACATCCTCGAATCCTATCGCGAAGGAACCTGGTACAACATTAAAATGGACGAAAACGGTCTTTTATTTGCCGGTGAAACAGGAAATGCGCTTACGTGGATGAACGCTATTATCGGTGACAAACCTGTTACCCCACGAATTGGTTTCCCTGTTGAGGTAAACGCACTCTGGTATAATGCAATCAAATTCAGCCTTGAACTGGCACGTAATGCTAAGGATTCTGCTTTTACAGGAAAATGGAAGGAATTGCCGGAGAAAATTGAAAAGTCATTTATCGAAAATTTCTGGGATGAAAAAAGAGGTTATTTAGCCGATTACACAAATGGCAATTTTAAAGATTGGTCGGTGAGGCCAAACCAGGTCTTTGCTATTTCGCTTCATTACTCCCCTCTGAGCCAGCTCCAGCAGAAACGAACGATGGACGTTATCGAGAAGGAATTACTCACACCACGTGGTTTGAGAACATTGGCCCCAAAAAACATCAGGTACAAAGGTGTTTACCGCGGTAATGTCGAAGAGCGGGATTTAGCTTATCACAACGGTTCGGTTTTACCATGGCTGTTTGGCGCTTTTGCTGAAGCCTATTTAAAAATTTACGGAAAAGGCGGGCTTTCGATCGTGACCAACCTTTACAAGAGTTTTGAAACCGAAATGCAGGAATATGGCATCGGGACAATTTCAGAACTTTTTGATGGCGACCCGCCACATTATCCATCCGGAGCCATTTCTCAGGCTACTGCTGTTGCTGAATTGATCAGGGTAAATGAGATGATTAAGAAATTTGACGGAGCAAAGAAATAATTATAAACTGAATAAGGAATTATAGATGAAAGTATTGATGTTCGGCTGGGAGTTTCCGCCACATATCACAGGGGGTTTAGGGACTGCTTGCTATGGTCTTACCAAAGGTTTGGCCAAGCAAAACGTAGATGTCATCTTCGTGGTTCCTAAGGCTTATGGCGATGAAGATCAGTCAGCAGTGAGGCTTGTAAATGCAAGCGATTTGATTATTGACACCGCTGATACCGATTACCAGGAATTCTGGAAAAAAATTACCTACATGGAAATTGGCTCCAACCTGATTCCTTATGTTGGTCCTGAAGAATTTAAACGCTATGCCGAGGAAAATAAACTCGACGAAGTTACCCTCGACGAAAAAGTGTATCGTACAAAATTTACCTTTTCAGGGAAATATGGAAAGGACCTGTTGGCAGAAGTTTCGAGGTATGCCCTGATTGGCGCCGGAGTAGCTCAAAAGTCAGATTTTGATATTATTCATGCTCACGACTGGTTGACGTATCCTGCCGGCATTGCCGCTAAAAAAGTTACCGGAAAACCGCTGGTGGTGCACATGCACGCTACCGAATTCGACCGCTCGGGCGAAAATGTAAACCAGGAAGTTTACGAAATCGAGAAAAAGGGTATGGAGGAAGCCGATCGCGTAATCACAGTAAGTAATTTTACCCGCGCTATCGTCATCGAAAAATACGGAATCAACCCTGATAAGATTTTTACGGTTCACAACGCCGTCGATCCAAGCGATACCGAGGTTGGCGAATACCAGCGCCACGTTAAGGAAAAAGTAGTTACTTTCCTTGGCAGGCTTACCTTCCAGAAAGGCCCTGAATATTTTATCGAAGCTGCTGCGATGATTTTGAAGCGCGACAAAAACGTTCGCTTTGTCATGGCTGGCACCGGCGATATGATGAATAAAATGATAAAACGTGCTGCCCAGCTTCACATTTCATCAAACTTCCATTTCACCGGTTTCTTAAAAGGTAGTGATGTGGATAAGATGTTTGCCCTGAGTGATGTTTTTGTGATGCCATCGGTTTCTGAACCTTTTGGTATTGTGCCTTTGGAAGCCATGCGCTCTAATGTTCCGGTGGTAATCTCGAAACAATCGGGCGTTTCCGAAATCCTGAAACACGCTCTAAAAGTTGACTTTTGGGATATCAACGGCCTTGCCGATGCGATCTGGGGCCTTCTGCACTACGATTCGTTGTATAAAATGTTCATCAAATACGGTAAAACCGAAGTTGACAACCTGAAATGGGATAACGCAGCTTTCAAGGTTACCGAAGTGTATAATTCGTTGTTTAAATAAAATTTACTAACCGAAAATAATAAATCAAGATAAAGATGAGGTCAATTTGCTTTTATTTCCAGGTTCATCAACCATTCAGGCTTAGAACTTACCGTTTTTTCGATATTGGCGAAAATCATTATTATTACAATGATTTCGAAAACAGCCATATTTTGCGCCGGATAGCTCAGCGCAGCTACCTGCCGATGAACGATTTGCTCCTAAAACTCATGAAAAAGCACGGTAAAGCTTTTAAAGTTACTTTTTCGATAACAGGAACTGCCCTTGAGCAATTTCAGGCTTACGCCCCCGAAGTTATCGAAAGCTTCCAAAGGCTCGCTGCTACAGGAAATGTGGAGTTTCTTGCCGAAACTTATGCACATTCGCTTGCATCGGTAAAGAGCAAAACTGAATTCAGGAAACAAGTCGAACTTCACAGCAAAAAAATTGAAGAACTCTTTGGCCAAAAGCCAACAGTTTTCAGAAATACGGAGTTGATTTATTCCGACGAAATTGGCGAAATGGTTTACGACCTCGGTTATAACACCATGCTCACCGAAGGTGCACGCCACATTTTAGGTTGGAAAAGCCCCAACTACATGTATTGCAACGCCCGCAATCCGAAATTAAAAGTTTTGCTGAAAAATTACAGGCTCAGCGACGATATCGCCTTCAGGTTTTCGCACCACGGATGGCCCGAATGGCCGCTTACCGCCGATAAATTTGTTGGCTGGCTTAACGATGTTGACGCCAAGGAAGAAGTTGTAAACCTATTTATGGATTATGAAACCTTCGGTGAACATCAATGGAAAGAAACCGGCATTTTCGATTTTATGTCGGCATTGCCAGGCAAAGTTTTGAAGGATTCGCCATATAAATTTGCAACACCTTCTGAGCTTGGAAGCACCATGCAGCCGGTTTCAGCGATTCACGTGCAGCATCCGATTTCATGGGCCGACGAAGAACGCGATCTTACCGCCTGGATTGGCAATGAAATGCAGGACGAAGCCATCGACAACCTTTATCAGCTTGAGGAAAAGGTCGCAAAATGCAGCGATCCTGAAATTCAGAAAGACTGGCACAATCTGCAAAACAGCGACCATTTTTACTACATGTGCACCAAATGGTTTTCTGACGGTGATGTGCATAAATATTTTAATCCGTATAATTCACCTTACGAGGCATTTATCAACTACATGAATGTGCTTTCCGATTTTATCATCCGTGTAAACCAGAATTGTGGAGCTGAGGGTGGTGAATATCACAAACTCATCGAAAAGACCGAAGAATTAGGCAAAGAAATCGAATCGGTTGCCCGGAATACATTTAAAAAGACTGCGGCTAAAGTAAAAGCCGTTTTCGAAGATGAGAAAGGAAAAACCTATACGTTTGATGAAATTAAAGACATGTCGAACGAAAGTTTGAAAAAGCTCGTCAAAGAGGTGGATATCGAAAACTGGGTTTACGCGCTCAAAGATGCCGGTGAAGAATTTACAGAAAAAATTGTTCCCAATTTCACTAAAAAGGCAGCAAAGGAATACGATAAGCTCAAAGAGGAAATAAAAATTCGTAAAACCGACATTGAGGCAAGTCGCAAAAGCATCAGTGAAAAAATTTCAAAATTATTTTCATAGATGCTAATAATCAAATTATTATAAAAAGCCTAAGGCTATCTTATCAAGGTAGCCTTTTTCTGTTTTTAATGAGATAAGAAAAGTATATACTAATAATAACTACATTAAATGTCAAAAATAGTACTAAACAAGCCGAATTATATTTTTGAAACAAGTTGGGAAATTTGCAACATGATCGGTGGAATTTATACCGTCATCTCTACCAAAGTTCCCCTGTTAAAAAGTGAATATGGTGATAATTATATCACTCTCGGGCCGGATGTGTGGAAAGAAACCCGCAGCAATCCTGATTTTATCGAGGATCGCAGCCTTTTTGCGGCCTGGCGTGAGAAAATGTCAAACGAAGGACTCCATTTCAGGATAGGCCGCTGGAATATCGAAAGCCAGCCTATCGCCATCCTGGTTGACTTTACTGCACTTTTTGCCGAGAAAGACAAGATTTTCTTTCACCTCTGGGAGAAATTTAAAGTCGATTCACTCAGCGGGCAGTGGGATTATATCGAACCAACCCTCTTTGGCATCGCCGTTGGCAAAGTTATCGAAAGCTTTTATGCGTTCTATCTTTCACCTTCCGATAAGGTGGTTGCGCATTTTCATGAATGGATGACCGGGACAGGCGTGCTTTACCTAAGTGAACATCTGCCGCAGGTTGCAACAGTTTTTACCACCCATGCCACCACCATTGGCAGGGCAATCGCCGGAAATGGTTTGCCGCTTTACAGCAAGATCGACCTTTACAATGGTGAGGACATGGCGCGTCACTTCGGCGTAATTTCTAAATATTCACTCGAGAAAAGCGCTGGAATATATGCAGATGCTTTTACAACCGTTAGTGCGATTACAGCCGTGGAAACCGAGAAATTGCTGAATAAAAAAGTTGATTTTATTACGCCAAATGGTTTTTCGGCTTCGTTGATTTATGACAATGAAACGTTCGAAAAAAAGCGGATCGAATCGCGTAAAAACCTTCTTGGAGTTGCTGAGGCCATGTTCAGTCAACAAATCGATCCGGAGGCTTTTTTGGTTATCACCAGTGGCAGGTACGAATTTCGTAACAAAGGTATTAACCTTTTTATTGATGCCCTCGGCCGCATAAGCCGCGAAAATCCTACCCGGCAGATTATTGCCTTTCTTAAAATACCGGCAAATCACATCGGCCCAAGGCAGGAATTGATCGACCGGATGAGCATGCCAAATTTTGAAAAGCCTACCTCAGATGAGTTTTTAACCCATGATTTGTACGACGTAAACCACGATGACATTCTCCGGAAAATCCGTGATAACAACCTTCATAATCTGCCTTCCGATAAGGTAAAAATAATTTTTGTGCCAGCTTATCTCAATGGCAACGATGGAATATTTGAACAGACCTATTATGATCTTCTCCCGGGTTTTGATCTTACCGTTTTCCCATCCTATTATGAGCCATGGGGCTACACCCCGCTCGAAAGTATTGCTTTCAGGGTTCCCACAATAACCACTACCCAGGCAGGTTTTGGCAGATGGGTGGATTCGGATTTTAAAGATAATCATCCAAGCGTTTATATTGCCAAAAGGCTTGACGATAACGATGGTGATGTAATTTCAGAACTTGTTCTGGCCATCAGAAAATATGAAAATCATTCGTCCGCACAGGTTGTAAAAGTGCGTGAAGACGCTTATCGCATTGCCAGTGAGGCCGCGTGGCAAATATTTATTTCGCATTATCGCGAGGCTTATTCGTTTGCCCTCTCGAAAGTTGACGAAAGGATTGATACTTTTCCTGCAAGGTTTATTTTAGAGAAAAAAGTACAAATGGCCGAAGCGCCTGTGCAGGACATGCCTGTCTGGAAAAGGGTGGTGATCGAGCCGAGTATCCCCAAAAAGCTGAAAGGCCTGCAGGAACTTTCACGAAATCTTTGGTGGTCGTGGAATTTTAAAGCAACCGAACTTTTTAAATCGATAGATCCCGTAAAATGGGAGCAAACACAGCAGAATCCCATCATGCTGCTCGATTCGCTCAATATTTACCAATGGCGGGCGCTGGAGAAAGATGCCAGTTTTATTGAGCGTTACAACGAGACTAACGATAAATTCCAAAAATATATCGATGAAGGGAAAAACAAACCTTCGAGCCAGATCGCCTATTTTAGCATGGAATACGGACTTCATCAATCGCTGAAGATTTATTCGGGCGGATTGGGGATTTTGGCAGGCGACTACCTGAAAGAATGCAGTGATTCGAACGAAAATCTTGTGGCCATTGGCCTTGTTTACCGGTTTGGATATTTCCAGCAAAGCATTTCGCTCTTCGGCGATCAGGTTGCTGATTATCAGCCCCAGAATTTTTCGCAACTGCCCATGGTAAAAGTCTTTGATGACGAAGGCGAGCAATTGAAAATCCGCATCGGTTTGCCGGGCCGGACATTATATGCCCGGGTGTGGCGCGCCGGCGTTGGCAGGATTCATCTTTATCTTTTGGATACCGATTTTGATGAAAATGCTGATGTCGATCGCAGGATAACCCACCAACTTTATGGGGGAGATTGGGAAAATCGCCTTAAACAGGAAATTTTGCTTGGCGTAGGCGGTATTCGTCTGATTCATGCACTCGGCCTCAAGCCTGATATCTATCACAGCAACGAGGGACATTCGGCATTTATCGGTCTCGAAAGGCTGCGTTATCTGATCCAGGAACACAAACTAAACTTCCACCAGGCTCACGAAGTTGTGCGTTCGTCAACACTTTTTACAACCCACACACCGGTTCCCGCAGGGCACGACGTTTTTAACGAAGATTTGCTTCGAACCTATTTCCCGCATTATCCCGAAAGGCTCAACATCACGTGGAATGAATTTATGAACCTCGGTAAATTTGTGGATAACGATCCTAACGAGAAGTTTTCGATGAGCGTGCTGGCTGCAAAAATGTCGCAGGAAATTAATGGTGTAAGCCGTATCCATGGCCGCGTTTCGCAGGAAATGTTTGCCCGTCTTTATGAGGGTTATTACCCTGAAGAAACGCAGATTGGCTATGTTACAAATGGCGTTCACCTGCCAACATGGGCTTCCAAACCCTGGAAACTCATGTATAAAAAAACGTTTGGTGAAGAGTACAAATGGAATCAACTGGATTTTGGGATGTGGAAAAAAATCCAGCATGTTGCCGATAAAGATATCTGGGAAACCCGCAAGGTGCTCAAAAAGGAGCTTATCGAATACGTGAAGGAACGGCTGAAAAACGAAATGACCCGTCGCCAGGAAAATCCTAAACTCGTTATTAACACCCTCGAAGCCATCAGTGAAGATGCGCTGATTATTGGGTTTGCCCGGCGTTTCGCTACCTATAAACGCGCCAAACTGTTGTTCTCAAATCTCGACAGGCTGGCAAGCATCCTCAACATCACCGGAAAGCCGCTTTTGTTCCTGTATGCCGGAAAAGCCCATCCCAACGATGGTGCAGGTCAGGACCTGATTAAAAGGATTATGGAAATTTCGAGGTCGGAGCGGTTTATCGGTAAAGTGATTTTTATTGAGAATTACGACATGGATCTGGCGCACAAACTGATCCCCGGCGTCGATATCTGGCTTAATACTCCAACCCGTCCGCTCGAGGCTTCCGGTACAAGCGGCGAAAAAGCGGTGATGAACGGTGTTGTGAATTTATCGGTACTCGATGGCTGGTGGGCCGAAGGCTACAAAGAAAATGCTGGTTTTGCCATTCAGGAAGCCCGCACTTACGCCAACCAGCAATTCCAGGACGAACTCGATGCCGAGATCATCTACAACCTTTTTGAGGATGAGATTCTGCCTTTGTATTTCGAGAAAAACAGTGATGGCGTTTCAACGAAGTGGATTAAGTATATTAAGAATACCATTTCTGAAGTGGCTCCTCATTTTACGATGAAAAGGATGCTCGAAGATTACAAGAAGCAATATTATAATAAGCTTATCGATCGCTCCAAAATGATGCAGAGCGACAATGCAAAGTTAGCTGGAGAATATGCTGCATGGAAATTGCACATGCGCGAAAAATGGCATGATATCAAGCTTGAGAAACTCATGGTGCCCGACTCGACACAAACACCGCTTACTCTCGAAGATATTTTCTCAACAGAAGTAACCATTTTCACCAACGGGATTTCGGCCGAGCACATCGGCATGGAAATTCTCTTTGGGAAAAAGGAAGGCGGCCATGTGAGCAAGATTTCTTTCAGCAAGCAGATGCCTTTGGTTTCGGTTAATGGAAAAAGTGCCCGGTTTGCTGTTGAGATTCCTGCCTTCCAGGCCGGATCGTTCAATTACGCTTTCAGGATTTATGCAAAACACGAACTAATCCCACACCGCCAGGATTTCTGCCTGGTGAAATGGGTATAGAGATTTGGGTTTCCCCGGAATTACGTTTTCCGGAATTACAACTCAATCAAATCGAAAAAAGAGAAATCGAAACGGAAGCTTCCGGATTTGATTTCTCTTTTTTTTTGTAAAAGCTGACTTCCTGACTTCATCATCGCGGTGCGCTGCACCTTTGGAATCAAATCCTTGAAATTTTCCTACCAATATCCCGGTACGCTGCACCTAAAAGACTTACCACACCGTGGCGAAATATTGATAGAAGAGACCAGCAACCCATAAATGGAAAGGTGCAGCTCACCGGGATATTCTTTAATATGAGGGTTTACATGGTTTTTCAGCAAGCGTTATTTTGTTTCAGGCTTACAGCCTGAGGAATTTTTATTGGATTTTTATTCCTGGGACAACGCCCGGGCAAAAAACCAAACCGGATTTAGCATTCTGAAGGACTGCAACATTCCGGCTTTAAAAATCCCTGAGAATAAACACTAAAACTTTCTTATTCCGATTACAATTGAAAATATCACGATTTTACATTTTTCGCGAGGTCAGGAAGTCTGAGCCTATTGAGATTTATTTTGTTGGCATTAATAAATCCAGTCAAAAAACTGTTGTTCTTGGGCTAAAGCCCGGTAACTGTCAGGTTTTCAATTGCCCCGACCTTAAGCTCGGGGCAATTGATGTCCGTATGAAATTTCATCGGATTTAAGCCAATAAAAAAAATCGAACCCGGAACTACCAGATTCGATTTTTTTTCAAGCTTTCAGGCAATGAAACGCTTTTACTATCTGAGTTTCATGTCTTTGATTATCGCTTCTATTTTTTCGTCGAGTTTTTTGTTAACGGCAACATATTCTTCCCTCGAATTTAGCTGATCTTTTACGCCAAAATAGAATTTAATTTTTGGCTCGGTTCCCGAAGGACGCATGCTTATTTTGCTACCATCGGCGGTAAAATATTGCAAAACATTCGATTTTGGAAGATCTATTTTTGTTTCTGTTTTATTGACAAGGTCGGTTTCTTTGCTGGTTTGATAATCTTTAACCAAAACAACCTTCGACTTATTGATCGACTCAGGAGGATTGGATCTGAAATTCTCCATCATTTTCTGGATTTCTTCAGCACCGGCTTTGCCTTTTTTAGTTACCGAAATAAGGCTTTCCTTGTAAAATCCAAATTCCATGTAAATGTCTATCAAAATATCGAAGATGCTTTTACGCTGATTTGCGGCGTAGGCAGCAACTTCGGCAATCATTGCGCAGGTTGTAACAGCATCTTTATCGCGGACAAAATCACCAATCATGAAGCCGTAGCTTTCTTCGCCACCACCAATAAAAGTCTTTTTTCCTTCATTTTGCCTGATTACGTCGGCAATCCATTTGAAGCCGGTTAAAACGTCGTAACATTCGACATCGAATTTTTTAGCAATATCTTTTATTAATTCGGTGGTTACGATGGTTTTTACGATGTATTCCTTGCCGGCCAGTTTTCCTTTTTTAAGCCAGAGGGTTAGCAGATAATAGGTGAGAACGGCGGCAGTCTGGTTACCGTTGAGCAAAATAAAGTTGTCGTTGTGATCTTTTACTGCAACGCCAACACGATCGGCATCAGGATCGGTTGCCATCACCAGATCGGCATCAACTTTACGGGCTTTGTCGAGCGCCATTTCCAGTGCTGCCGGTTCTTCCGGATTTGGTGAAATCAAAGTCGGGAAGTTACCATCGGTGATGTCCTGTTTGTAAACTCTGAAAACATTTTCGAAGCCAAGCCGCTCAAGGATTGCCGGAACAAGTTTTACGCCGGTTCCGTGCAGTGGGGTGTAAACGATTCTCAGATCGGCCTGGCGGAAGTTTGAACCCGGGGAAACGGATACTTTTTCGACTTCGTCGAGAAACAAATTGTCCATTTCCTCACCAAGCCTTGAAATATTTTTTTCGACACCTTTAAATTTTACGTCTTCAATTTTTATTTTTTCGACTTCGGTAATTACATTTTTATCGTGAGGAGGCACCATTTGAGCGCCATCGCTCCAATAGGCCTTGTAACCGTTGTATTCTTTGGGATTGTGTGAAGCAGTAATCATGACGCCTGTATGACATTTCAACTGGCGAATGGCAAAAGAGAGTTCCGGTGTCGGGCGAAGTTCGTCGAAAAGAAAAACCTTAAAGCCGTTAGCCGAAAAAACATCGGCAGTAATCTGGGCGAAATACTGACTCTTGTTGCGGCAATCGTAAGCGATAGCAGCGCGAAGTTCTTTTTCGGCCGGAAGCACTTTTTTAATGTAATTTGCCAGCCCCTGAGTGGCCATTCCAACGGTGTATTTGTTCATCCGGTTGGTTCCGGCTCCCATGATTCCCCTCAAACCGCCGGTTCCAAACTCGAGGTCGCGGTAAAAACAATCGGTAAGTTCGTCGGGATTGGTTTCGATCATGTTACGCACGGCATCGCGGGTTTCGGCGTCGTAGGTTGATGAAAGCCATTTTTCGGCTTTCTCAAGAATCGTCTTTTCAATTTTTTCTTTTGACATAATATTTATAATTTATGATTTGTGATTTTTGATTTATGATTTTGTACACAAAGCACAGCCGCAGTGCATGTTTTTTGATCGTTGTATCAAAATCATTGTAAAAGTAGATATTTAACTTTCTCTATCTGATAAAATGAATGATAAAATCTTTCAAGCAAAAGTAATTTTTTTCGATAACGAAATTCCAACGACAAAGCATTTAATGAATGATTTTTTTTAATTTTATCGCTTTTTAAGAATTAACCTCCATCTATGGAAAACATTCATAATCCCGAAATTAGCCTGGCTTTTGATTTTGTTGAATACACCAACCGGAATATCTTTTTAACTGGAAATGCCGGCACCGGAAAAACCACTTTTTTGCACAACCTGCGGAAGAAGTCGCCCAAACGCATGATTGTGGTTGCTCCAACCGGTGTGGCGGCCATCAATGCCGGCGGGGTGACCATCCATTCATTTTTCCAGATGCCTTTTGGCCCACATATTCCACAGACCGCTACAGGCAGCGAATATCATGATGAACAGGAAAAAAAGTCATCCGCCTACAGCGTCAAAAAATTTAGCCGCGATAAAATCCAGATAATGAAAAGCCTCGATTTGCTGGTGATCGATGAAATAAGCATGGTCCGGGCCGACCTCCTTGATGGCATTGATGAGGTGCTCCGTAAATATCGCGATCGCTACAAACCTTTTGGTGGCGTGCAACTGCTCATGATTGGCGACCTTCAGCAACTTGCGCCGGTAGCAAAGGAGGACGAATGGGATTTGCTGAAACAATATTACGAAACCGTTTTCTTTTTTAGCAGCAAAGCGCTTCAAATGACCAATTATGTCACGATCGGCCTTAAACATATTTACCGGCAAAATGATGCAGTTTTTATCGGGATGCTCAACAAAATCCGCGACAACAGCCTGGATGAAGAAACGCTGGTTCAGTTAAATAAGCGCTACATCCCCGGTTTCGTGCTCAATTCGGGCGAAGGTTACATTATTCTTACCACCCATAATTACCAGGCTAAAGAGATTAATGAATCGAAACTTAAAACGCTTAAATCGTCACCACGTACTTTTACGGCGAGTGTAACCGGTGATTTTCCGGAATATTCGTATCCCACCGATTTTGAACTTACCCTGAAAATCGGGGCACAGGTGATGTTTGTGAAAAACGACACTTCGCGCGAAAAGCTTTTCTTTAACGGGAAAATTGGTGTTATCGAAAGTTTTGATGATGATACCATTTACGTAAATTGCCCCGCCGACACCGAATCAATTCCTGTTGTAAGGCTCGAATGGGACAACACAAAATACACCATCGACGACGAAACCAAAGAAATCAAGGAAAATGTTGCCGGCACGTTCAAACAATATCCGTTAAAACTGGCCTGGGCCATCACCATTCATAAAAGCCAGGGTTTGACTTTTGAGAAAGCCATCATCGATGCAAATGCCGCTTTTGCGCACGGGCAGGTTTATGTTGCATTGAGCCGCTGCAAAACCCTCGAAGGACTGGTTTTGAGTTCTCCGATTTCGTTTGGAAGCATTAAATACGATTCCAAAGTTGCACGATTCAGCAACGATGCCGAACAAAATAGGCCTGGCGAACAGATCCTGGCTGAATCGAAAAATGCCTATGAAAAAGATTTGCTCATCGAACTCTTTGATTTTATTCCGCTGCAGCGGAGGATAAATTACCTGCTTAAACTATTTACCGAACATTTTGCAAGTCTGCTCGATTCCGACCGAAATTTGATTGCAAATTTGAGCCTGGTTTTTAAAAATGAGTTGCTGGATGTGTCCGAAAAATTTCTTGCTCAGGTAAGGTATTTATGCGCCCAGCCCGGAACTATCGAGGAAAATACTGCACTTCAGGAACGTGTAATCAAAGCCAGCACCTGGTTTGCGGATAAAACAAAAACCATCATTGCCGATGTAATCCAAAATTTGGTCATCGAAACCGACAATAAAACCATCCGGAAATCGGTAAATGATGCACTGGATTATTTGCGCCAGGACACCATGGTTAAACTGGCTTGTCTGAATGGCTGCAAATCAGGATTTGTCGTTAAAAATTATCTCGATGTAAGGGCGAAAGCGGCCATCGAAAAGGAAGAAACAAAGCATGCCTTTAAAAAGTCAGGCGAAAGTGCTCCGGCTCACATCCCACATCCCAAACTGTATTCGACACTGAAGGCCTGGCGTGAAAATATGGCAAACGAACAGGAGATGGAATCTTACCTGATTCTGCCTCAAAAAACCATGATCGAACTGGTTACCTCTTTGCCAGCCACCAAATCGGAACTCAAGGAAATAAAAGGAATCGGGAAGAAAAAGCTGAAGCAGTTTGGGGATGAGATTCTGGAGATCATTGCGGCCTATCGCAAAGAAAATAACATTGAAAAGAAACCTGAAGCACCAAAAGTGCCGAAAGTGCCGAAAAAAAATGAGTCCGGCGCAACAGTCACACAACTGGCCAGTTTTGAACTTTTCAAATCAGGAAAAACCCTTGCCGAAGTTGCCGCAGCCCGTGTATTGAGTGTTTCAACCATCGAAGGTCACCTGGCGCATTTTGTTTTGACCGGTGAGTTGGATGTTAAAGATTTTGTTTCTTCTGAAAAAATAGCACTGATTACCGAATATTTCCTTCAGGCCGAAAGTACTCAGTTTGGACCAGCAAAAACTATTTTAGGAGATGATGTTTCCTACGCCGAATTGCGTTTTGTTCACAATTATCTGATTTTTAATGGCGAGTTAGCCTACACAAAGCAAAAATAAGATTGGCTGGCTGGTTGGATTCTGATTTAAGAAAACTACTGATTACTCAGGAAAAGGAACGGTGTTCAACTCATTTTTACTAAAATTAAACTGATAAACCAGGCCAATATTCGGATAAAGCGTATTTTCATAATAAATCCCGGTGCCTTCGATGTAAAAGTTATAAATCTTTAATCCCAGCGATAAAACCGGAAAGGAAGGGCTGAATGACCTGCTATATTCCATATCTTCGTTTTTCCTGATCCAAAAATTATTGAAACTGTACCGTGGCGTAAGGATTATATTAAAATGTGGTGTAACCCTCACCGACAACGGGATAAAAAAATCAGCATTAATGGCACCTTTTACTTCGGGGTTCATTGGCTCGGCGGAGCCAAAAATGCGTAATGAATCTTTTGCGATTACAAAACCAAGATCGCTGCCGATGGCTGCATTAAATTTTCTCCCCGCATTAAAAAGGCTGTATTGAGCGCCGAGGCGTAAGCCAAATCCTCCAACCACGTAAGGCAAATGTATCGCAAACCTCAGATCTAACTGGTTATTAATTCCATACTGGCCACCACCGGCTAAAATAGGGACAGTCGAAATTTTACCCGACGAATAAATATCCCCGTTATCCGAAATTGAGTCAATTTCCGGTTTCTGTCCTGTTCCTCCGCCCGCGTAAACCTGAATATTCCCTTTGCCGGTTGGCGCAGGATTATTGACATATAAATTATTGGAAACAGTGCACGAAAAGAGAAGCGCGATCAAAACAACATTCAAAATACCCCGGATGAGATTTTTCATGACGTACTAAATTTTGTTGATTGACTGAACAAATTTAAATCATTTCCCATAAAAACCGATGTTAAATAATCATGCAAAAACCGCTGATTTAACAACAACTGAATGCGGTCAACCGGCGGTTTTTATTTACAATGAAGTGGATTTATCCCAAAAGTAGCTTATTTCACTTTTCGATCCTGGCGATACATTCTTTCAGACTATCGCGCCAATAAGGGATTTCGAGATTAAATTCTTTTTTGATTTTGTCCTTGTTCATCACGCTGTAAAACGGGCGTTTGGCCGGAAGCGGGTAATCTTTGGTTTCGATGGGCAAAACTTTACAACTGATGCCGGCGATTTCGTGGATAGCTTTGGTGAAATCGTACCAGCTTGCAACACCTTCGTTGGAATAATGAAAAACTTCCGGAGTTTTGTATTCCTGCCACTTTGGGATGAGTTGAAGAATTGTTTTGGCCAGATCGCGTGCATAGGTTGGTGAGCCAATCTGATCGAACACAACTTTTAGCTGATCGCGTTCCCGTCCGTATTTGAGCATCGATTTTACAAAATTCCCGCCAAATTCTGAATAAAGCCAGGAGGTTCTGAGAATAACCGCTTTGCCGTTTTCCTGAAGGATCAGTTGTTCGCCCAATAATTTGGAGCGGGCGTAAGCGCCGTCCGGAGCTGTTGGATCATCTTCACAAATCGGTTGATGTGCTTTTCCACTAAAAACATAATCGGTCGAAACGTGAACGAGCAGTGCGTTGTACTTCAGCGCTGCCGCGGCAAGTATTCCGACAGCAGTTCCATTGATGAGGTCGGCAATGTCGGGCTCAGTTTCTGCTTTATCAACCGCAGTGTAGGCAGCGGCATTAATGATCACATCAATGGCGTGATGCGAAACAAAGTTGTTTACGGTTGTTTTTTTCGTAATGTCGAGTTCGGCAACATCCGTAAAGATAAAATGGTAATCAACAAAATCAGCGGATAGTTGTCTGATTTCGTTTCCCAACTGACCGTTACTTCCGGTAACTAAAATATTTAGCATAAAAATCAGATATTGGTAAGATCGATGGATTTAAAATAGTTGATGGTTTTCAGGAGGCCTTCGCGAAGCTGGATTTTTGGTTCCCAGTTCAGTTCTTTTTTTGCAAGGCTGATGTCGGGCTGACGCTGCATGGGGTCATCGGAGGGTAAAGGTTCGTAAACGATGCCGGATTTTGCGTTTGTAAGTTCAATGACCAGTTCAGCGAGCTCCTTAATGGTAAATTCGTTGGGATTTCCCACATTAACAGGTCCTGTAAAATCAGTTCTCGAATTCATCATTTTGATCATCCCATCAATCAGGTCGTCGCGGTAGCAAAAACTGCGGGTTTGCATGCCGTCGCCATAAAGTGTTATGTCGCGGCCTTTGAGTGCCTGTACAATAAAATTTGAGACTACCCTTCCATCGTTGGGATGCATACGTGGGCCGTAGGTATTGAAAATCCGCATGATTTTGATGTCCACATTATTCTGGCGATTATAATTAACAAACAGAGTCTCGGCACACCTTTTTCCTTCATCATAACAAGCTCTGATCCCGATTGGATTTACGTGTCCCCAATAACTTTCGGTCTGAGGGTGAATTTCGGGGTCGCCATAAACTTCGCTTGTGGAGGCTTGTAAAATGCGGGCATTGATACGTTTGGCCAGGCCAAGCATATTGATGGCTCCCATCACCGAGGTTTTGATGGTTTTGATGGCGTTGTATTGATAATGAATTGGAGATGCCGGGCAGGCAAGGTTGTAAATCTGATCGACCTCAATAAAAAAAGGCATGGTGATGTCGTGCCGCACCATTTCAAAATAGGGGTTGTCGAGCAGATGAACCACATTTTGCTTTTGTCCGGTAAAAAAATTATCAACACAAATTACTTCGTTGCCTTCATCTAAGAGCCTTTCGCATAGATGCGATCCCAAAAAGCCAGCGCCGCCGGTAACCAAAATTTTCTTTCTCATATCGAAAGGTTGGATTATAAAAATGAAACTGCCTGATCAGGCAGGGCTTTTATCAAAAGCCAAACGAAATCAGGCAGATTAAAAAAATGAATTTAACTTTTTTTGCGCGTTGTGTCAACGCCGATGCAGAAATAATCGAAACCTGAACCGGCCATTTCTTCGATATCATAAACATTACGGCCGTCAAAAATTACAGGTTTTTTGATCAGTTTTTTCACCACATTAAAGTTGGGGAACCTGAATTCAGGCCATTCGGTCACCATCATCAACGCATCAGCATCGATGAGGGCTTCTTCTTTATCCTTTACAAATTCGACAGCATCACCAATTTTGCGTTTGGCTTCTTCCATAGCCACCGGGTCGTAAGCTTTAACTTTAACACCGGCTGCAAGCAGTTTTTCGATGAGTACCAACGAAGGGGCTTCGCGCATGTCGTCGGTTTGAGGTTTAAACGAAAGCCCCCACATGGCAACGGTTTTGCCTTTTAAATCGCCATCATAATATTTGTATAATTTGTTGAAAAGTACCGATTTCTGGTCATCGTTAACTTCTTCGACCGCACGCAAAACCCTTAAATCGTAGCCATTTTGGCGGGCCGTGTGGATGATGGCTTTTACGTCTTTCGGGAAGCATGAGCCACCATAGCCGATGCCGGGATAGATGAATTTTTTGCCGATACGCGAATCGCTTCCGATGCCTTTGCGCACCATGTTTACATCCGCGCCCATGATTTCGCAAAGGTTGGCGATGTCGTTCATGAAGCTGATTTTGGTGGCAAGCATCGAGTTGGCGGCATATTTGGTCATCTCAGCCGAGGGAACATCCATAAAAATAACCGGGTGGCCATTTAAGGTGAAAGGTTTGTAGAGCCTTTTCATAATATTTTCAGCCTTTGCTGATTCCACGCCAACAACAATTCTGTCGGGTTTCAGGAAATCATCAACAGCGGCGCCTTCTTTGAGGAATTCCGGATTGGAGGCAACGTCGAATTCAATTTTTGCGCCTCTTTTATCGAGTTCTTCCTGAATAGCGTTTCGTACTTTCGCTGCGGTTCCAACCGGAACAGTGCTTTTGGTAACCATCAGAATATAATCGGTCATGTTGCGGCCAACCTGACGGGCAACGTCCAGAACATATTTAAGATCGGCACTGCCATCTTCGTCGGGGGGAGTGCCCACTGCCGAAAAAATTACTTCTGCTCCGTCGAGTGTCGATGCAAGATCAGTGGAGAAATTTAATCGTCCTTTTTCAACATTCCTGTGAACCATGTCTTCCAATCCTGGCTCATAAATGGGGATAACGCCTTTTTTTAGGCCTTCAATTTTTTTCTCATCAATGTCAACACATATTACATCAATGCCTACTTCCGAAAAACAAGTGCCTGTTACTAAGCCAACATAGCCTGTTCCAACGATTACTATTTTCATATTTTTTTAATTTTGTTATGAGTAAATCTTAAAATTTTAGCAAAATTGTGAGTTTAAAATGAAGTGACCAAGTTACAGATATTTTAATTTGATGGATATTTTTTTTAAAAATATTGAATAATAATGCAAATTTGGAAGGGGTTTAAATAGTGTGGCTTCCTCAGGATAAAATTACCTGCCAAATTTCGTGGTTCCTTTAAATGATGATGTTTTGGATAACCTCCTGAATTTTAGAATTCCCTGAAAATACCCAAAAATGACCTTTAATTCCTTCCTGTTTTTTTTGGATTTCAGAGTTTTTATCAGATTTATTTTAACGGAAGGTAAACTCTTTAGCCTGAAATGAGTTAATGACTTTGGAGCAAATAACTATTTTTGGCTGCAAAAAGCATTTAAAAACAGATTTTAATAAATGAAAAGATATGTGTGGATTTGTTGGAGTATTTGATTTAAAAGGAAAAGCAGAAGATTTACGGTCGCAGGTTTTAATCATGTCGAAAAGAATCCGTCATCGCGGGCCGGACTGGTCGGGGGTTTTTTCGTGTGACAAGGCGATCCTTTCGCATGAACGATTATCCATCGTTGATCCTGAATCGGGCGGCCAACCTCTGTACAGCAAAGACAGGAAACTGGTTTTGGCTGTAAACGGTGAAATTTACAACCATCAGGAAATCAGGAAAAGAATCGGAAATAATTATGAATTTATGACCGGGTCTGACTGCGAAGTCATTTTGGCACTTTATCGCGAAAAGGGAGCCGCTTTCCTGGAGGATCTTAACGGGATCTTCGCTTTTGCCCTTTACGACCAGGAAAAAGACGTTTATCTGATTGCCCGCGATCATATCGGAATCATCCCGATGTACCAGGGATGGGATAAGTCGGGAAATTTTTATGTTGCATCTGAACTAAAATCTTTGGAAGGATTTTGTAATAAGATTGAAGAATTTTTACCTGGAAAATATCTTTACAGCCCCGATGGCGAAGTTAAAACCTGGTACGAGCGCGACTGGCAATCGTTTGATGCTGTTAAAAACAATGGTTTCGATATCGCTGTTTTGCGGAAAGCATTGCAGGATGCGGTTCATCGTCAGCTCATGTCGGACGTCCCTTATGGCGTTTTGCTTTCCGGTGGACTTGATTCGTCGGTGATTTCGGCAATTGCCAAAAAATATGCAGCTTACCGCATCGAATCTCAGGATACCGAACAGGCCTATTGGCCTCAACTTCACTCGTTTGCCGTGGGTTTGACCGGTTCGCCAGACCTTGCTGCCGCCAAAAAAGTAGCCAGCCATATCGGTACTATCCATCACGAAATCCACTTTACGGTTCAGGAAGGTCTTGATGCACTGAATGACGTAATTTATCACCTCGAAACTTATGATGTTACCACCATCAGGGCTTCAACACCCATGTATCTGCTTGCGCGTGTCATTAAATCGATGGGTGTAAAAATGGTTTTATCCGGCGAAGGTGCCGACGAAGTGTTCGGTGGTTACCTGTATTTTCACAAGGCACCTGATGCACGGGCTTTTCATGAAGAAACGGTACGAAAACTCAGCAAACTCCATTTGTACGATTGCTTGCGTGCCAATAAATCACTGGCTGCCTGGGGTGTCGAAGGACGGGTGCCTTTTTTGGATAAAGAATTCCTTGATGTGGCCATGCGGATTAATCCTGAAGAAAAAATGGCAAAAAACGGACGAATGGAAAAATGGATTGTACGAAAAGCTTTTGAAGATTTATTACCTGAAAGCGTTGCCTGGCGGCAAAAAGAACAGTTTTCGGATGGTGTTGGCTACAACTGGATCGATTCACTCAAAATCATGGTATCCGAAAAAGTCACCGATGAGCAAATGAATACGGCGAGGTTCAGGTTTCCGATCAATACACCGATGTCGAAAGAAGAATATTATTATCGTTCGATTTTTACCGATCATTTTCCTTCGGATTCGGCGGCAAGTTGTGTGCCTTCGGTGCCTTCGATTGCTTGTAGTTCGCCGGTTGCACTCGAGTGGGATGCCAGTTTCAAAAACAATGCCGACCCATCAGGACGATCGGTTGGGAGCGTTCATGTGGAAGGGTATGATCAAAAATGACAAGAAATTGACTTTTTGAAACATCCTCCCTGAATCTCATGAAAGACTTTTCTGAAACTGTTTCCATTCAAAGTTGAATGATTCCGGATTTTCCTGTCCATATGGTGTAACCTTCTTAGTAGAAGCTATGCGGGAATTCGATAAAAGCATCGAAATAGATTTTGCAATAGTGCAATAAAATGCACATTTTGGTCATTTATAATAGACTACAATCTGAAATCTGTTTAATAGTGCTATTAAGAGCACATTTGTATTGTATTTTGATTAAAACAATTATCTTTGCGATTAAAAGAGCCACATAATGCACAAAAATGATTTGATTCAGACAATCAAGGAAAGAAGACAGATGCTTAAAGTTACCCAGGAAACACTGGCAGAACTCTCCGGAGTGGGGCTACGCACACTGAAACATTTTGAGAGCGGGAAAGGAAACCCGACACTACAAACTTTACAAAAACTGGCTGACGTGCTTGGTATGGAAATTTGCCTGCAAGTCAGGAAAATGGAGGCTCCTCAATGAGACAAGCAAAAATATTCTTCAAAAAAGAAGCGGCCGGAATACTCACACAACACGATGATGGTACTTTTACCTTCAGGTATGATGATTTTTGGATAGCCGATCAAAGTAAACCTGCCATCAGCCTCACCTTACCAAAGACAGTCCGGGAGTATCATTCAACATACCTTTTTCCTTTTTTTTACAATATGCTGCCGGAGGGTTCAAATAAGCAGGTGGTCTGCAGGTTTATGCGTATTGATGAAGATGATTACTTTGGGCTGCTGCTTGCCACTGCAAAAAACGACACTATTGGAGCTGTTACAGTAACAACAATTCAAGAACCGACATGAGTTTACCTGAAATAAAATATTGCCCGGGTACTTTGGCCGCCGGTAATGATACCTATAGCAGAACCTGCCTGAATCGGATGTTTAATGGTAAAAAGGTAGATCATGTTTTGCCTTATGATTCACCAGGAACAAACGAAGCCAACGATAATTTGCTCTTGGAAAACCAAAAGCGCATTTCAATTTCAGGAGTGCAGGAAAAGTTTTCTGTTCTGCTGGAAAAAAACAGATTGCGATTGATTAATGAAGGAGAACAAGGAACCTTCATTTTGAAGCCAATACCTGATGCAGGTAAAAATTCCAATCAGATGCCAGCCAATGAACACCTGACAATGCAAATCGCCCGTCAGGTTTACGATATAGAAACGGCTGAAAATGCAATGATCTTTTTCAAGAATGGCGAACCGGCTTATCTTACCAGGCGCTTCGATGTCAAGGATGAAGGTGGTAAATGGGCGACAGAGGATTTTGCATCTTTGGCAGGAAGAACACCGCAAACTCATGGAGCAAATTACAAATACCTGGGTAATTATCTGGAATTATTCGAACTCATGAAAACGCATTTACCCGCCTATAAAACAGAAGCGCCAAAACTTTTTAAACTTCTTTTATTTAACTATCTGTTTTCAAATGGTGATGCTCATTTCAAAAACTTTTCGATACTGGAAACATCACTCGGTGATTTCAAATTGAGTCCGGCTTACGATCTTTTAAACAGCCGGATACATATTGAAGACTCAGACTTTGCCCTGGAGGATGGTCTCTTGCCAAAGAACATTGCCAAAGGAAAGGTCCCAGAGCAATTTCAGATATTGGCAGAAAAGGCTGAAATAGGCGAAAAACAAGTTGATAAAATTTTTGAATCCATGCTTTCAAACCCCGAAAAGGTCACATCATTGATTGATTCATCTTTTTTAAATGAAAGCTCGAAACGCAATTATCTTCAGGCCTATCAAACCAGGTTAAAAAAACTGCAACGCACTTGAGTATCCAACAATTATCGAAGAAATTCGATCATAATAATTTCAGGATAACACCATAAAATAGATTTGATTAATAAGGTTACAACCTTATAAAAATTTGCGACCAAAAAAAATGAGCCACGTCCTTCTACATGGCTCGAAATCTTAAGAGAGACTTTCCTGAAACTGTTTCCATTCGAAAGCAAGCAATTATTGAAACCCATTTTTAGTTTGTTCTGTGTAGCCTTCGAAATAAAGACCATTAAGAAACCACAGATAGAGAAATTATAAGTCAAGCCTTTAGGTCAGATATTTTAGCGCAGCGTTAAGAAATATCTGAATAAACCCAACGGGTGAACTGGCAATTATTGATCAAGAAATAGAAATTCAATTGCCTGTTCGGGCTTTACTTATGATATTTGGCTGGCTGTACCTTTGTCATTAAAATTTAAGTAATAGTGCGGGTGGGATACAGAAAAAATCACGCGAACCCGATGTTTAAGGGATTTTCATCTTATCATTCCGAATTGTAGAGGATGAAAAATTATGATCGCTTTTCTGTTCTACAATTCGATTTTACTCATCTATAAACAATTTGCCTGACTTTTACTTACTTCAAACAAACTGTTTGCGCAAAAACACGAAGCTCATAAATATATTTCGTATGTTTGTGCAAATTATAAATACATGGGACATCAACTTTATGAATTGTTTGCCAAAAACAAAGGATATTTGACATCAAAACTTATCCATCGGAATCGGTCGCTTTATTATCAATTAAAAGCAATGTTGGAAGCCGGTAAGGTGATACAAATAAAACGCGGATTATACCGTCATGTTGATTTTGCAGAAGAAGCCAATTGGGGTGAAGTGTGTAAGTCAGCTCCACAAGCTGTACTTTGCCTTTTCTCAGCCTGGCAGTTCTATGATCTAACAACGACAATTTCACCATTCGTACACATTGCTATTCCTGTGCGGAAAAAACCTGTTTTATCAGACTTTCCACCGACAAAAATATATTTTTGGAGTGCTGATTATTATGAAATCGGGAAGGTTTCAACAACTTTTAATGAGGAAGAAATTTCAATTTACGACATCGAAAAATCGGTGTGTGATGCCATTCGTTACCGAAACAAAGTGGGAACAGACATAACGTCCGAAGTGTTGAAGAATTACCTAAAAAGGACAGACCGAAATTTGGATAAACTGATGAAATATGCTGAACGAATGCGCATAGCGAATGTATTAAGCAACTACCTAACCATGATGCTATGAAAAACCGGGCAGTTTCGATAAGAGCAAGATTGCTTAACCTGGCAAAAAAAGAAGGAATTGATTTTCAACTAATCATTATTCGATTCCTGCACGAACGCCTGTTGTATCGCCTTTCGGTTTCTGATTATTCGCAGCTACTGATTTTGAAAGGTGGAGCATTTATTTACGCCATTCAGGGGCTAAAAAGCCGTCCGACAATAGATGTCGACTTATTGGGAACACAGATGTCAAATGATATTGAGGTAATCTGCCAGGTCTTTAAACAAATCTGTGTCGTTGAGTCAGAAGATGAAGTAGCATTTAATCCGGAAAGCGTTGTTGGAGAATTGATAACCCAACAAGACAAATATGACGGAGTTCGACTTTTTATTGATGCGACTTTTCACACGGTTCGACAGCGCATACAAATTGATGTTGGTTTTGGAGATATTGTCATTCCGGTAGTTCAGGAATTAGAATATCCAATACTGTTGGACGATATGCAAGTTCCGGTTATTCAGGCATATTCGATAGAGACAGTAATTGCAGAAAAGTTTCAGGCAATGATAGAATTATCGGTAGCCAATAGCCGAATGAAGGATTTTTATGATGTTTATAAATTGCTAACTGACAACGAATTTGGCAGTAACACACTGGAAGAAGCAATTCAAGCAATTTTTGCAAACAGAGGTACTTCATACGCTGAGAATCATGCGCTGTTTACAGTTGAGTTTGCGACTAATCCGCAAAGAAAAAGAAGTTGGACAGCATTTTTGAACAAAATCAATAGAGACAGGGAACTCGCTTTCGAAGAAGTTATGCGATTAATAAGTGAAAAATTGTTGCCTTACTGGGTGAAAATGAGAGAAATATGAGACAATATCAATCCAAAAAATTTCAACAGTAAACAGATGAACGAACTCCAAAAACAGCAAATCCAACACTTTAAATCTGTTTTCAAAGGCAGAGAAGATGTTTTTGCTGTGCGCTGGGAGACTGGAAAGAAGAGTGGCTATATGCCAGCATACACTTATGACCCGTACCTGTATCGTGCTCATAAAATGCGAGGTGGTACTTTTCAAAACTATCCAGACAAAATGTATCTGCCCTTTTCAGATAACGAAATTGGGAAACATCTTAATGGTGAGCAATTAATCGGAATTTATCCTTTGCTTACTGATAACACCTCCTGGTTTATTGCTGCTGATTTTGATGACGATAATTGGTTGGAGGAATGTAAGGCCTTTTTGAGTGTTTGTCAAAAAAATGAAATTCCTGCCTATTTAGAACGCTCTCGGTCTGGGCACGGTGGCCATATTTGGATTTTCTTTGAACAACCATATCCTGCTATCCAAAGCCGAAAAATCATTCTTTCATTATTAGAATCGTCGGGCATTTTTTCAATATTTGATAAAAGTTCGAGCTTTGATAGATTGTTCCCAAATCAAGATTTCCTTTCAGGAAAAGGATTGAGAAATCTAATTGCGTTACCATTGTACAAAAAAACTTTAGAACAAGGGAATAGCTGTTTTCTTGATGCAGATACTCT
This sequence comes from uncultured Bacteroidota bacterium, assembly GCA_903944895.1. Classification (GTDB taxonomy): domain Bacteria; phylum Bacteroidota; class Bacteroidia; order Bacteroidales; family 4484-276; genus CAJATL01. The sequence goes on from CAJATL010000175.1 coordinate 55,453, forward strand.
TCTGCCAGTTTTGGATCAATTCGAATTTCTGAAAACCATCAATCGAATCACAGTTGCGAAGCTGGATGAACTTTATCAATCTACCTCAAATTCCGCCAATTTAGCTTTGAGTAATCCAATTTCAACAAAAGCAACACAATCTAATAAACTCACAATCACCTTGAACAATGTGGTTAGAATCAATCGAAACGCTTTATCAACTTCATTGATAAACTTCCTAAAAGAGCAGTTGAATTTTGCAAACACTGAGTATTTTATCAAGAAAAAGGCTGGTAAAAACACCTTTGAAACTGAACGTTATTTTAAGTTTGTTGAGGAAACAGAGAATGAAGTTATTGTTCCGCGAGGTTTTATTGGTAAGTTGATAAGATTCTGCAACACTAACAATATCGATTACAGTTTCATTGATACAAGAATAAAGTTGAATAACATTGGTTTTCAATTTAATGTACAACTTAGGGAACATCAGCAAAGTGCAATCGAAATTGCTTCTAAAAAGGATTTTGGAGTAATAGTAGCGCCCCCTGGTTCGGGAAAAACAATAGTTGGATTAAAAATAATTTCTGACAGAAGTCAACCAGCATTAATAATTGTTCACCGGAAACAATTGGTAGAACAATGGATTGAACGTATCGAAACATTTTTGGGGATTCCTAAACATGAGATCGGAAAAATAGGACAAGGTAAAAATAAAATTGGCAACAAAATTACTATTGCAACAATACAAAGTTTATTTCTACTTTACTAAAATAGAAAGGAAAATAATTGTTGTATAAATGATTCATTATCAGTATATTTGCACGAGTATTAACACTCTGGTCAATATTTGATAATGAAGCAAAGACGACCAGAGAAAAAAAAATTTGGTTTTAAAC
>CAJATL010000176.1 GCA_903944895.1 uncultured Bacteroidota bacterium
AATCTCCTTTTCAATTTCTTCCTGTGAAATGAATTCTCCCGACTTTACCCGTTTTGAAGCCGCTTTGACCCTATTTTTAAGGATTTGTGGTGTTATCGGGTTTCCGTCGGTGCTATAACCCACAATGTTTTCTTTTTCATACACTTTAGACATGGCATGAACCATCTTCAGGAAGGTTAAATCTGCGTGATCAATATACTGGTGAAGTTCATTTTTAATCTCTTGCGTGCTCATATTTTATCTTTTTGCAAATTTAACAATACTTTGGAAGAAAGGGTTTATCTGAATCCGTTGGTACTTTTTTATAAAGAGATTTCTTTTTAGGGTAAAAATATTTTTATGACAATCTGGAATGAAAGCGCTCCTAAATCTTTCTCATTCAAACTTCCGTGGCTGACTGCAGTTTGGCAACCAAATATTGCTGACCATTGTGACCAGCCGGAAAATTTCTATGTTAGCCTCATCAAAAAATCCGCAATCTTATCCAGGTCAAGGATTTTATCAACTTTTGCAATTTTAATGGCGGCTTCGGGCATAGCCGAGACTTCGGAAGTTGCCGGATTTTGAACAATCGTAAAACCACCAAAATCCTTAATACGTTTTAAGCCCCGGCTGCCGTCGTTGTTGGCTCCTGTTAATATAATGCCGATCAAAGTTTCAGCATAAGCCTCGGCGGCGGTTTCGAATAAAACATCAATCGATGGCCTCGAAAAATTCACCCGTTCGTCCACCGAGAGCGAAAAAGTAAAATCATTTTCGACGATCAGGTGATAATTGGGTGGGGCAAAATAAATTGTTCCGGGTACTATTTCCTCTTTTTCATCGGCTTCTTTTACGGCAAGCTTCGAAATACTGTTGAAATGGCGGATCATGAAATTGTCGGATTGCGGACTGATATGCTGAACGATAATTACCGGAAGCGGAAAATCAGCAGGCAATTTAGGCAGAATTTGCCCCAAAGCATGTAATCCACCTGCCGAAACTCCGATAACGATCGCCTTGTAGTTGTGCATGCTGGTTATACCGTAAATTTTTTCCTGTAAATTTTTTCTTTGTCAAAAGTCGATTCAAACCTTGGCGACGATTCCGCAAAGCGAAGGCTTTCTTTGCTGCCCAGGCAAAGGAAACCTCCGGGAACGAGGCTATCATGGAATAGTTTTATTACTTTGTTTTGAAGTTCTTTATCAAAATAAATCATCACATTGCGGCAAATAATCATGTTCATCTCACCAAAAACACTATCGGTAACTAAGTTATGATCGGCAAAAACGACATTTTCCCTGAGTGATTCATTTAAAATCACCGAATCGTAACGGGCATTGTAGTAATCAGAAAACGAACTTTTGCCGCCTGATTTCTGATAGTTCTGAGTAAACTCTTTAATCCGGTCGATGGGATAAATTCCGGCGCGTGCCTTTTGCAGCGCAAGCTGGTTAAAATCGGTGGCATAAATCTGGGTTCGTTTCAGCAAGCCTTCTTCTTTAAGCAAAATCGCCATCGAATATACTTCTTCTCCTGTTGCACAGCCTGCATGCCAGATTTTGAGAAACGGGTAAGTTTTGAGTAATGGTGCAATCTCCGAACGCAGGCTTAAATAAAACGACGGGTCACGAAACATTTCGGTTACCGTGATCGAAAGATCCTGAAGGATTTCCTGGTAAAACAATGGATCGTACAGCATTTTGTGGGTCATTTCGGAAATGCTGTTCATGCCTGAAACCATCTTGCGGTGCAAGATCCGGCGCTTGATGTGTGCTTTTCCGTAATTGCGGAAATCGTAACCAAACTTCATGAAAATCGCGTTGAGCAAAAGCTCGATTTCGATATTTTCGTTTTCCTTGATTATCTCAAGTTCGTCTTTTATTGGTAAAGCCATACTCTGAGTAATGATAAAAGTTTGTCGGCATCAACAGGTTTGGTGAGGTAATCGTTTGCTCCGGCCTCGATACATTTGTCACGGTCGCCCTGCATGGCTTTAGCTGTGAGGGCGATGATGGGAAGCCTTTTGTATTTGCTTATTTTCCGTATTTCGCGCATGGCTTCGTAGCCGTCCATTTCGGGCATCATAATATCCATGAGCACCAGGCTGATGTCGGCATTTTCTTCTAATTTTTTAATGCCTTCTTTGCCATTCCGGCCAACGTCGATGCGCAGACCTCTTTCTTCCAGAAGGCTGCTTAACGCGAAAACATTGCGCATATCATCATCTACAATCAGCACTTTTTTATCCTTCATGATATCCTCTTTGTTGTGGCCAACCCGGAGCATTTTCTGTTTTTCTTCGGGCAGGCTCGACTCAACGCGATGAAGGAAGAGGGTGGTTTCGGCCAGCAGTCTTTCGGGTGAGCGCGCGCCCTTGATGATGATGCGGTCAGAATACTGCATCAGCTCATCTTCATCTTTTCGGTTGAGTTCGCGGCCGGTGTAAATAATTACCGGAATGTCGCTCTCTTCGCCTTTTTTGCCGATCCGCTTGAGCAGGTCGAATCCTGACATATCTTTAAGGCCGAGGTCGAGGATGATGCAGTCGAAATCGTCTTTTTTAAGCTGGTCAACGGCCTGATTGCCGGTTGAAACGGATGTTATCGAAACATCGTCGTCATCGATCAGTTCGACGATGGCTTTTCGCATTCCATCGTCATCTTCGACTACCAGGAGTTTTTTAAGCGGTTTTGAGATGATCTTTTCGATTTTTGCGAAAGCGCCTTCAATTTCCTCAACGCTAACGGGCTTTGTCAAAAATCCGATGGCTCCTTTTTTCATGGCTTCCATGCTTTTATCTTTTCCCGACATAAAATGAACCGGAATATGCCTGGTTTCAGGATTTTCTTTCAGGCGATCCATCACCTGCCAGCCGTCGATTCCGGGAAGGCCGATGTCGAGGATGATGGCGTCGGGTTTGTAATAATCGGCATAGTGAAGCCCTGTTTCGCCGTTGGGCGCGATGAGGCATTTGAAGCCTTTTTCGTGGGCCAGGTCGTATAAAATCTGCGAAAAACTCGCATCGTCTTCGATGATCAGAATGAATTTATCGCCCTTGTTGATGATTTTACGATCGTCTTTAACATTTTCGATAATTTCGGCTTTGGGCTGATAATTTTTATTTCCGCCATTTCCCGCAAAGGCTGCCTTTGCAGGAACAGGGCCAAGTTGTGGAAGGGTCGGTTCGACAACTTCTTTAACAAGCTTAACAGGAGTTGTCGAAGTTTCGGGGATTTTATCAACTGTTTTTCCGGTAATTTTTACAGGAAGGTAAAGCCTGAAAATTGTTCCTTTGCCTTCGTCGCTATCCAGGGTAATTTCGCCGCCCATGATGTGGGCGAGATTTCGGGAAATGGTAAGCCCAAGACCGGTTCCGCCATATTTGCGGGAAGTAGTTCCGTCGGCCTGAGTAAATGCTTCAAAAATCGCTTTTTGTTGTTCTTTTGGAATGCCGATTCCGGTGTCGGTTACTTCGAAAAGAACGCTGTTTTCGGGAGCAAGGTCCAGGGATTTTAAGGCAGCATTTGCGGGCATTCGTTTAACTTTTAAAGTTACAGCCCCTTCATGCGTAAATTTGATCGAATTTGAAATCAGGTTACGTACAATTTGCTGAAGCCTGAGGCTGTCGCTATAAATAAATGATGGTGCATCAGGCTCGATTTCGAGTTTTAATTCGAGGCCTTTGTCGGTGGCCAATGGCTTGAAAACACCTTCGATTTCTTTTGTAAAATCGTCGAGTTTGATTCGCTCGATGTTGATCTCCAGTTTTCCGGATTCAATTTTTGAAAGGTCAAGAATTTCGTTAATCAGCGAAAGCAGGCTGCTGCCGGACGAATAAATTGTTTTTGCCGACATGATTTGTTTGTCGTTGAGGTTGCCGGCTTTGTTGTTCGACATGATCTGCGAAAGCACCAGAATACTGTTGAGCGGTGTGCGTAATTCGTGCGACATATTGGCAAGAAACTCTGATTTATAGCGGCTGGCCATTTCGAGGTCGTGGGCCTTTTTCTCAATTTCCTTTTGCGCCATTTCAAGTTCTTCGTTTTTGGTACGAATTGCGTCGCGTTGTTTTTCGATGGCGCGGGTTCGCTCTTCAAGTTCTTCGTTGGTTACGCGCAGTTCTTTCTGCTGGGTCTGGAGCTGTTGTTCCGATTCTTTGAGTGCCTTGGTTTGTTCTTCGAGTTCTTCGTTGGCCTGGCGGAGTTCTTCCTGCTGAACCTGGAGTTCTTCGGCCTGTTCCTGGGTTTTGGCAAGTAATTTTCTCAACTCTGAGCGACCTCTCGAAGTATTTAACCCGATGGCCACATTTTGACTTACGGTGTTGATGTAATTAATCTGTTCGTCGCTAAACTCCGCAAACGAGCCAATTTCGATAACCGCGACCACAGTATCGTTAAAAACACAGGGAATTACCACCAGATTTTTTGGTGAAGCTTCGCCAATTCCCGAACTTATGGGGCTATAATCCCCCGGAAGGTTGGTGATGATGATGGTTTGTTTCTCGAGTACAGCCTGGCCAACAAGTCCTTCACCGGGTTTGTATTCGGTTTCGATGGTTTTGCGGCGTTTGTAGGCGTAACTTCCCACCATTTTATAAATATCGTTGTCCTGTAAAAGATAAATGGCGCCAACGCGGGCATCGAGCTGGGTGCATAATTTGTTGATGATTTTACGGCCCAGATCAATAACCTCCTGTTCGCCGCGCATTACATCATTGAGTTCGCTCTGGCTGTTTTTGAGCCATAACTGGCCTCGTTTTTCTTCGTTGGAGCTTTTAAGTTCGCTGGTCATTTTTATCAACGCCAGTCCAAGTTCATCGTGGTCGGAGCGAAGCGAAATATTTACGTCCAGGTCGCCGCGTGCAATGTTGTTGGCCTGTTCGACCACTTCACCAAAATTTTCGACAATCTGATTTATCGAAAAAGCAAGTTCATCTTTATCGCTTTTTGGCGCTGCTTTTTGTGTGAAAATGCCGTTGGCAATAGCGCCTGCGACAAGAGATTTTTGTTTGAGGCTCGATTGTAAATCCACAAAGGAAGCATTTAGCATCCCGATTTCATCTTTGGTTTCAACTTTGATGTCGCCAGACAAGTCACCGGCAGCAAGGTTTTTCAGGTTTTCAACAATCTTTAAAACAGGCTTTGAAATGGTGCCCGAAATTATCCGTGACGACAGGAAAGTAATGGCTACCAGCACAGTTGCGATCAGCAGAATGCTGACCAGCAAAAGGTTTATTACGAAGTTGTTAAGTTCCCCAATGGTTGAGGCAAAACGCACTTCCATAACGGACATCTCTTTTTTAGCGGTTTCAAGTTCGGCCGAAACCGCCGAAATATCCGGGCTGCTCAGATATTTTTGAATAGCTCGTTTTACGTTTTTTCCATTTCGGCTGGCCTCGTCGGCTATAGCGAGCGCATTGTTCATTTGGGGATTATCCAGAAAAATCATCAATTCCAGTCGGTTGGCAACAAGTTCGGCTACATTGCGCTCATAATTAATTATTGGCCCGTAAGTTTCGAGTAAAATATCAACGTATTTGTCGTGGGTGTTTTTTTTGTAAAATTCTTTCGATTTGCTGAAAACATAGGCAATGTTGATGGCAGAATCGAGGTGATGATAAGCCCTTTGGAGTGTTTTTTCGTTTTTATCGTTGAGATATTCGTAAAATAACTGAAGGCCGGTGCGATAATTTACATCATGGATTCGCTGCTCGGTGAGCATCAGTGTAAGCACTTTTGTTGTCCTGAAAAAATAATACGACGAATAGCCAATGAGCACAATACTCAATATCGAAATCGTGGTCATGGTATTGAGTCGTTGCTTGATTTTCAGGTTTAAAAACCATTTTTTCATAATTCACTTTTTTTGATAGATAATGTTGAGTGGATTTATAAGGCGAGATTTTTGAGTGTATCACTGAGAATTTTCAGGCTGATGGGTTTGGTCATGTAGTCGTCCATGCCGGCATTGATGCATTTTTCGCGGTCGCCTTTCATGGCATGTGCTGTCATTGCAACGATAGGAGTATGTTTACCGGTTTCTTTTTCCCATTCCCTGATGAGACCCGTAGCTTCAAAACCATCCATTTCGGGCATTTGAATGTCCATAAAAATGATGTCGTAAATATTATTTTTGGCTGCTTCAAAAGCTTCTTTACCGTTGTTAACGGTTTTTATTTTACAGCCTAGCTTATCCAATAATCCGTTGGCAAGCTTTTGATTAATGATGTTATCTTCGGCTAATAATACCTGGTAGGTCCTGTGTAGATTTTCCTCGTTTTTTTGGGTATAGATTTTCTTTAGCGGTTGCGAAACATCCACATTACCGGCAACTTCATTTAAAATCTGAATCAGGTCATCCCTGAAAATTGGCTTTATCAGACAACGTTTTATTCCGATATCCTTTATTTTGAACTGTTGCAGCGAAACATCATCCGACGAAAGCATGATAATGTCGGGTAATGGGATAATCTTGTTTTCGGTGAACATCAATCTGGCCATTTCGACGCCGTCCATGATGGGCATGTGATAATCGAGTAAAATGATGTCGTAATGATTTTTAGTTCCCGTGTTTGCCAGGATTTTATCGTAAGCTTGTTTTCCGTCGTAGGCTTCGTCGTTTTCGATGCCGAGGTGATCAAGAAATCCTTTCAGAATTTTCCGGTTATTAAGGTTATCGTCAACGATGAGTATCCTTTTTTGCTTAATGATGGGTTGAATTTCAGTGCTGCTTTCGTGAACGACTTCTTCGGAGATTTCGAGCCAGATATTAAATTTAAACACACTTCCCTTGTCGGGGATACTTTCGACAGAAATGGCGCCATTCATCATTTCGACCAGGCTTTTCGAAATACTTAATCCAAGGCCGGTGCCGCCGAATTTCCGGGATGTGGAGCTGTCGGCCTGGCTAAACGATTTGAAGAGGTTGTGCATTTTGTTGTCTGGAATTCCAATGCCGGTATCGATGATAAAAAACTCAAGTTCGCGTTTGTTTTCGTTTTCGGTTTTGAGCCTTACTTCCAGTTTTATTTCACCTTTTTCGGTAAATTTTATCGCGTTACCGATGAGGTTGAAAAGTATCTGGCGCAAACGCACCGGATCGCCGGTGTAATAATCAGGAACCCCATTGCTGATGTCGAGAATGAGTTCGAGGTTTTTTTGTGCCGTTTTCGACGACATGGGCCGGAGCACTTTTTCGATGACACCACGCAGGCTGAATTGCACAAAATCGAGCTCGAGTTTCCGCGCTTCAATTTTCGAAAGGTCTAAAATATCGTTGATAATATCGAGCAGCGACTCACCCGAAAATTTAACGGCCTCCAGGCGTTCTTTCTGATCTTCTTCCAGCGGGCTCATCATAACCAGTTCGGTCATCCCGATAATCCCGTTGAGCGGAGTGCGGATTTCGTGGCTCATGTTGGCCAGGAACTCGCTTTTGGTGCGGCTGGCTTGTTCGGCAAGACTTCGGGCGCGTTTCATTTCTTCTTCAGCAATTTTCCGCTCAGAAATATCGCTGAGAAAATTGAGCAAGGCTGTTTCACCTTCCCAGTTTATCACCACCGAGTTTATCTCGACCCATTTAATGTCTTCATTTTCATCAATAATCCGAACCGAAATTTTGTTGTCGTTAAAATCTTTTCCAAGTTTGTCGAAATGATTGGTTTGCAGATTGTCTCTGAAATCAGGATAAACAAAGCCGATAAATGTTTTTCCGAGCAAATCGTTATTTGGGCTGGATAATATCTGGAGTGTTTTGGGATTATAAAATTTGATAAAGCCATTTTGAATAATGAAAATCCCTTCGTTGGCATTTTCGAAGATGTCGCGGTATTTTTCTTCGCTCTGGCGCAGTTTCTCGCGGGAGCTGATCAGCTGGCTGATGGTATTTTCGAGCTTCAGGGTTAATTCTTCCAGGGCATTACGCTGTTTGTACAAATCGATAAAAACATTGATTTTGCTCTGGAATATTTCGGGTTCGATGGGTTTAAAAAGGTAGTCAACAGCGCCGGTATCGTAACCCCTGAAAATGTGTTTCTTTTCTTTGTTGATGGCTGTTACAAAAATGATCGGGATATGGCGTGTTTTTTCGGAGCCCAGCATGAGTTCGGCGGTTTCAAAACCATCCATGCCGGGCATTTGAACATCCATCAACACCAGGGCAAAATCATAGTCAAACATCAGACCCAGCGCCTCGTTACCGGAATTTGCCTTAACGAGGTTGATCTCGGAATTATCGAGAATCGTTTCGATGGTCAGCAGATTTTCAGGCCTGTCGTCAACCGCAAGAATATTAATTTTAGTCTTATCAGGCATAACAATGTCTTTTTAATTTTCCATGTTTTCTATTCGCCTAATTTCATTTTAATTTTCGACGATAAAATATCAATGGCAATGTGATTTGTGCCGCCCTGAGGAACAATGATATCAGCGTATCGTTTGGTTGGTTCGATAAACTGCAGGTGCATGGGTTTTACAAAGGTGTCGTAATGATCGAGAACGCCCTGAACCGAGCGGCCACGTTCGATCAGGTCCCGTCGGATAATGCGGATCAGGCGGTCGTCGGTATCGGCATCAACAAAAACTTTAATACTGAATTTATCACGCAACTTGGCGTTTGTAAAAATCAAAATCCCCTCGACGATAATCACTTTTTTTGGTTCAACCGGCTCGGTTTCTTTGGCGCGGGCACAAGTGAGGTACGAATAAATGGGTTTCTGGATGAGTTGCCCTTTGATTAGTTGTTCGATGTGTTTGTTAAGCAACTCAAATTCGATCGAATCTGGGTGGTCGAAGTTGATTTTCTGCTTTTCTTCCTGCGAAAGATGGCCATTATCCTTGTAATACGAGTCCTGAGAAATCACCGAAACCGAGTTTTTTGGGAGGCTTTTGATGATTTTGTTTACGACGGTGGTTTTTCCTGAACCCGAACCACCAGCAATTCCAATGATTAGCATAGTTTAGTTTTTTCATCAAAAGTAGGTTTTCGGCGATTATGAACAAAATTTTTATTTTTAAAAGGTTAAAACGAAGTGGAGAGAAGCCTTTTTCCGAATACAAAAAACAAAAAAACCCGGGTTCTAAAATCAGAACCCGGGTTTTCGATATCATAATAACTTTGATTACAATAAAAAGCTAAGCAGAATACCTGCAGCTATGGCCGATCCGATTACACCGGCTACGTTTGGCCCCATGGCATGCATGAGCAGGTGGTTGTCTTTATCAAACCTTAGCCCGATAACCTGTGAAACACGCGCGCTGTCAGGTACAGCCGAAACACCGGCATTCCCGATTAGTGGGTTTATCTGGTTATCTTTATCCAGGAAGAGGTTCATAATTTTGGCAAAACCAACTCCACCTGCGGTTGCAATCATAAACGAAAGTGCACCCAAAACGAAAATCATAACCGATTGGGGTGTCAGAAAAACGTCAGCCTGGGTCGAGGCACCAACAGTTATTCCAAGTATTATGGTCACAATATCAATTAAAGGATTTTTTGCCGTATCCGCAAGGCGTTTGGTAACACCGCTTTCTTTTAAAAGGTTACCAAAAAACAACATTCCCAGCAGCGGCAAAGCACTGGGTGAAATAAAACCGGTAAGCAAAAGTCCGATGATCGGAAAGAGAATTTTTTCGAGTTTACTCACTGCACGTGGTTGTTTCATGCGGATTAACCGTTCTTTCTTGGTGGTCATCGCCAGCATTATTGGTGGCTGAATAACCGGAACCAGGGCCATATAGGAATATGCAGCGATGGCGATTGGGCCGATCAGGTTTTGGACGGTTGTTCCATCCGGTAAAATATTGATCCCGTTTGCAAGTTTCGAAGCAGTAAAAATAGCCGTTGGACCATCGGCACCACCGATAATACCAATCGCACCAGCCTCGGCAGGATGAAAACCAAGGATTAAAGCCCCAATGAATGTTGCAAAAATTCCTATTTGGGCTGCAGCACCAAGCAACATCAGTTTTGGATTTGAAATTAATGTCGAAAAATCCGTCATTGCCCCAATTCCCAAAAATATCAAAGGTGGATAAATACCATTGGTTACGCCGAAATACAGGTAATTCAAAACGCTGCCACTTTCGTAAATACTCAATTTCAGTCCGGCATTAAGCAAAAAAGGAACGTTTCCGATAAGAATACCCACACCAATCGGAATCAAGAGCAAGGGTTCATATTCATAGCGGATAGCCAGAAAAATAAAGATCAGGCCAACGATGATCATGATAATGTGACCACCAGTGGCATTGGCAAAACCTGTAAATTTATAAAACTGCCGAAGCCCTTTTCCTGTTGCGCTTTGCCCCGATTGATCTGATTCGCTGGCAACCGAACCCGAATTTGTCATGGTTTGGGTTTGCTCAACTTTTTTAACCGCGTCGGTTTTTGCGTCAGCAGCTGTCGAATTTCCAGGTTCGATAAAGGCCAGCGAAATTAGCGACAGGATGGTGATGATTCCAAATACTGTTAATAGCTTTCTCATTTTGCTTTAGATTAAGCGATTTCCAATACAACAGAACCTTGTAAGATGTTATCACCGATCCTTACCCTGATGTTTTTGACAACACCATCTTTTTCGGCAATAATGGTGTTTTCCATTTTCATGGCTTCATACATCAGTAATTTATCACCTAATTTTACGGTATCACCTTCCTTGACAAAGATATTCATGATATTTCCGGGCAAAGGAATTTTTACTTCGTGACCTTCGGTTTTGACGATGGTTTTTTTGATTTTACTGTCGCTGCGCTTGATGACTACTTCCTGCCGCACCAGTTTAGGTGTTTTCGATTGTTTTACCTCATGCTGAATATCGATCTGATAAGGCGTTCCATTGACTTCGATGGTGGCCATGTTGTCTTCAAAATTCATGATTTCAACATCATAATCGTGGCCGTTAATTGCGAATTTAAACTTTTTCATCGTTGGGGAAATCTGTGATAAGCGTTTGTTGAATAAATTTTAGAACTCCATGGAGTATATGAGCGTTGCTCCTGCTTGATGGTCATTACACCACTTTCTTCGTCATGAATTTCGTTCAGGTACATGTACAAAGCCAGGCTGATGGCTGCATTTACGTCGCTTTCGACATGCAGGTTTTTGGATTCATCAATAATTCTACCTTCTCTTCTCAGCTTACGCCGGATACCAATATTCATGATTTTTGGAATGGTCCGGTAAACATAATAAAGCACGGCCAAAACCACAAAAACCACGATCTGCCCAACAACGGCAACAATAATTGTAAACCCCGTTACATTTGATAAATCAAAAGTTATTTCATTTAATATCATAACCATACATTTTTAAAGTGGAATATTGCCGTGTTTTTTTGGTGGATTTGTATCCTTTTTTGTGGCCAGCGTATGCAGCGCGCGAATGATCCTGAAGCGCGTATTCCGGGGCTCGATTACATCGTCGATGTAGCCGTATTTTGCCGCCTGGTAAGGGTTAGCGAATTTTTCGCGGTATTCGTTTTCCTTTTTTTCAACATATTTTGCAGCTTCTTCGGGTGTTGCAAAATCTTTAAGTTTTCTGCCTTCCAAAACTTCGATGGCGCCTTTTGGCCCCATTACGGCAATTTCAGCCGACGGCCACGCATAATTAATATCTCCGCGCAATTGCTTCGAACCCATCACGTCGTGTGCTCCTCCGTAGGATTTGCGAAGAGTAATGGTAATTTTTGGCACGGTAGCTTCACCGTAGGCAAAAAGTAATTTCGCACCATTTGTAATAATACCACCATATTCCTGGGTACTTCCCGGAAGGAAACCCGGAACATCCACGAGCGTTACAACCGGAAGGTTAAAAGCATCGCAGAGCCTGACAAAGCGGGCTGCCTTTTTTGAAGCGTCAATATCTAAAACACCGGCAAGGTAATTGGGCTGATTGGCTACGATTCCGCAAGGCTGTCCGTTGAATTTTACAAATCCAACTACGATGTTTTTTGCAAAATGGCGGTGAAACTCAAGAAATTCGCGGTCGTCAACGATGGTGTAAATAATGTCTTTTACATCGTAAGGCGTGCTTGGATTGTCGGGAATCATCTCGTTGAGCGCATCTTCTCTCCGGTCGATAGGGTCGTCGCAAGCTGTAACAATCGGATCTTCGAGATTATTCTGTGGAAGATATTCGATCATTTTGCGGATGAGCATGATGCCTTCATCTTCGTCTTCGGCCCTGAAATGTGCGACGCCTGATTTTGTAGCATGAACTGTTGCACCACCGAGGTCTTCTTCCGAAATCGCTTCGCCTGTTACGGTTTTGGTAACTTTTGGCCCGGTTACAAACATGTAACTGGTTTTATCGCTCATGATAATTACATCAGTGAGGGCAGGCGAATAAACCGCACCACCTGCACAAGGCCCAAAAATGGCCGAAATCTGAGGAATAACGCCGGAAGCCATAATATTGCGCTGGAAAATTTCGGCATAGCCGGCCAGACTTTTCACACCTTCCTGGATGCGTGCACCGCCGGAGTCGTTAATCCCGATAAGGGGTGCGCCAACTTTCATCGCTTGGTCCATAATTTTACAGATTTTCTGGGCGAAAGTTTCCGAAAGCGAACCGCCAAAAACCGTAAAATCCTGTGAGAACACGTAAACTACACGGCCATCAATGGTGCCGTGGCCTGTGATTACACCATCCGAAAGATAAACATTGTCTTCCATGCCAAAATCGTGGCTGCGGTGGGTCACAAACATATCGTATTCTTCAAAGCTGCCTTCGTCGAGCAGTTTTTCGATGCGTTCGCGTGCAGTATATTTTCCCTTTTGATGCTGTGCATCAATTCTTGTTTCACCGCCCCCCTGGCGCGCTTGCTGCCTGAGATCGATGAGTTGTTGTAATTTGTCCCGGTTGTTCACTTCGTTATTTTTTTAATGCGATGATTATTTTCCACAAAATTCGGTAAGTACGCTCAGTGTTGATTTTGGATGAAGAAAACCAATCTGTAATCCTTCGGCGCCTTTGCGTGGCTGCTGGTCGATGAGCCGCACGCCTTTTTCTTCGGCTTGTTTAAGCGCCCCGGCAACATCTTCAAAAGCAAAAGCCAGGTGATGGATGCCTTCACCCTTTTTTTCGATAAATTTTCCTATCGGCCCTTCCGGGTCGGTTGATTCGAGTAATTCGATTTTTGTTTGACCAACCATGAAAAATGCGGTTTTCACTTTTTGGTCTTTTACCTCTTCGACAGCATAACATTTGAGCCCAAGAACATTTTCATAATACGGAATGCTCTCTTCGATGCTCTTTACTGCGATTCCAATGTGCTCGATATGTGTTGGTTGCATGTGTTGATAAGCTCCTATTGTTTATTAATGAACACTGTTAATTATTTCACAAAAGTACTTTGGTTTTTTAAACTAACAAGAAAAATCGTTCTAAAAACAAATATTGTTAGAATATGAAAGGTTCTCTTTGATATGATAATTAAGGCTTTATAAAAACGAAAGGTTTAATTGAGGCAAACCGCAAAAAAAAAACAGGTTTTTTTTGGTTGGGATTTCAATAATAAAATCACTACTGACCGAGTAAAATTATTCAATCGTCCTGAAACCATTGATTTCTTTAACCTCTACGAGGTATTCTTGAATCGGGGGTGTACTTTTTTCTACAATACTTTATCGCCTACGGCGAATTCCGCGTAGCGGATAAAGTATTGTAGGAATAATGAGATACGATAGACTTAAATATTCCCCGTAGGGGATAAACAATTTAGTCGGTCACCAGTGTAATAAAATGAATTTCCGGCAAACAGGTAGTCCAAAGTTTCCAGCGGCATTACAAATGCCGCTCAGCATGGGGTTCACCAACTGGCGGATCACTCAGCATGAGTTTTCCGGGAGAAATTGCAGCTTTTATTCAAAAGCCGCTATCCCGGTAATATCGTTTCCGGTAATTAAAAGATGGATGTCGTGGGTTCCTTCGTAGGTGATCACCGACTCGAGGTTCATCATGTGCCGCATCATGGGGAAATCACCTGTAATACCCATCGCTCCTAATATCTGGCGTGATTCACGCGCAATATCCAGCGCCATTTTTACATTGTTTCGTTTGGCCATCGAAATCTGAGCCGGGGATGCTTTGTTTGCATTTTTCAATGTGCCCAGCCGCCAGGCAAGAAGTTGCGCTTTGGTAATTTCGGTGAGCATTTCGGCAAGTTTTTTTTGTTGAAGCTGGAATGAAGCGATGGGTTTGCTGAACTGTTTTCGCTCCAGCGAATATTGCAAAGCCGTGTTGTAGCAATCCATGGCCGCGCCGATGGCGCCCCAGGCAATTCCGTAACGGGCCGAATTCAGACACATCAGTGGGCCTTTTAATCCGCGAATATTCGGGAAAATATTTTCTTTGGGAATTTTCACATTGTCGAAAACAAGTTCACCGGTTTCAGAGGCACGGAGCGACCATTTGTTGTGTGTTTTGGGTGCCGAAAATCCGGCCATTCCTTTTTCGGCAATTAATCCGCGAACCATTCCTTTTTCGTCTTTAGCCCAAACAACGGCAATATCAGCGATAGGCGAATTGGTGATCCACATTTTAGCGCCGTTCAGCAAAAAATAATCACCCTTATCCTCAATCCTTGTTTCCATACTTCCGGGGTCGGAGCCATGATTTGGTTCGGTAAGACCAAAACAACCGGTCATTTCGCCGGAAGCCAGCAACGGCAGGTATTTCCGTTTCTGATCTTCGGTTCCAAAAGTAAAAATCGGGTACATCACCAGCGATGTTTGTACCGAGGCCGTTGACCGGATGGCTGAATCACCCCGCTCGAGTTCGGTCATGATTAAACCATACGAAATATGATCGAGGCCGGCACCGCCATATTCCTGGGGGATAAACGGGCCGAAAGCTCCCAATTCACCGAGTTCTTTAATAATCCTGACGGGGAATTCGTTGTTTTGAGCTGCCTGGTCGATTATTGGAATAATGGAACGGGTAACCCAGTCGCGGATGGCTGAACGGACAATTTTATGTTCATCGGTGAGCAAATCGTCCAGTTGGAAATAGTCGGGAGCAAGGTATGGATACGACATATCTGAAATTTTTGTTTTGGCAAAAATAGAAACAAAAGCGCCGCGCACGAAAGAAATTATATGAATGAGACTGGTCTAAAAAGGTGCCGAAAAAGAAATCAATGGGGCTAAAGCCCAGAATATCACGAACATCAATTGCCCCGACCTTAAGGTCGGGGCAATTGAAAAACAGTCAATTATCGGGCTTTAGCCCAAATATAACAGTTTTAAGACTGGACTCATGAATTAAACCGGCAAATCCTTCATATCTCCAACAAGTTCAAGCCCGGCATTTATCCCGTTTTCAGCAAAAATCAGATTTCCGTGTTTATCTGAAATTTTGAGGACAATGGTCGCATCGACACTTTCGGCAATACGGCGGTCCATGGCGCCATTCACCGGTGCTGCCAGCAAACCATGTCCGGAGCGGCGGGCAGTAATACCGACAGTAAATTTATTATCATTAAGGAAAATGAAAACAGATTCTTCATCCAGTACGATCCGGGAAATTATAGCCCCGGTGTAGGTGGCGAAGCGATGGATTTCGCCCTGAAAAAGCATCACACACAAAAACCCGGTAAAGGCATTTCGAAAAAACGGGATTTTTGCCACCGAAAACATAATCGAAACACCCGGAGTTTCAAAATGGTTGCATTGTAACCAAATCCACGCTGATGGCATCGAACGTCCCCAGTCTTTTTCGGAATAGCCCTTGCCGCCTGTAAAATCGCAGGTTTGGTTGTTGATTTTAAGCTCTCCGTTCAGTGTATGATTCATGCTCACCAGTCCGTGGTAACATTCCATAAACGGCATAAACGAATACCAGCCCATGATGCCGGGGTTGAAAAACGTGGATTTCAAACGACGGACATCTTCAAAATTTACCTGGCCCTTTGCACTGAAATCAATGCTTTCGTCGTCAATATCTAAACTAAAGCCATCAAACGAAAAATGGTTTTTCCCGATGTGGGCCTCAAATTTTTTCTCCGAAAAACGAAATTCTCCGATGGGGAATTTGATGTAAAAGGTTTCAGCGGTTTTCCCGTTGATAAGCTGGATAAAAGCGTGGGTCTGGTTTTTGTCAACAATCGAAATACCGGGAATTACCGACCAGATATGCGCGGAATCGGCCGATACATTTTTAAAATACCAGCCTTCGAAATAGCGGGATTTCTTGTTTGCGCCCTGAAACCGGACTGGTTGCCAGGTTTTTAGCAAACGGTAAAACGGCTGATGGTCGGAAGATGCAAGGTTTGACATACGCAATTTTTTCCAAATCTAATCAAAACCTTGTTAAGGTTAGCTTTTCGCGAAGCATTCTTTATGATTTATTTAGAGAAGGCTAAGATTTTTACCTAATTTTGAAACGCAATTATTTGCTGATTGTATTTTTCGAAACTTTTTAAAAACACTTTTGTTTAAAGGATTTACGGCATTTTAACACCAAAAAACATGAAATCACTTATTACAAAAACGATTGTGCTGAACCAGGGCGACCCTGACGAAAAGCGAAAAGCGGTTTTGGAATATTTCCACAAAACTTTCGACACCGATGAAAAACTTTATGAAACCCTTAAAAGCCCTGAAGCCTTTTACCTGCGTGCCGATCCGCTTCGCCACCCATTGATTTTTTATATCGGACACACGGCGGTGTTTTTCATCAATAAACTAATCCTTGCCAAAATTATTCATCAGCGGATCAATCCAAAGTTTGAATCAATTTTTGCCATTGGTGTGGATGAAATGTCGTGGGACGATTTGAACACGGAACATTATAACTGGCCTGTCTTGCAAGAGGTGTTGGATTATCGCGGTAAAGTTCGTGAAGTTGTTGATCATGCTATAAAAACCCTGCCGATCGGTTTGCCCATTGACTGGAATAACCCGTTTTGGGTGATTATGATGGGCATCGAACATGAGCGCATCCACCTCGAAACTTCTTCGGTGCTTATCCGCCAGCTTCCCATCGAAAATGTGGTGAAACATGATTTCTGGAAAATCTGTGATAAACGGGGCGATGCTCCTCAAAACGAATTGCTGCCTGTTGCCGGAGGTGAAATTAATCTTGGGAAAAGCAGGGATAACGGCCTCTATGGCTGGGATAACGAATACGGTAACAGCGCCGGAATTATTGAGCCGCTCAAAGCTTCAAAATACCTGGTTTCGAACAGGGAGTTTTTGGAGTTTGTCGAGAACAAAGGTTACCAAACCGAGGAATTCTGGACCGAAGAAGGCTGGAAATGGTGCAATTTTCAACAATCAAATCATCCGCGATTCTGGATTTTGAAGGATGACGGAAGCTGGAAATTCAGAACCATGGTTGAGATTATCGAAATGCCCTGGAACTGGCCGGCGGAGGTGAATTATCTCGAAGCAAAGGCTTTTTGTAACTGGAAAAGCAGGCAAACCGGAAAAACGTTGCGCATGCCCACGGAGGCTGAGTGGCATCATTTCAGGGATTTGCATCAGATTCCTGATCAGCCGTTTTGGGAAAAGGCTCCCGGAAATATCAACCTCGAATATTTTGCATCATCCGTACCGGTTGACAGGTTCGGTTTTGGTGGTTTTTACGATGTCATCGGCAATGTCTGGCAATGGACCGAAACGCCCATTACCGGTTTTCCGGGATTTGAGGTTCATCCGTTTTATGACGATTTTTCGACCCCAACTTTTGATGGCCGCCACAACCTCATAAAGGGCGGGTCCTGGATTTCGACGGGAAACGAAGCTACCCGTGATGCACGCTATGCTTTCAGACGACATTTTTATCAGCACGCCGGGTTCCGGTACATCGAGTCGGAAGTTCCGGTTAAAATCCGTGAAGATGTGTATGAAACTGACGCTTTGGTTTCGCAATATTGTGAAGCGCATTATGGCGATGAATATTTTGGTGTGGAGAATTTTGCAAAAAAATCGGCTGCTTTTTGCCTGAAATTTATGGAAGGTCGTCCGATGAAACATGCGCTCGACCTGGGCTGTGCTGTTGGCCGCACAACTTTTGAATTGGCCAAAAAGTTTGATTTTGTCACCGGCCTCGATTTTTCGGCAAGGTTTATCCGGATTGCCGATGATTTGGTTAAAAATGGGTTTATCAGGTATGTTTTACCCGAAGAAGGCGAGTTGGTCTCTTATCACGAAAAAGAAATGAAAAGCCTTGGCCTTGAAGTATCAGGCCACAAGGTCGAGTTTTACCAGGCAGATGCCGTAAATCTTAAACCTATTTTTACAAACTATGATTTGATTTTTGCCGGAAACCTTATCGACAGGCTTTATGACCCTGCAAAATTCCTCGAAAATATTCACGAAAGGATAAATCCGGGAGGATTATTGATCATCGCCTCGCCTTACACCTGGCTTGCCGGATATACCAGCCGCGAAAACTGGCTTGGAGGATTTAAGCAGGATGGCGAGCCTGTTTTAACGCTGGACGGCCTTCACAAACATCTCGATAAAAACTTCGGATTCATTGGCGGGCCTGAAGAAATTCCTTTTGTCATCCGTGAAACCAAACGAAAATTCCAGCACACCCTGTCGGAGTTTACCGTTTGGGAAAAGAAAAAAGGATGATTAATATTTCTAAGAACAAAACACAAAACAGCACATAAAATTTGAAATCCAACCGGTTTTTGAAAGGGCCTGTTTTTTTTCGTACTTTCACACCGCAAATAAAACTGCTTTATGAAACTAAAAACACTACAAATTCTCAATATTCTTGGTTTGGCTGCTGTTATTGTCATTAACTATCTTGCCAATGCGCTGCCAATTGCCGGAAATACAACCGGCGAATTATCTGCCTTGTACCCCAGTTTATTTACCCCGGCAGGCTTTACTTTTTCGATCTGGGGCCTGATTTATCTGCTCCTGATCGTATTTTCGGTTTATCAGTCAAATGGGTTGATTAAAGGAAACATATCCCCAAAAATGAGGTTTCTTTACCGGATCGACGTGTGGTTTTTTGTTTCATCGCTTGCAAATATTGCCTGGATTTTTGCCTGGCATTACAAGGTTGTCTGGCTTTCGGTGCTTATCATGTTGATTATTTTAACAGCACTTTTAATGATTTATCTGAGACTTGGTATTGGCCGCCGAATTGTTGGCAACAATGAACGATATTTTGTTCATTTGCCTTTCAGCATTTATTTAGGTTGGATTACAGTGGCAACCATTGCTAATATTTCAACATTTCTGGTTAAAATTAACTGGGATGGTTTTGGCTTATCAGGGGAATTGTGGACCGCTTTAATGATGGGCATTGCCTCTGCAATCACCATTGTTGTTCTGATTTACCGGAAAGATCTTTTTTTCACCCTGGTCATCCTGTGGGCTTTTTTTGGAATACTTTACAAACGACTTACCGTTGACCCCCAACAATCGCTGACCATCTGGATTACAGCAGTAATCGGGATTTTTCTCATCGTGTCGGTTGCAATTTTTCTTTGGGTAAAGCCATTCATCAAAGGCAAAGCGTAGGGAAGAAGTCGGCAGTCAGCAGTCGGTGGTTGAATAGAAATAAAGAAAAAATTTAATCCTTGACGCATCTCACCGATAGCCCGAAATCCTTGGGGTATCCATAATAATGATTTGCCTGAAACCAGCCCACGCCGGAGTGATTGTCGTCGAGCGTACGATTAAAGGCTAGGTGAGTAATGTTGATATACTCCGTAGTACTCCAGTAGCGCGTTGTTTCCCCCAAGCCCTCAAAGGTTCCATGGAACCTGTTACCGGCAGGCAGTGCCGAAAACCCGCTGCTGTTAGTTCCGTTTCCGTTGTTTTTCCACCCGTAATTATTTTTCAGTTTACTGCCTTCATCTGTCCCGCGCCAGCCAAAAGCATCCGCTTCTTCAAAACTCATTCCCAGATACATTTCCAGTTCAATCCATTCGGCGTCACTGGGCAGGTGCCAACCATCAGGGCAAATTCCTTTAATCCCGCTCGGGTTAACATCACTGGTTGCAGCGCCATTCATGGCTGCAGCCCAGGTGTACAAAGCGCCGTAATGATTTGCGTAAGCGTTGGAATTTTCATAATAACAGTAGGCCTTATCAGTATAATCCAGGTTAATCCAGTCCAAGTCGCTTTCGACCATAGGAATTTCTGTCCCATCGGAAAAGTGCGTGGTTTTAAGGTTATCCGCCATCCACCATTGGTCGCCGATTTTTATGGTGTTGTACGAATTTCCGTCATAATCTGCAACACTGCTGGTTTCCGCACCACCTTCCAAAACAGTGATAAAGGCGTTTTTTGTTATCGTATCAGCCCCATAAATATTGGCCACTGTTAACGAAATAGTGAATGTGCCTGCCACCGGGAATTGATAAGAAGGGTGTTGAGAAATCGAGGTAATACCGTCCCCAAAATCCCACGACCAGTTATCTGGTTTATTTGCCGACAGGTCAGTAAACTGAACCGAAGAACCCGGGCTTATCGAAGTAAGGTTTGCGGTAAATGAAGCAACCGGGCTTTCCTGGTTTTCTCCGGGTTCAGTTAAGATGATGGTAATTTCGTCAGAAGTTGAGCCGCCGCGATTATCATAAGCAGTTGCTTTAATGCGGTAGTTGCCCAAATCTTCCCACTCAGTATCCCAATCATAATGATAGGGTAAACTCACCGATGCACCAAGCCTGAAGCCATCAATAAAAAACACAACTTCTTTGATGGTTCCGTCAGCATCAGCCGCGTTAACAGAAATTGTAACCGGCATGTTTTTTTCAATTTCATTTCCGTTGGCCGGATTTGTAATATTGCAATCAGGCGGCTTGTTTGCTGGCTCTTCGGTCTTGTTGCAACCGTTGGTGAACATGAGGAAAATCCCCAATGTCATGGCTGAATAAAACAACCGAAGGATTACTTTTTTCATGATATTCATGATAAGGCAGGAGAGAAAGTCGTTTTTCAAATTTTATCCTGACTTAATCAGCTCAAAAATAGCGAAAACCGTGTTCACGGATGAATAATTCTTTTATTATCAAACGACAAGAAAGGAAAGGCTGGTTATTTATGAGGAGAAGTCAGAAGACAGAAGTCAGAAGACAGAAGTCAGAAGACAGAAGTCAGAAGACGGAAGACGGAAGTCAGGAGTTGGAAGTCGGCGGTTGGCGGTTGGCAGTGGCGAATCGGAAGTCAGAAGTCAGAAGTCGGAAGTCGGAAGTCGGAAGTCAGGAGTTGGCAGTCAGAAGTTTTTAAAACCGTGCTTTGATGTAGGTCATGATGCGGCTGGGTTTGATGAGTTCCTGGCTGGTGTTGCCCGAGCGGACGTAAAAACGTTCAACCTGGCTGCCGCTTTTATCGGTGATGGTGGTGTAAACGGGTTCCTGCCCCTGCCGGATTTCGATCATACAAACCTCCTTTGATTTGATTAGCGGAAAACTTACATTGAGGTTGTTGGTGGTAAATGACACGCCATATTCGGAGTTTACAAGATTGCGCAGATGAAGTTCAAAATGATCCTTGTTGGCCTGTTTAAATGTGGAGTAATCTTTTTCGAGGCCGAGGGTGCAGCCAGAGTCATCAACCCCGATAAAAAGTACGCCGCCCTTGGCATTGCTGAAAGCGGCGATGGATTTCATGATAACTTCTTCCAGTTTTTTGTTGACTTTATTTTCGCGATAATCCCACCGGAACGACGACTTAAATTCGAGGCGGTTATTCTCGCCCTGCGCGATGAGTTCCGACAAATCGACAGCATCGCTTTGCAACATTCTTTCGTTTAACTCTTCTGATTTTCGTACTTCGTGGTAACGCTCAATCGCAGTGCTGAGGCGTTCAAGTGTGACCGGTTTAACGAGATAATGGATGGCAAAAAAATCAAACGCCTTTAAAGCGTATTGTTCGTGGGCTGTGGTAAAGATGACCTCAAAAGATTTTCGTTCCAAGCCGTTTAAAACTTCGAAACCTTCGCCGTCGGGAAGTGAGATGTCGAGAAAAATCAGGTCGGGGTGTAAAGTTTTGATTTTCTCCTTGCCTTCTTCCACGGTACCGGCGGTTCCTATAACTTCAATTTCATCAAAATGTTTGCTTAGCAGCGATTGCAGGGTTATCAGGCAAATTTTTTCATCTTCAATCAGGAGGGTTTTTATCTTACTCATAAATTCGAAATAAAGTTTTTATCCGGCAGCATTACTAATTCCCATCGTAAAAATATAAAAATCCCTCAAACTGTTG
>CAJATL010000177.1 GCA_903944895.1 uncultured Bacteroidota bacterium
AGTTACAATGTTATTTCTTTAGCATCCTATCTGTTGCCAACCATTGCCAAAATTAGTGCGAAAAATATTTATTGCAACAAATTTTATCTGTATCATTTGCAAGGGGTTATCTTCGGTTGTTTTTTCATGCGGAATCGCTGGTTAATGTTTACCAGTGTCATTATTTTTTTATTCCCCCAAATCACCTTCCCACAGCCCCCGTCCAAAAGTAGCGATGCGCATTCGGTTTAAACCTTTATTAATTTTAATTTTGGTAATGCGGAAGATGGGGAAAGGTTAATTCAGAAATACATTAAATTTATATACCATACTACACAAATTAATGTAAATTTGTGGACCAAAGTAATTAAAATTATGATTGTACGAAAATTGGAGCAATCATTGCTCACTGATTTAAAGCCAGGTCACGTTACTGCGCTTTTTGGTGCAAGGCGAACTGGAAAGACGATTTTAATGAGTCAGTTGAAAGAATTACTTCCTCAAGGCAAAATTCTTCAACTTAATGGCGAAGATTATGATGTAGCTTCATTATTATCATCACGAAAACAATCTGTACTTAATAATCTCGTCGGAGGATATGATTATTTGTTTGTTGACGAAGCCCAGAGTATTCCCCAAATCGGGGAAAACCTTAAATTACTGGTTGATACGAACCCTGGTGTTGCTGTTTTTGTTACTGGCTCATCGGCATTTGATCTCAAAAGTAATATTGGTGAACCTCTTACCGGACGGTCGCGGTTTTGGTATCTTTATCCGTTTTCATTGGAGGAAATTGCAACAGATTACCTGTCTTCATTCCGACTGTTGCCTTCATTGCTGGTTTATGGTAATTATCCCCAGGTTTTTTTAGCCCAGAATAATGTTGAGAAAAGGGTTCTGCTCGAAAGTATCCGAAATGGATATCTTTTAAAAGATGTGCTGCAACTTGATAATTTAAAAGATAGTTTGTTCGTAATGAACCTACTCCGTAATCTCGCTTTTCAGATCGGTAATGATGTTTCGTTTAACGAATTAGCCAGTTCTTTAAATACTACCGTTAAAACGGTGCAGCGTTATCTTGAAATTCTTGAAAAATCCTACATCATATTCAGAATGAACGGATTTAGCCGCAATTTACGCAAAGAAATTTCGAAATCGCCAAGATTTTATTTCTGGGATAATGGGATTCGCAATGCTGTAATCTCGCAGTTTGATCAGTTAGAAACACGCAATGATATCGGTAAATTGTGGGAAAATTTCTGTGTTTCTGAGAGAATTAAAAAACAAAATAATTCTCAATCTTTCTCAAATTTCTTTTTTTGGCGAACCTACGACCAACAAGAAATTGATTTGATAGAAGAAAATGATAACCTGATTAAAGCCTTTGAATTCAAGTGGAATGATAAGCTGGCAAAGGCTCCCGGAATTTTTATGGAGCAGTACCCAAATGCAGTTTTTGAAACTATTAATCCGAAAAATGTATTTGATTTTCTGGTAAAATGAGGATTTTTGAAAAAAATTGAGCGAAATGTAAATTTGCGGAAAATCATTTCATGACCTATTAAAATACAGATTTCCGGGGAAATATGAATCAGTCAGCATGATTCTATTCCCCCAAATCGCCTTCCCACAGTCCGCGGCCAAAAGTAGCGATGCGCATTCGGTTTAAACCTTTATTGATTTTCATTTCGGTGATGCGGACGCTGGGAAAATCTTTTACTTTTTCCCAGTCGTGCAGGCGATCTTTTTTGTAGAGACCTTTATCGCTGCCAATAAAAAGCTGGTCGCTGGAATTTTCGCGGTAAGCGATAGCGTTAACCGGGTTATTTCCCAGGATTCCTTTTGGATCGGCATTTGTCCAGGTGCGGCCACCATTTTCACTAAACCAGATTCGGTATTGTGGTGAAATTCCTGTAAAAGTAATCCAAACCCTGTTGGCGTTCAAGGGGTCAACAGCAATGCCGGTGATGATGGCTAAAGTGTCGTTATCGTAATTTTCGCCCGGATAATCAATTTTGGTGAAGTTGGTTTTTCCTTCATCAGGTTTTATTCCGGAGGTGGTTTTGTAAAACCCCGATTTGAGTTGCCAATCGCTGCCTGGGGGATTTTGTTGTCCGGCAGTAACAATATAAATTACATCGGGATGTGATTCGCAAATGGCGATTTCGGTTATTTGTCGCTTCCATCCGGCAGGTTCGGTTTTGCCGACATCCGAAACAACTATCCAGATTTCGGGTATTGGTGTTGTTACAAGAGGAGCTTCAATCTTTCTGACGAATAATTCGGTAAAGCCAAACAACGGTTCGCCTGTAACTGGCATATTGATCATCGGAAATGTTTTTGTTGAGATAACAACATCGCCTTTGTTGATCGGGTCTTTTGGAAGTTTATGGGTTTCGCCCGAGGTTTTTAACGTGCTGAAATTAAACCTGGCCAACGATTTATCGCCTGACGAAAAATACGCAATATCCGGATTCCGGTCGTCGATGCGTGCACTGTAACCGTCACCACCCTGGATAAAATGCCATTTGTATCCAAGTGTATCGCAATAAACCAGAGTGCCGTCGTCCTGCGTGGCAATGATGGCTTTGGTTTCGTCTGTTTCGGAATCGTCAAAACTCCAGATTGTCGTCACTTCCAGACCTTCATTCCTGTATTCCCAGCCGCTGGTCGATTTGTTGGGAAACGTTTTTACACTTACTCCACCATGGTTTCCACAGAAGAGTTTCGGATTGGCAACATTGGGTTGAAATTCGAGATCATGAACATCGGCATGAAAGCCGCCGCCGCAATACACCGAGCGATAATCGAACGGAATGCTGTCGAGCTTTTCAGTGCCTATCACGCGGGTGTTTCCATACATCATCATATCGGCATTTACCGGCGAAACGGCAATGGCAATCCAGCAATCGGCAAAATAATTTACTCCCGACGAAAACTTTGATTCGACAATCCGCCATTTTCCATCCTCAAAAATTGCGATATGCCCGCCTTCGGAGGTTTTGTTTTTTACCTTTTTTGTGCCTATCAGGTAGGCGTAAAGTCGCTCTGGATCAGCAGGTGTAACGGCAATATTGATCCGTTTTACAGCAAACGAATCCGGCAGGCTTTGAAGATCAAGGCCTGTTTTGATGCCGGTTAAGCTTTTCCAGGTTTTACCACCGTTCTCGGAAATATAGATGTCGGTTCCACTGACGTAAATAGTGTTTGAATCATCGGGATTAAAAGCCAGTCCACGGAAATCTTCATTGTTTCCTTTTCCCGAAAAAACTTTTTGCCAGGTGACTTTGATGGCTGTAGCTGAATTTGTTCTGAAAATTCCCTGCGTTGTTGCGACAAAAATCTGGTCGGGATTCATGGGATTTATCTCCATTTTCCGGCACATGCCGAGGGTTTTGAAAGTTTCGATAAACCCTTCGGAGATGTTTTCCCAGCTTACCCCAAAATCTTTACTTCGGTAAATTCCATGCGTTGGAACCGGGTTGACGTGGGTCCAGTTTGGGCCACTGGCTGTCGAAAGCCCTCCATCAGCATAGCCGGTGCAGATAAAAAGTTCGTTTCGGTTAAAAGGACTGATGCAAATATCGGCCACAGAAGTTGAAGGGAGAAAATCGGTGTTCACATTTTGCCAGTTCAGGCCGTCATCATCGCTGCGCCAAAGTCCGCCAAACGAGGATGCAGCATATACCGTCTGGTTTTTGATGCCGTCGTAAAACGGATCGAAAGTGATGCGATGAATCTGCCCAACGCCGTGCATTTCGGAATTGTTTAAAAGGTTTGGCATTCCTGATGGTCCCATACAGCGCCAGTCATAGCCTCTTTCAGGGATGCTTTCCAAAATCTTTTCCCTGCTTTTTTTTGTAAATTGGGCTGCAGAAAATTCCGGCGTGGCAAAAAATGCGGCTGCTATTATCAAATTAATAAATAGTCGGGTTTTATTCATTTTTCTAATCATCGATAAAAGGCCGAAATTAGTAAATTCCGTGCACAAAATAAAAAACCCGGAGAGCTGATTTTGCTCAACTCATCCGGGAATTAAAGCGTGATGGCAATTAGGAACACTATAAAAATCAAATAGCAGGTGGGAGTGTTCCTTCCCACAAGCCACGACCATAAGTTGCTACTCTGAGTTTGTTGATGCTTTTGTTGATTTTCATTTCGGTGACCCGAACGTTGGGTAATTTACCGAATTTTTGCCAGGGCGAGCCATTTTCCGACATATAAACACCGGCATCAGTTCCAATAAAAAGCCGGTCTTTTGTGCCTGCCTGGTAAATTATGGCATTAACCGGAATGTTGAATAACGAATGACTCAGGTCAGCATTCACCCAATCGATGCCACCATTTTCTGAATGCCAGACCTTAAATTCATTCCAGTAACCGGTATACGAAATCCAGATTCGGTTCGGGTTTCTGGGATCAACAGCAATTCCGGTGATAATGGCAAGTTCGATGGTGCTGATTGTTTTGCCGGGGTGTTGTATTTCGGTAAATGTTGCAGGGCCGGCAGGATTTTGTGGGTTTGAAACACCTCTGAATAAGCATGATTGCAGTTGCCAGGCAGATGGGTCGTTTTGCTGGCCTCCGGTTACAACATAGGAAATGTCAGGATTTGAAGGACAAATGATTATTTCGGTAATCTGCCTTTTCCAGTCCTCGTTAATGGTTTGATGAATGTTTGAGTTTAATTTCCAGAGTTGATCGATGGTGGTTTCTTCTGTTGGAACATTTAATTGTCGTTCGAAGATTTCGGTAAAACCAAATATCATTTTGTTCGTAACCGGATGGTTAACCATTGGAAAAGTTTTGGGTACCCGTACGTATGGAGCGCCTGTGTAAACAGGGTCAGGGGGTAGTTTATTCAATTCGGTATTTGTCGTATAAGAAGTACCCGACGACTTGAAACGATAAAATGAATTATTCCCGCCTGAATGAAATGCTAAAGTAGGGTCGGCGTCATTGATTCTGGCCGAATAACCGTCCCCACCTTTTATTTGCATCCATTTATTTGTTGGATTATTTCCTTGGTAAATGTTTGTCCCACAATCCTGGTTTGCGCTCATGGCAAAGGTCGAAAGTGCGTCGCCATCATCAAAAGCCCAAATTGTTGCAACCGAAAGTCCTTCGCTTTTGTAGCTCCAGCCATGAACTGCCGGCGAGGCAGGAATGGTTTTTACGCTAATGCCACCATGATGTGCACAATAAAGTTTTGGATTTCCTGATGCAATAGTTTGGAATTTCAAATCGTGAACATCAGCATGAAAACCGGAGCTGTTGAAATAATCTGCTTTCTTTTCGAAAGGTAAAGCCGGATAATTATCGGTGCCCCAAACGATTGTATTCCCAAAATAAATCTGGTTGGCATTTATTGGAGAAACTGCAATTCCCAGATAACCACTTGTAAAAAGGTTTGTTCCTCCTCCTGAATTAAACTGACTATTGATCAATGTCCAACGTTCATGTTCAAAGATAAGGATTTTACACCCTTCGATATTGGCGCCATTTTCTGTTTTATAGCCTTCAGCGTAAGCGTACAACCTTTCAGGATTGGCAGGTGAAACGGTAATATTTATTCTTTTTACCGTGAAGTAAGGGTCGTTTTTAAAATTAAGGTCGGTGCCGGGACCTGTGATTACTTGAAAATTGCTGCCACCATCCGTTGATCTGTAAATATCAATACCACTGGCATAAACGATATTAGGATTGTTTGGTTTAAATGCAAGACCTCTGAACTCTAAATCGAACACTACCTCTGCATCTAAAACAATGCTCCAGCCCGGGTTGGCGGAGGTTGCGTTCTGACATCTGTAAATTCCCCTGGTTGTAGCTACAAAAATCTGTTTGGGATTATTCGGATTAATGATCATACGCCGACAGGTTCCCCCGTCAAGAAAGCCTGGCAAAAAACCTTCATTTATTGGGTTCCAGCTTGTTCCCCCATCATTGCTGCGATACAAACCGATGGTAAAAATTGGATTTGCATGATACCAGTTTGGGTCGTATTTCATCGAAAATCCATCATCAGCATATCCTGTACAAATAAAAATCTGGTTGGTATTTTGAGGATTGATGCAAACGTCGGCTACCGAGCAAAAAGGTAAAAGGTCGGTATTCATGTTAGTCCAGCTATCCCCGTCGTTAACGGTTTTCCATAAACCACCATACGAAGAGCATGCATAGATTTTTCGGTTTGAAATACCATTATAGCCCGGATCGAAAGTTATCCGATGCATTTGACCTACTCCGTGCTGGTTGCCGGTAGTATTTGCAGGTATTCCGTTTGGGCCTAATGATGTCCATTGAGGAACAAATCCGGTAAGAAATCTCGAATCAGATGATTTAATCCGATAGCTGTTTGTGTAAGAATTAATAGCATTTGCAGCATTTTTGCAATCACCGTTAGGGTATATTCTATCTCCCCAGATCATCATCATTCGTTCGACCTGGTTGTAACTTGAGCCTTCCTCAACAGAATCAGAGGCAGGTTTAAGTTGTTTTGCCAGGAGCGCTTGTTTGTAAAAATGACTTGCAGTACCCAGGACAGCGCTATCCTTAACCGGACTGTCAGGGGCAGGTGGCTTACCTGTGAGTTGATTCTCATCGTGAACAATCAGGCTACAGCCGATAATGAGTGCAGCTAAAACTAATGTTGATTTTTTTAGAAAACTGTAATTTAAAAGTTTCATAATTATGAAGTTTAGGTTTATTAATTAAATGGCTAAATATAGCACGAAATGAAAATGAAAGCAAATTTATTTTTGCTTTTAAAGGAATTATGTATACCGGAGATGTCCGGTCGTTTTGTGGTCTGGTTTCGTGGAGATTGTTGATTGAAATTAAAACCATAATCAGGATATTAGTTTCCTGCATCCTGACCTCCCATAAATTGAAAAAGCCAGGACACTTCGTCACATTAATCTTTTTAATTTATTTTCAGTGGATTTGCCCATTTTACCGGAAAATTGTAATAAGTTTTTGTAAAAGATAGAAATACTTTCATGATGATAACATACGACAAAGAAACTTTAATTTGCCTTTTAAAGGACAATTAATCCACTACGCGCCTGGCGTATAAAATCATGTCCGAAAAAACCCGGAGAGCCGATGTAACTCAGCTCATCCGGGACAAAAAAGTGGGGAAGGGAAATAAAAACAATTTTACTCAATTTGAAGGAGGGAGCGTGCATTCCCACAAACCACGGCCATAGGTAGCTACCCTGAGTTTGTTGATGCTTTTGTTGATTTTCATTTCGGTGACCCGAACGTTGGGTAATCTGCCAAATTTTTTCCATGCCAGGCCATTTTCCGACACATAAACGCCGGCATCAGTTCCAATAAAAAGCCTGTCTTTGGTGCCTTCCTGATAAACTATTGCATTTACGGGGATGTTGAATAATTGCTGGCCGGGGTCAGCATTTGTCCATGTTGAGCCTCCGTCGCGTGAATGCCATACTTTAAATTGGTTCCAGTAACCGGTGTAGGTTATCCAGATCCGGTTTGCATTTTGCGGGTCAACAGCAATTCCGGTAATAATGGCAAGATTTGTAGAACTCAGGTTTTTGCCGGGATGACCTTTTTCGACAAACACCAAGGGGCCTGTAGGGTTGGTAGTATTGGTTGTGCCTTTAAAAAGGGACGATTCAAGCTGCCAGGTTGCGGATGGCTCATTTTGCTGTCCGCCCGTAACCACATAATAAATGTCTGGATTTGAAGGGGCAATGGCAAGTTCAGTAATCTGTCGTTTCCAGGCTTCAGGAATGGTTTGGTTGATGTTTGATTTTATTTTCCAAAGCTCACCAATGGGTGTTGTGATGAGTGGAATATCCATTTGCCTTTCATAAACTTCGGCAAATCCAAAAACCATTTTCTTCGAGGAAGGATGGTTCACC
>CAJATL010000178.1 GCA_903944895.1 uncultured Bacteroidota bacterium
CACCTAAAGTAAATTTTCCTCTGCCGATTCGTTGCAAAACTCCCATTTGAACCAGGTTGTAAATTCTCCAATTCATTGTTGTTTGTTTTACATCCATTTCTCGTTGCTTGTAAAAGGCAGCAATGTCTTGGGTTTCAAAAACGGATTTGTCTTTGAACTGTAATTTTATAATGTCTATATTTAGTTTATCCGTTGCTATAGCTGTAAATTTTTAACAAAGATAAAAAAAACTATAATATGGCAGCAAATTAAAATTATTGCCAATAATTTGAAAAGAAGGCGCATGGAAAATAATGGCTCTTTATCAAACCTCCTTCATGGGTCGGTTTGTCCAATTTATGAATCAATAAGATAAAAATCCCTCAAACATCGGGTTCTCTTGATTTTTTTTGGAACCCACCCACACTATTACTTAAATTTTATGACAAAGGTACAGCCAGCCAAATATCATAAGTAAAGCCCGAACAGGCAATTGAATTTCTATCTCTTAATCAAAAATTGCCTGTTCGCCCTTCGGGTTTTTTCAGATATTTCTTTACGCTACTCTAAAATATCTGACCTAAAGGCTTGACTTAGAATTTGTCTTAACTGTGGTATGTTGTCATAAATTTAATTAAATCGGCGTGCCAGTAGCCAAAATTAGTCCCAGGGCAGGGCAAACACACATGACAAATTTAGAATACAAAGGGTACATTAAAGACATCATGGAAATGTCAAACAACGGAGCCGACCTTACAGCTTCACATTTACAAATTGTAGAAATTGTCAAAGAAAAAATGGACAATTGCTCTCACTCAGAACATCACATGTTAAAAAACATCCATGCAGCTCTTGATTCCGGCTTTTACAACAAAGCCGATTTCGAAGAATAAAAAGGGTGCGAAAGCCCCTTTTTTTTTGTTCGTTTCCTCACTTTGGTAACATTTAGTAACACTAGTAACACATGTTACTAATGTTACTAAATGTTACTAATTTTTAATTTTCTCAGGTCTGTAGGGGTGGTTATTAATTCATGCAAAGGTACAGCCAGCCAAATGTCCTTTGTCAAGCCCGGACTGCCATTAATTACTTCTTTCTATTCTGGCAATGGCCGCCCGCCCGTTGGGTGGCTTCAGAAATTTTTTAACGCTGCGCTAAAATTTCTGACCGCCAGGCTTGACCGGAATTTGGCTTAGCTGTGATTATCACTGCATAAATTAATTAACCGGCGTGCCAGAAGCCAAAATTAGTCTGCAAGGCAGCAGCACTCATTTATGTCAGAAAAACGTGCTCTGAAAATTCAAACTTTTGTTATTCCAGGAAGACAATACAGGTCAAAAGAAAAACTGTACCCAAGCCTTTTGTTAAAAGGCAAATGGCTGCAGGAACTCGGCTTTCTTCCACAAACGTATGTTGATGTCGTCTGCGAAGACAATCAACTGATCATCCGGCCTTTTAAAATGAACCGGCCATGATTACTACTTACAATCCACCTTATAAAGGTGAGCCTCACATCATTAAAACAAAGTTTCCTTTTCGCTGCTATTGCGGTAAAAAAGTCGAAACTACTGATCTTGCTGTCCATTTCCCGCAATCTCAAAATGCTAAATGCTTCGACTGTGGGAAACATGACTACTACGCCTTCCAAAAACAATTTCAATTTTCTCATTAATTAAATGGCGTGCCAGACCAGCCCTGAGCTTGTCGAAGGGGGCCAAAATAAGTCCGCAGGGCAGCGGCATTATTTTATGATTTCTACTTTGGATCAAATGCTCGATTCTATCCCTGAAAACAGACTATCTGCTGATATGATCGAGGCAATTTCAAAAGCTTACAAACGCGAAGTTGACATGATCAACTACTACTCCAAACAGGCTGATAATCCTGATGCCCATCTTTTCCCTTTTAATGTCGAAGGGAATTCGCTCATCGCTAACTTCTGGGTTAACGATCTCTCCATTCCTGCTGCTGACCGCCACAACTGGCATGGTCAGAATGTTTCTCAATGGAAATATGCCGGTTGTATCCTGATCTCCGCTGACAATTCTGTTTCCTGTCATCATTAATTTAACCGGCGTGCCAGACCAGCCCTGAGCTTGTCGAAGGGAGCCACAACAAGTCCGCAGGGCAGCGGCACTTTTTTATGTTCTATTTCACTTTTCTTTTGAAGCATGACAATGGCATGTCAATCCTGAAAACTTCTGCTTCATCGCTTGAAGCTGCCATCGAAAAAGTCATGCAAGCTGAACA
>CAJATL010000179.1 GCA_903944895.1 uncultured Bacteroidota bacterium
TCCTGGTAAAAACCAGCGATTTTTGAAAAACATCAAATAAAAGGCTCTTTGAATAAGCTCAATCAAAAGGATAACGGATGATTTTTTACTTACAAAACTGATAATCTCCGGAGGCTAATTCTCTGTTCCAAAAATCAGGCTTATCAATTTTTCAGCATTGGAGGTATTCGAATAATTCCCCGCCAGCATTTCTCTGCGACGGTTCACTTCCGACATATCAAAATCTTTGGTAAATAGCTCCGCAAGTTTTTCCTGTAAAGCTGTTGCCCCCTCGGCTATTTCGCAAAGGCTTTCCAGGCCGGTTCCTGCAACCATGGCCCGATTCACAAGGCAGAATCTTCCTTTGAACAGTGTGTTCAATAACTTCAGTTTTAATCCGGTTTCCTGAAAAGTTACCAGAATATTCACCTGTGCATTTTGGATTAGGCCAAACATTGTTTTATCGTCGGGGTTTGCAATGAGTTTAATATTTGAGTGCAGTTTGATGAGATTTTGAAGATGATCGGGTGGCTCCAACCCTGCCACACTCAGTTGATGGTTTGAACCCGCAAACAATTTTGTGATCAGATATTCGGCCGCCTGGTAATTTTCGGTCACCGAAAGCTTTCCGTGGTACAACGCATAATCGCCCCTGCCTGGCAAAACCGAAAATTCGTCGTTGGGATGAAAACTAGGCAAATAAATTACCCGGCTTGTTTTAAAACGCTCTTGCAGATATTCCGCATCCGTCTTCGAAACTACCAACATCATGGTTGCATGTTTCAGGATTTTCTGATAAAGCAGCAATTTCAGGCTTGCCGAAATAAAATAAAACTTTTTAAAAAGGTTTTTCTCACCCTTAAACAGATGAAAATAATAATGATGCTCGATGTTGCTTTCCCTGTAAATCTTGCGGCGGCCATTTAGCCGTTTATGATTGATGTAATAACACGAGTGCAATCCCTCGAACAAAATGGGGTAACGATCCTTGCACAGGTTATCCAATAATTCAACCGAACGCCGGCTTTGAACGATGTACGGCTTTTTCATCATCGCCGACAAAACCCCGGTTTTACGCGGATAGTAAAAAACTTCCTCACAAAGTTCATTCAGAATCGAAGCTTCTTCGCGGCCATACTTAAAGCAATGCAGATGAATTTTAACACCTGCATTTTTTAGCGCCTTCAGTTTGTAAAAAACATCAATCACACCGCCATAATTCGGTGGAAACGGCACATCAAACGAAACGATGTGTAAATGTTTATCAGACATATTTTTGAAGGATTGAAATCAAAACCTTTTGTTCGTTTTCCCAGTTTAAAATTCGCGCAGCTTTCAGGCAATTCTTATGATAAAAATCAAGCTTGGCTTTATCATCAAGCATTTTTCCGATCTTTCCGGCTAAATATTCGGGTTCATGGCTTTCGATGGTTTCGCCAACTTCATACTGGTCGATAATTTTTTTGATCTCCACAAGCGGCGAAGCCAAAACCGGAACGCCCGCCTGAATATAGTCGAACAGTTTATTTGGCAGGCTAAAACGATAGTTGATGTTGGTGTTTTTATCGATGGTAAAACCGATGCTGGCATGTACCGTGTAATTCATGAGCTGCCCGAAAGGCATTTTTGGAAGGAACATGATTTTCCTATCCAGATTTAGGGTCTTTGCTCTGGATTTCAGTTCGCCGATTACGTCGCCGCCGCCGATAATGAGCAACGCAGCGCCATCCAAATATTGCATCGCTTCGACCAATTCCTCGGCACCGCGCTGAATATTTATTCCGGCGCCCTGCAGCAAAACCAGCGGGACGTTTTCAGGCAATCCAAGTTCAGCCCTTGTTTTTGTTGAGGTTATCAATTTATTTGGAGGAATGTTACGAACCACGTTTACCTTTTTACCGTATTTTTCCATAAAAAGTCCGGCGATGGATTCGTTAACAGTAATGATGTCCGGCAGCTTTGGGAAAATCCATCTTTCGATACTTTTCCAGACACCCTGCACAAATCTCCGGTTAACCAATTCAGGCGTTTCGGTAAAGTATTCGTGGCTGTCGTAAACAATCGGAATTCGTTTGATTTTATGAATAATGAAATTGGGAAGCAGCGTATCGAGATCATTCGAAAACAGCAGGTTGGCTTTATGAAACATCAAAAACAAAAACAACCTGATATTAAATTCGGCATAAAACAACGGACCTTTTTCAAACAGCAGTTTCATCCGTTTCATTTGATAATTTCGCGGTGGCAATGGCAAACTATCACGTTTTACGCGGCCAACCAAAAGAACATCAAAACCCAAACCTACAAGTGTGTTGCAGGTTTTGTTTACGCGCTGGTCGGTCACCAGGTCGTTAATTACCGAAACGATTGCTTTTTTCAAATCCTCCCTTTTTTTGAAGCGTGGCGAAATTAACCATTTCTTCGCTGAATCGGATTGTCTAAATTATTATAAATTTAAACCATGAGTCCAGTCTAAAAACTGTTGTTTTTGGGCTAAAGCCCGATAACTATCTGGTTTTCAATTGCCCCGACCTTAAGGTCGGGGCAATTGATATCCGTAATATTCTTGGCTTTAGCCACATTAATAAAATTTATAGCGCCTTTTTAGACTGGACTCAACATTGCTTTTTGCAATAAATTTCAACATAAGCATCCGTGTAAATCCGCTAAATCCGTCCCGATAGCTATCAACGATTTTTTATTGATTTTTGATTTTAGTTTAATGATTACTAACAATTTGTTTTACAAATATTTATATGTCCATGTAATAAATTAAATTTTGGCGTTGCTTTTATTCTTAGTATTTCTTTGTGCCTTTGAGTCTTAGTGGCTGACTTTCTTAATTGCCACGAAGACACCAAGTCACGAAGTTTCACCAAAAAAACACAATAAAAGCTAACCGCCATAAATAATATTAGTCATACTATTCTTAATAAACTGAAATTAAACAAAATACGAATCATTTTCTAAATTGGCCTATAGCTAAAAAATCACTGATAGCTATCGGGATCAGCGTTCCTTTTTTAATAGTGTTAGCAGCTCGGTCCTAAGCTTACGTTCAAAACCCGTCAATTATCCTACCTTTGCCTATCTAATTTCTGATCATGAAAATCGAAGAAAATATTTCGCTCAAACCATTCAATACCTTTTGCATCGAAGCAAAAGCCCGCTATTTTGTCGAAGTAAAAACCGATGCCGAAATCATTGAACTCATTAAAGACGACATTTTTAAATTTGGGAAAATCCAGATTTTAAATGGCGGTAGCAATACGCTTTTTGCCTCCGATTTTGATGGGCTTGTTGTAAAAATGGCTACCCAGGGAATTTCGCTGATCGATGAAAATGATGACCATGCTTTCCTGAAAGCCACTGCCGGCGTAAACTGGCACCAATTCGTCAACTTCTGTATCGAAAATAATTATGGTGGACTCGAAAACCTTTCGTTAATCCCCGGAAATATTGGCGCAGCGCCCATCCAAAACATCGGGGCTTATGGTGTCGAGCAGAAAGATTGCTTTTTCGCACTTGATGCCATCGAACTTTCAACCGGCCAAATCAAAACTTTTACTCACCAGGATTGCAGGTTTGATTATCGCAACAGCATTTTTAAACAGGAATTCAAAGATAAACTCATTATCCTTTCGGTGACTTACCGGCTGAATAAAAACCCGGAATTTAACACCACGTACGGAGCCATCACCACCGAAATCGAAAGGATGGGCGTAAAAAATCTTTCGCTCAAAGCCATAGGTGATGCGGTTTGCAGCATCCGCCGGAGCAAACTTCCCGACCCTGAAAAGATTGGAAATGCCGGAAGTTTTTTCAAAAACCCGCTTGTTACAAACGAAAAATACCTCAACCTCATCAAAGATTTCCCCGGTTTGGTGGCTTTTCCGGCA
>CAJATL010000180.1 GCA_903944895.1 uncultured Bacteroidota bacterium
GTGTCCTTAAACTCGTAAGCACCCATATCAATCCTGCCGTAGGCGATGCGAGGGTTTCCGGCAATATCCGTAGTGGGCAGGTGGATGGTATCGTTGCCATCGGTGTAAAGGATGTATTTGCCGTTTTCCTGTTTGATGTAGGGTGGTTCCATGCCTGCCTCGTACATGGGTGTGCCGGTGTTGATGCAGGGGGAACCTGCCTGAAGTTCGTAAGGATGCTCACCCGTTCCCACAAAAAGTGGGTTGCCCTCGATGTTGTTGATGCCATAGTGCAGGATATTGTAATTTTGATAGTTCCAGATGTCGTCCATACCCTGTTCGATAAGGGAATAATCCAGATACAATTCCCCAGCAGGACCGGTAGGAGGAGTATTAACCCCAAGGATGATGGACGGATGCTCATTGCCATAAAAAATGGAATTATACACATG
This sequence comes from uncultured Bacteroidota bacterium, assembly GCA_903944895.1. GTDB lineage: Bacteria > Bacteroidota > Bacteroidia > Bacteroidales > 4484-276 > CAJATL01. Next base: position 432 of record CAJATL010000180.1, read on the forward strand.
CGAAGTCATGTTTTCCCAGGTGGCGTAAGCTCCAGGCAAGTGGTTTTCATTTTCATTATAACCAATGGTAGCATTTGTAATGTTACTAATACCAGCTCCAATTGTAAGTGGATTTAAATAATGTGAATCGCCCCACCAGTCCCGGCATTTATTGTTAGCTACAATTAAACCTGCGATTGACGAAACTAACGGCATTGTTATGGTGTATGAGTTTATTATAGAGATACCACCACCACTACCATAACTATTTTGATAAGGCGAATTATTTATTGAAGAACAATTCCTGACAAATATTGCATGACTATTTTCTGGTGCAGAATAAAGGGGAGCCAAGCCAAATCCACCAAAATTATTAATTGCATGAACATTATCTATGAACATTGAATCCTGAGAAAAGATTTGTGCTCCCCCTGAGTTCAAACCAACGCTGTTTTCTATACAAATATTTTGTAATAAAATGTTATAATAAATCTTTGCCAAATTAATTGCTCCTGAATAATCATAAACATCATCGATAAATGAGTTTCCATTGATAAATTTGAGATTTTTAATAGTTAACGAATATGATTTTGAATGCGCACTATAGTGGAACCAGCTTTGTTCTGCATCGAGGATGCAAGTGTTCATGTATTCACCTTCGAGGCTGGAATTACTTCGGGCGTTTATGGGATAAATCTCACCATTTACCGATGGGCTATATGTTCCTGGCATAATATGTATGATCCGTTTGTTGTTTGTATCAGGGTTTATCTTTGTCATGGCGTACCAGATGTTACTTAGAGGTTCCTCAAGAGACAAGCCACTATTGTCATTGTCACCATCAGGGCTTACATACACATCAGCATCCACCTGTTCGATCATGGCATGGCTTGCAATAACCTGAATATCATAAACAGGAGATCCTTGTGAATCAGTATTTAATATGCAATATCCATGATCCTGTAAGGTTGTTGCTGTATCAACTCTAAATACCGGCATTGGTAAGTTAATGAATTTAAATAAATCATTTCCCATTATCGAATGATTAAGATAAATACTATTAAGATTTATTGTATCCAAGGTCAAATATACACCACCGGTAAACCATAAGCCTCCACCCCTGGCAAATGCAATATTATTCCGAATTGTTGTCCCTGATAATATCAATGATGAATACATGGCTTTAATTCCTCCTCCATCTCTTTGAGCAAGGTTATCTTGGATCAGGCAACCAACAATATTCATATCAGCATGGTACATCAGGATACCTCCTCCCCATCCCATGTACTGGCTCTGGTAATTGATATTGTTATATCTCGCATCACCATTCATAATCGTAAAGCCACAGATGGTTCCTTTGGTGCCGGTCGGGAAATTATCTGCAACAATTACCGAGTTTTGGATGGTACTTCCATCAATTATGGTCTGGTAGATGTACTGTTTTTCCCCGGTTGTCAGGTAAAGGCTGGCCAGCATGATGGGTTTGGCGTTGAGGTGAAGGTTTTCGTAGTAGGTTCCCGGCCACACCATTACGGTATCGCTTATGTAGGCAATATTAATTGCAGACTGTATCTTAATAAAGTTACCCGTTCCGTCCTGCTTTACTGTAAAGATGGTAGCATGAGAATGGGTGCAAAAGAATAGAATTATTAATATAAAATTATATTTTTTCATGGTTTTTGTTTTAGCCTCACACCTGCCCCCTCTTCCGCCAGCTGGCGGAAGAGGGGGCAGGTGTGAGGCTAAAACAAAAAC
>CAJATL010000181.1 GCA_903944895.1 uncultured Bacteroidota bacterium
AACTTTGCAACACAAAAAGAAGTTGACCTTTGCATGGAACATATCCGCATTAGGCACAGACAAAGACAACTGGATATTGACAGGTATTATTGACAAAAGTTATTTTAGTAAAGTAGAACTATTGATAAAAACAACATTTATTTAAACTACTCAGCTTATGGGTCAGATGTATCTAAAACAAGTTACTGTCCTGCAATGACAATAATATTGGACACTTTTACAGTTATAAACCCCGACCAGCATTTTATTTATTCTTTTGATGTTTACAATTATCCGGTAAATGACATTACCCTTAAAATTGATAATGCAAAGGTAGAGCCTATAGATCACGATTTGCATGTGAACCCTGTTAATGGAAGCAACCAGAATGATGGATTGACCCCCGAAACCCCTTTAAAAACAATTGCTTATGCTCTACATATGATTGCATCGGACAGTTTAAACCCGCTATCAATTTTTCTTAGTAACGGAATTTATGCACCCTCAACCAATGATGAATTGTTCCCGTTAAACGGGAGAAGTTATGTTTCTATAATTGGTGAAAACAAAGATAGCACCATTTTCGATGCCGATTCAATGTACTACTTTTTTAAAGGATATGGTTTAATGGAAAACCTCTATATTAAAAATATTTGTTGTATCAACGGATATGGCAATCTTAATTCATTTTCAGGATTTGAAATTGAAAATTGTAATAATATTACATTGGAAAATATTACTATTACTGACTGCAGTGCTTGGGGCACGCCAGGAGTATATTGCAATAGATCTGATAAAGTTAAATTTTCGAAAATTGACTTATTCAACAATCAAGGTGGGTTTAATTTTTCCATTGGAAATCATTGGCAACCTTCAAAGACGTTTGAAATTAATAACTTATTGATAATGAATTGCGGCCCTGACCAGAGTCCCGATTCAGAAGCAGAAGGAGGTGGTATGGGTATTTCGGGAGGATATGGAACTTTTGGAATGCTAAAAGGTAAACTTACCAATATCCAAATTACAGATAACCTTCGGTTACCAGATCCTAAATGGGGCCCTGGCTGTATAGTAGGATTAATAGTTGATCAATTTGCTGAAGTAACCCTTGTTAACGCTACCGTAGGAAATAACATAGTGAGAGGAGTTCAGGGCTACACTATAAATGTTGATGAAGGCTCGGAACTGAATGTGTACAATTCCATTTTTTATGGCGACTCACTGTACGAAATGTCATTAGGTTACCCTTCCGGGTCAATTTTCCCTGCCACCGCCAACATAGCCTACTCCAACATCGAAGGCGGTGAAGATGAGATTATGAACTGGTACAACCAGCATACGCTCAACTGGTTGGATGGCAACATGGATGAAGACCCGCTATGGGCCGGAACAGGTGACACGGCATATTACCTCCTGCCCGGCTCGCCCTGCATCGATGCTGGCACACCCATGTACGAGGAAGGAATGGATTATCCCTACATCAAAATGGAGAATGACAAAATCGTGCTTTACAAATACGATGGCGACACCATCCATCTTCCTGCTACTGATCTTGCAGGAAAACCACGTATCTCCGGAGGCAGAATAGATATGGGAGCTTACGAATACCAGGATACCACCACTTCCATAAAAAGGTTCCCCAATAAAATACAGGAAAACAAAGTTCAGGTTTATCCAAATCCTTTTACTCAACACACCTTCATCAGCTTCCGCCTGCAAAATCCCGGAAAGGTGCTTGTAACGATTTCCGACATCAATGGCAGGCCGGTCAAAACCCTGATGGATGCAAAAATTCCTTCCGGCGATTGTACGATGATTTGGGAGGGTGATGACAATAATGGCAAAACTGTTGGCACAGGAACATATTATGTCACTTTTTACAACAAGGGTTTTCTTTTGGCAACCGAAAAAGTTATTAAAAGGTAATGCAATGTATGAATCTGTTCAGGTGAATTCGCAATCCACGTTGGCAAAAGCTACACTAATTCATAAAATAATCTGACTAAAATTAGATTCAATTTCTCCTTCAATAAATAATATTGGAGGATGGCAAATCTTAGCAAGCCTTGTTTTAAAACGAAAAAATGCAAGGTTTTGTAAGCATGAAAAATGCAAACTTCCTGTAAATGAACATCCTGGAGAGTTTGGAAGAAATAAAAAATATTTTTGAACAACATGGTTCAAAATCCTATTTTCTTTTTCTACCTTTGACATTCCATTAAAACTATTTAATGGCAATCTATAAATTAATCATTAAAAAAATTAAAAAAATGGCAATTAGATTTAAAGTAATCGAAAAGGGCCAGCCGGGAGTACCCGGAGGTGGTACTAAAAAGTTCTACGCTACGCCCGTAGCCGACGGAGAGGTGAGCCTCGCCGAGCTAACCAAAGCAATCGAAAAAATATGTACGGTGAGCGGCGCCGATATCCGCGCCGTATTGTATTCGTTGGTTGATGTTTCGATTGATAACCTCGCCAACGGAACAATTGTCCGGTTGGGCGACCTGGGCAGTATGCGCATTACCCTGAGTTCGGAAGGCAAGGCAACCGAACAGGAAGTAACGGCTGCCTCTATCAAAAGTACGGGCATTATTTTTACCCCCGGCACACGCTTAAAGGAGATGCTCGATGCCGCAAAATTCCAGAAGGAATAGCTGACCCGTTTTCCTGCTGTGCAAATTTTTTTTCCACAGCAGGAAAATTAAATTTCCACGTGTGGAAATTAGATTTTTCACACGTGGAAATTTTTTTTCGACCGCAGCAAATTTTACCCCATTGATTTTCATAGGAAATTTTAAAGTTTTAGGATATGATAAGCAAAATAACAAGACAATTCCTTGTAATAGTTTTTCGTTGGCTTACGCCGATCTTCAATCTGTGCTTGTAAAAATTCTCTTTGTTTTACAACGAATAAAACTAAATTTGCTTCAATTTATCAGATATGTTTGTCAGCTATAAATTTTACGAATCAAATGCAAACTGGTTTCAAATAAGCCAGGGAAGCTACGATTACTTTATTACTTATGGCACCGACAGGCAGCGCAGCATGAGCCGTTTAATCAATGGAATAACCGAGGATATTTTACAAACAAAGTATTATGCCTTTGGCGATTATGAAAAGGAAATTACACCAACCGGCACCCGCCATCTGCATTACATTTCCGGGGGTGATGGCATTGCTGCCATTTATGTAAAATATAATAATGCGCCTGATTCGTTGTATTTCATTACGACAGATCATTTAGGCAGTATTGTAGGTGCAATTAATTCTACAACAGGAACAATTTACCGCCAGAATTTTGATGCCTGGGGGAGGAAAAGGAATCCCGTTACCTGGTCTTACACTAATATTCCCGATTTCCCATTCGACCGTGGTTACACCGGGCATGAGCACCTTAAGTGGTTTTGCTTAATAAACATGAATGGTAGGATGTACGATGCAGCGCTTTGCCGCTTCTTAAGTCCCGATCCGTATGTTCAAATGCCCGATTACACACAGAATTTTAACAGATATAGCTATGCTTTGAATAATCCGCTGGTTTATAGTGATCCGAGTGGGGAATTTATTCTTCCGGCGATTATGTTGGGTGCATTTATTTATACTGGAATACAAGGAGCAACTGGAAATTTACACAGCATGGGAGATTTCTTTTTAGCTGTTGGAATTGGTGGTTTGTCAGGAGCTGCTGGTGCTGGTGCTGGAAGTGCTATTAGTAGTATTGCCGGAGGTGCTATTGGTTTTGGGAGTGGTGCAATTTCGGGTGCGGCAGGAGGTTTTACAGGTGGTTTTGTTGGGGGTGCTGGAAATGCATGGGCTGCCGGGGCAAATTTTAGCGATGGAATAACAGCAGGATTAGTTGGTGGTGGATGGGGCGCGCTTGGTGGTGCTGTCATTGGGGGTATTACAGGTGGAATACGTGCAGACAAAATGGGATTGGATTTTTGGGATGGAACCGGGACATCAATTTCTGAAAGTCAGGTTGTTGTTAATAATGGCTCTCCTGCAAGAGGAGAGTCCACTGGCATAGGTGATTCCCGTTCACTGAATGAATTTAAAAATACAAACTTCCCTAATAGTGAAGAAGTTCCCGTCTTGTATGGAGATGATTATCCGTCTCAATTAGCTAATACTGGCTATAAGCTGGAGGGTGGTAGTTTTGTTAAAGACGGGAGATATGCTGCTGGTTTTACCGTGGCCGATAAAAATGGAATATTTTCTCAGCTTCAAACCTCAACATTTATATCACCTAATGCAGCAATGTATTCAAATAATCTAAGAGCGGTCTTAGGACATGAACTAATTCATGTCTATCATTTTCAAACAGGTTTTCATGCTAGATATGGTAAGGCAACATCAGAGTATTATTGTTATAAGTATTCAGCCACAGTTATTTCGAGTGACCAATTTAAATATTTGCATGATATGAATTACATTTGGGGGCCAACAGCAACAAGGATTCCATTTGGTTTTAAAACTGTATATCCAAACTGGGTGCCAAAAAATGTATTTTATTAAAAATAGATTTTGTATGAAAAAAATAGTATTGATTATTTTCACACTTTTTTTTGTAAATGTGATATTATATTCGCAATCCTTTGCCAGGCATAGCCTTTTTGGTAATTACATTTTTGAAATTGAAGATGATTCAGCCAGAATATTGTGGTCCATTCATTTATGCAAGGATAGTTGTTTTGCAATGGATACTTTGGTGTTTGTCCAACACAACTCCAATAATTCTAAGGATCTGGATGGTAATAATGTGGAAATCTCACACCCTGACATCAAAGGAAATTATAAACTTTCGCATGACACATTGTTCTTGATATGGGGCAAAAAAAACGAAACTACAATTACACTCCAAGTCATTGATTCTTTAAATGTAAAAATGTTACATTCCGATATTAATGGTCCTTTCAAAAATAAATTTGGAAATAAAGTATGTGCTTATTATTCTCATCATGTTTGTGGTGATTATTTTAGCTATTTATATTCAATGAAGTGGTCATACGGCACTGAGGGTTATGGTGCGCAGAAGCGAAAATCATTTTGGAGCTATTTTGATTCTCTATCAGAAACTCCTTGGTTATGGGATTATAAAGTCCCTGATACAAATACGGTAAGCAGATATTTGCATTGAAATCATGAACCAATTGATAAACCTTTACAACTTCGATTATGCCTTCACACAAGTGACTGCCGGCCCCCATGCCGTTACCGGCCTTACGAGCACTACAGGAACCCTATTACCGGCAAACGACCAAATTGTCGATTACACCGCTTTTAGCAAAGCATCCCATATTGGCCAGGGTGGTTACGATTACTTTATCACTTACGGCACCGACAGGCAACGCAGCATGAGCCGTTTAATCAATGGAATTACCGAAGATATTTTACAAACAAAGTATTATGCCTTTGGCGATTATGAAAAGGAAATTACACTAACCGGCACCCGCCATCTGCACTACATCTCCGGTGGTGATGGTTTAGCCGCTATTTATGTAAAGTACAGCAATGCTCCTGATTCGTTGTATTTCATTACGTCAGATCATTTAGGCAGTATTGTAGGAGCGATTAATTCGACTACCGGAACAATTTTTAAACAAAACTTCGATGCCTGGGGAAGAAAGAGAAATCCCCAAACCTGGTCTTACACTAATATTCCCGATTTCCCATTCGATAGAGGGTACACCGGGCATGAACATTTAAAGTGGTTCGGCCTTATTAATATGAATGGCCGGATGTACGATGCTGCAATTTGCCGCTTCTTAAGCCCTGATCCGTATGTTCAAATGCCCGATTACACACAGAATTTTAACAGATATAGTTATGCTTTGAATAATCCGTTGGTTTATAGTGATCCTTCAGGCTATTGGTTTGGCCTTGATGATGCAGTAGTAGCAGGAGCAGGGTTTTTATTTGGTTATTTGTCTTATGGTATAACTCAGGGAGATTGGGGTGGGAAGGCTCTATTAAGTGGTGGAATAGGAGCGTTAACTGCATGGGTTGGTTATAATACAGCTGGCCTTGCTTACGGTTGCGTTGACAAGGTAACAATGAATTATGTTGGCTCCATGGCAATAAACACAGTGGCAGGTCAAATAATACCACCAATGAATATTCCTGTTGGTGATAATATTTCTTTGTCGGTTTCTCCGGGAATTGGTATGTCATCAGGTGGCAGTTTAGTTGGTGGGCTTAACTTTTCGGGAACATACACTTCTGGTGACTGGGCTTTTACTGCAGGACATGGAGTAGGTAATACACATAATTCAATGTTTGGTAGCGCAACATATTATGACAGGGCCAATAGCCAGTATTTTTCATATTATGCCACTTATTTTGGTGGACAATACAAACAAACTGTAGGGGGTCTCGGCTATAGTAAGGGCGATTTTTCTATAAGATTTGAGAATGATTTTTTTGCACATTCTGGTGATAAATACCGTACAAATGCTATAGAGTTCGGTTTAGGGGATTTTGTAATGGGTACAAATTTATGGACAAATAATCCAGATCCGAATAATGAGAATAAAGATTGGAATCCCGACGGAACTAATTTACGAGGCAAAACCAACAAACATGGTAATGGAGCCTGGAATAATGGCCAGGTATTAAGTGCCCCTTTATATTTTGGGTACAGCCAAGGAAATGCTGTAACGCGCGCTGGAATCAGCAACCCTTGGGTACAAGACCGTACTCAAAATTTTATACATAAGAATTTTCTTCCAGGTTACCAACATTTCTACAATAATTATGATAATATGAAACAGGGACCATGGAGTTATTCAGGTTACTATAATCCCTTTACACTAAATTAGTATGGCACATCGAAAGATTCTTCTGCTTGTTTTGATAAGTCTACTTATAATTTCCTGTAATTCATTATGGGTTCCAAGGCATATAAAGCAAAGTTTTACCAATTGCTATGATGGGAAAAACACTGGATTAGACACATTAATTTCCGTAGTGGGTTATTATAGAATGTGGCAGGAATATGACAGATATGGAATAAATGCTGTTTATGAACACCAACTTGATACGATCTATTCATATTTTCTTCTTTATCCTGATGGAATAATTGTTGATTTTTTTTCTTCGGGTGGAAAAAATGTTGATGATTTAATAAATGATATAATCTCAACTTCAAATAGAGGTAAAAAGCATAGTTTTTTTAGTTACAATAATTGGGGCTGTTATTCAATTAAAGGTGATACTATTATATCACAAAATGTTAATCATGCTCGTTCTTTGAATCAGTATTATGGTGGATATGAAAAAAAATATAAAATCATAGATAAAAACACACTACTTTTAATAGAGCATAGGTCCTTGAGTAAAATACCACCATTGTCAACGATAGAGTTAGGATATCAAGAGCAAAGAGAGAGAGAAAGGGATTTTGAAAATGCTTTTGACAGGAAAAGTATCATTTCAGATACAGCTAATTTTATCCCTTTAAAGGAAATTCCTCCATCGGATTGTTGGTTAAAGGAAAAGCGTTGGTTCTGGTGTGATAAGGAAAAGTTTAAAAAATGGAAGAGTGGAGTTAAATATTGATAATTTTGAAAAATGCAATTTTGTAATTATACCATAGAAATCATCACCAATTGCACCGATATCGGAACCTACACATACAATGATGCAGTCCCCCATGCCGTTACCGGCCTTACGAGCACTACCGGAACCTTATTACCCGCCAACAATCAAACCATTGATTACACCGCTTTTAACAAAGCTTCCCACATCAGCCAGGGTAATTTGGATTACTTTATCACTTACGGTCCCGACCGCTTGCGACGAAAAACCCAACTCAATAGTGGTATTGGCGACGATGTGCTTTTAACAAGGTATTATGCCTTTGGCGATTATGAAAAGGAAATTACACCAACCGGCACCCGCCATCTGCATTACTTTTCAGGTGGTGATGGCCTTGCTGCCATTTATGTAAAATATAGTAATGCCCCCGATTCGTTGTATTATATTATGACAGATCATTTAGGTAGCATTGTGGGAGCAATAAATTCTCAAACAGGAACCATTTACAGGCAAAACTTTGATGCCTGGGGAAGAAAGAGAAATCCCCAAACCTGGTCTTACACCAACATTCCCGATTTCCCATTCGACCGGGGTTACACCGGGCATGAACACTTAAAGTGGTTTGGCTTAATAAATATGAATGGTAGGATGTATGATGCTGCGCTTTGTCGTTTCTTAAGTCCTGATCCGTATGTTCAAATGCCGGATTACACACAGAATTTTAACAGGTATTCGTATTGCTTGAATAATCCTTTGATTTATTCTGATCCAAGTGGGGAGTTTATATGGTTAATCCCAGCCGCCATTTTGTTATTTACTGATGTAGGTTATGATATTCAAAAAGCAGTTTCTCCAGTTGCGGTTCATATCGATTTGAGCTTTGGAAGCCATTCTAATGGAATTGGCCTGGATGTTTCAGTCGGTATTCCTCAATTAGCCCCTATAAGCTACCGATATGATGTAGGAGCAACTTATTATTTTAATCGACCTGGTGGTTATGGTTCTGGTTGGCAAGTTAGAAACGGTGCAGAATGGGGATTAGGCTTTAGTTTAATCCAATATGGTGGGATGCGATACAGGGATTGGAATAGTGATGGTTTACAAGCTGACCAGGTAGTACATACAGGTCAAATTGGGGCCCCTTTAATCAATGCTTCGTATTCTAATGACACTGAAGATTCGTTCCCTTGGGCAAAATATGTTCCTTTAATTCCAAAACTAAAAGAAGGACAGATTTCTGGTTACGGTAGTGATAGATATAGGACAGCATCTGGAAGGCTTAGGGTAGGGTTGTTTGAGTTAGGGTTCTTTTTGCATACAGGAGAAGGAACAAGAATATCCGTAACAGATGGGACGAGGCATTTTGACGGTGGGAACATAAATGATCCGGATAGAAGTGATGGTATAATTTATTTTGGGTTTGGCTCATTTAAAATGGGTTGGGATAGTGAAAAAAACCGACATGCACTACAAAATAGACTTGCTCATGATGGTTTAAGCGGCCAGCCTCAATATGGTTGGCGATATCCTTGGGTTTTGTCGTTAGATAGAAGTTCAAGGTTTGTATTTCAATTTGGTAATTTTTAGACTATGAAAAATAACATCCAAAAAATGATTAAAATATTATTTGTTATACAAGTAGTTTTATTAACTCAATCTTGTGAGAAAATGACATGCAAAGATGATGCTTTAGCCTTAGCAAGAGCTGATAATAACAGTGGTAAATTGAGGCTTGATGGTTATTATTATGGAGATATATCAGGTATAAATGCAGAATATCCTAACATCTATCTGTTTTATCAAAATGGGATATTTTCAAATGCAAATTCATATAGATTATCTGATGCTGAAGATGGAAATGTTACATTAAATTTTCCTGAGTTGAAATATCAGTATAAAGGAGATTGGGGAGTTTATAAAATAGATGGTAATAATATTGAAATTGAATTCTGGGTATCAAGGTCATGTGGTGGTGTTGGACTTCTGTTTGAAAGAGGAACAATATTGAATGACACAACATTTAAAATAACTTATTGGAGGCATTCTGGCGGAGGTGTTACAAAACAAGAAGAGAATATAGATGCGACATTTAAATTTCAAGAATACACACCAAAGCCTGATAGTACGATTATATTCATTCAATAATGAAAAAGCCTTGGGAAATCGGGGATTTTGCTAATAGCTCGGCTACGTTTATTAAAGGAAATCTTTACAAATCATGGTATTTTTTAAATACTTTTGCATCATGAAGTCCATAACTGATAAACTCATCTGGCAACCCAATGTTTACAACGTTCGTGGGCAGCTTACCGAATATTTACGGGGGACTAACCTGCATACTGAGAAGTTTTACAACACGTTTGGTTTACCTGCCGGAGAACGAACCGAGGCGGGCACAACCTATCTTTACTATACTAATTACAATTTTGACTCACAAAAGGGTAATCTCACTTCACGCACCGATTACCTTGCCGGAAAGACCGAGAATTTTATTTACGACAACCTTAACCGACTGACCAACGAAAATGTTTATAATGGCGTACAGTTAACCACTAGTTTTACGAATAAAGGGAACATCAGCCAAAAAACAGATATTGGCACTTACACTTACGGTGATGCCGGCCCCCATGCCGTTACCGGCCTTACGAGTACTACAGGAACCCTCTTGCCGGCCAACGACCAAATTGTCGATTACACCGCTTTTAGCAAAGCATCCCATATTGGCCAGGGTGGTTACGATTACTTTATCACTTATGGTACCGACAGGCAACGCAGCATGAGCCGTTTAATCAATGGAATTACCGAAGATATTTTACAAACAAAGTATTACGCCTTTAGCGATTACGAAAAGGAAATTACACAAACCGGCACCCGCCATCAGCACTACATTAATGGGGGTGATGGGTTGGCTGCCATTTATGTAAAATACAGCAATGCTCCCGATTCGCTCTACTTTATAGTTAATGACCATTTAGGGAGCAGTAGCATGCCTACCTTACAACCATCCTGATTGATTTTGAGGTATTTCCTACGATCAGCCTGCAAACATAAATCCCCGGTTTAACAGGTATGTCCTGGTTATCATCACCTTTCCAGATTACTGCTGAGGTTCCGGATTGAAAAAAGCTGCCAGCCAGTTCGCGGACTACTTTCCCGTTAATATCATACACCGAAATATTTACAAAGCCATCTTCCGGCAAGGAAAAGCTGATAGAAGTCTCACCCTTGAAAGGATTTGGATAATTCTGCAAATACAAAGCTGGCTCAGCCGAAACTGGATTTGAAATTCCAACATTGTCGTTAATTACGGTAAGAACAGCAATGCCTCTGCTGGCGCAGCTTATCCACAGCTCATAACCATTTTGAATTACTTTAACCTCGAGATCATAAATCTGTGCGTGTGGCAAGCCTCCGGTTTGCTGTTGTGGGATCATTCCAAAATCGGTTCCATCGAACCAGCACAAACCGTAATTTGCGGTGGTTGTACTTCCAAAATTGGCAAACCAAAGCCGTCCGTCGGGAGTTACAGCAAGCGGGGTAATGCTTTCACCTGGTATTTCAGAATTGGATGGTGAATAAAACTGATAGGTACCATTGTTTGCGTTAACTTTTGCAAGTCCCTGGTTTGTTCCTACCCACGCAAAACCATCAGTTAGAGGAACAACAGCATTAAGGCCATCGCTTTGTGGGTCGAGTTCCTGGAAATCTTCGGTCACCATCGAAAAGTTGTAAGTCCCGTCGGTTCTGAGTGCCTGGTAGCTTGAGCAGGCCCAAATTGTTCCGGGTCTTGATGGGTCCTTAGCGATATTTGCACCCAGGCCTGTAAAAGGAACTGTAGTCCACGAATTGTTTGACAAATATTTTAGATTATAGTATTCGCCGATGCTCCACAGCCGGTTTTGCGAATCTTCGACAACACCTTCAGAGCGGTCGTTGGGGTAATTGAGCAAAGTATAATTTGCTCCGTTCCACGAATGAAGAAAATTGTACATCGGATTTACTACGATTTCGCTGTTTGACGGACAATAATAAATGACTTCGGTGTTATCTGTCGGAAAAGGAAAAGGATATCCAAGACCATAATTCAGGTTGTTATAACCAATCCAACGGGTTCCGTCAAATTTCTGAAATCCGCCAACACCACCACCGGCATTTCCGGTCATCCACACATTTCCTTCGTTATCAATCGTCATATCTTCGACCCAATAATCAATCTGAGATGAGTTTGATATCCGGTAACGTTGCCACTGGCCGGTTGTAACATCGCGTTTTGCAGCGCCGCCAACGCCGGTAGCCCAGATATTTCCGTTTGCATCAATATCAATTCCATACGAAAAGCCCATATCGCTCCATGCGCCAAGGTCTTGCCAGGAGGATCCATCAAATTGCCAGACATGACTCATACCATCAATTATCAAAGCTTTTCCATCGCCATAAGCTTTAAAAGCCCAGATGTCGTTTTCGGTGTATGACTGTGGCTGCGGCGGAATGACCCAGCTTCCATCTGTTTTACGATATTCGAGTGAATAAATATTGCTGGTACCCGAAAACCTGAAAGCCCATAAATTGTTGGCGTCATCAACGCAATCAATTCCGGGAAGTGAAAAGGCATCACCCGGATCGTAGTTAAAGGGCAAAAGTGTAAAAAGTTCGGTATCGCTATCAAAAGTAATCAGCGTATTCCATCCTGCGCCATCAATCCAGACTACATATCCGCCTGAAGGTTTTTCCTGAATCGAAACAGTTTCGCAAAAAGGTATCAGATCTGGCCAGTTGTTTGCTGTTGAACCATAAGTCCAGTATTGCCATTGGTTTGTTGCCGGGCTGAAATGAACCAGGCCACCTTCGCCCCATGTTACCGATTGAATTGCACCCCAGATTGATCCATCGGGCGCAATGGCAATATCCATGGTTCTTCCACCCGGATGGATGGAATTTTCGGCACCCCAGAATTCGATTGAACTTGCACCCACTGCCGGATCGAATTTTAAAATCCCGCGCCAGTGAGCCATCCACAATACACCAAAGGCATCTTCTTCGATGTCGCTGATGCGTGAAGCGCCAACATCGTTGATGTCGCCAATTACGGGATAATCAACATTTGAATAGTTGATCCAGCGGTTTTCGTTCTGGATGTATTTCGCAAAGCCACCTTCTTCAAAACCGGGCGTGTAGGCTGCAATGTAAGGATCGCCATCATGGTCAATCCAGATGCCTTCGGCGTAATCACCCTGTATGCCCGTGTTACCTTGGGTATAGTATTTCCAGGAATACTGGTAAGGCTGCTGAGAAAATAAGAAAAATGGTATCGAAACCAAAATTGCAAGTGTCAGGAAGTTTTTCATTTTTTTAGATTTAAAAGTCGTTGAATTTTGTAATGAGTTAGTATTTGAAAGTTTTATTGTACAATTATTTTTATTGATTTGGAATGTTCAGCATTTGATAATCTTGCGAAATAAACACCACTTCCAACTTTGTTTCCATCCTGGTTGGTTAAATCCCATTCGGGGGTGTGGTTGCCTATTACAAGTGTTGTGCTGATAATATCCTTTATTTTTTTCCCATAAATATCATAAACGGCAAGGGTTGTTAATCCTTCGGCTTCAATTTTAAAATCAAAGGCTACTTTGTCGGTTGCCGGATTTGGATAGACTTTCAGCGGTATTTCTGAATGTGAGTTTGCCTGTTCAGAAATGGCCAGCGGTCCTGTTATCACTTCCAGAACAGCAATACCTCTTCCCATGCAACTCATCCATAATTCGTAACCATCGGATATTTCCTTAACTTTAAGGTCTTTGATGTTGCTGTTCGGCATCCCACCCCATTGAGGAAGACCACCGGGAGAAGCCGGAAGTATTCCAACATTTTCACCATCAAACCAACATAAACCAGCGTCTTCGGATGGATACTCAGAATCATATTGCAACCATAGTCGTCCATCAGGTGTAAAAGCCATAGGACGAACATGTTCACCCGGAAATGGCCAGCCCTGGTCATACGACCACATCTGATACAAGCCGGTATTTGGGTCAAGGCGTATCAATGTGCTGCCGGTGCTGGTGAATTGCGTCCAGGATCCAACCCAAACAACTCCATTTTCTTCCATTGCAAAACCTGTAAAGGCGACTGAACCTGGAAAGTCTTCGATGGAGCGTGAGAATGAATTAATCCCATCGGTACGTAAAATCTCGTAATCAGTGGTTGCCCAAATTGTTCCCGGCAAGGTTGGGTCTTTTCTGATGCTGGTACCCCCGCCTACAATTGGCACTGTAATCCATTGAGGCACACTTTCATCATAATATCTTAAACTATAATACGGGCCAAGGCTCCACAATCTGCCTTGAGAATCTTCAACAAAGCCCTCAGAGTCACTCATCACGTCTTCCAGGGCCACATAATTATTACCATCCCAGGCATGTATTCCATGAAAAGTAGGATTAAATACAACATCGCCATTTGAAGGTCTGCTGTAAATGGCTTGTGTATTATCGGCCTGGTAAGGAAAAGGATAACCCAGTCCGTAAGTATATTCATTAAAACCGGTCCATCTTTCACCATCAAATTTTTGAAAGCCACCAACCCCTGTTCCGGCATTTCCGGTAAACCATACATTTCCCTCGTTGTCAATTGAAAGATCTTCAACAAAATAATCAATCTGGGAGGTGTTTGTTATCCGGTATCGTTGCCAGGTACCGGTTACAGCATCACGTTTTGCTGCGCCACCGATACCACAAAGCCAAACATTTCCCTGGTTATCCGCATCAATCGAAAGGTTAAAATCGCCCGGACGCCAGGTTCCAAAATTTTGCCATGAAGTGCCATCAAACATCCAGGATTCTCCGTTTGTCAGCACTAAAACAGCTTTCCCATTTCCAAATGCTTTAAACGAATCGATGTAAAAACTTGCATTTTCGTATGGTGGCGTCGGATAAACCCACACTCCATCAGGGCGCTGATATTCGAGGGTTTCCCAGTCGCCATTGGATTTCATCCGTACTGCCCAGAAATTCCCTGCATCGTCAACGCAATCTTTTCCGGGCAAACCGGCTACATCGCCTATGGCCGAAGGAAGATAGTCGGTTGTTTGGTTTGTTGCACTGTTATAAACGAAAACCTGCCCGTAATAAATATCAGCCGACCAAACCAGGTAACTGCCGTCGGATTTGGGTTGTACAGCAATCCTTACATTGGCTCCCGGCCAGTATGTCCAATCACCGCTTGAAGGTTTGTAGCGCACAAGGCCTCCACTTGTAAACCAGATGGTGCTGTCGGGGGCTACATCAATATCGGTGGTGTAGCCTAACAAAGCGGAATTTGAAGGCACAAAACTTTCGAGCGATGTAGCTCCGACCTGAGGATCGAATTTAATGGCCCCGGTAAAATTCCCCATCCAAAGGTTTTTATCAAAATCCTCGACAATATCCAGTATCTGAACATCGCCATTATCGAATGATCCCAAAACAGGATAATCGACATTTGAATAATTTACCCATTTGTTTGCTGTCTGGTCGAACTTTGCAAAGCCCCCTTCGCCCCAGTTGCCGGTGTTGGCGGCAATGTAAGGATCGCCGTTACCATCAATCCAGAGTGCAGTTGCCTGGTCGCCCTGAATACCGGTGTTTCCAGGGCGATAGTAACGCCACGAGTATTGAGGAGGTTGCTGGGCAATGGAGAAAAAGAATATTATAGTAAAGCTTAGACTAAAAATTAGTTTTTTCACAATGAGTTGATTATAAAAATAAAAAAAACTGTAATTAACTTTTAAAACCATTCGATGCACTATTTGTTCATTTTTCATTCAAAAAAATTAATCGAAATGCCATTTTATTTCTGACTTTTCGCATTGCAGGTGTTGATGCCAAAAATCCCGTAAAGTGGGCATAAACTGATGGTGCTGGTCAGCAGAAATATCCCTGCCAAAACAAGCAAAATGATGCCTGCCGTCCCGCTTAATATTCCTGTAAAATAAAGTGTTACAATAATTGCCGCGATTATCACCCTGATAATTCTGTCGGCTGCTCCCATGTTTTTCTTCATAATTTTCGTATTTTTAATTAGAATTTATTTTTAAAATCTTTGCAAAATTACCTGGTTGCAAAAACCTTTGCAGTGACTAATGTCACAACTTAGAAAGACTATTTTGCTGGCAGCAATTTTATGTTGGGGGTCATAAAAAAAGGGTAGAAAATGCTACCCCTTTTGACTATAATGATTTTTAAAAGTTTTTCAGTCTCCGATAATAATCTTCCTGCTTGTAAGACCTTCGCTGCTTCGAATTTGCAGCATGTAAATTCCATTGGTAAAATCATCGGTTTTGATGGTTGCGCTATTGTCTTTCAATTCTTTGTTGAAAACCAAAGCACCTGATGCTGAGTAAATTTGAACATTTACCGGGAACTTTGTCCCCGCTGGAAAATCAACATTAAAAAACCCATAAACTGCCGGGTTTGGAACGACCTTAACATCCTGTAAAACAAATTCATCAACTGAAGTCACTGAATCGTTTTGAATTAATTTAGCCGGAGCTCCACCAACCATAAAAATGCTGTTCCCAGTTCCAAAATGAATGGCATAAGCGTAACTGCCACTTATTTTTGCGGTCCAGGATGAAGTTCCATCACACTCAATTTTACAAAACCACCCTCATCAAAGCCGGAAATAGTCGGCAATGTATGTATCGCCATCATGGACAATCCAGATGGCCTCCAAATAGTCGCCCTGACTACCGGTATTGCCTGCGATAGGAACAATGTTGCGGATTTAAAGTATTTGTGGTAATGATAAATAAGAAAACAATGGGCATAATAATTTTTTGTTTCTTTTTTAGAATGAATGGGTAAATAAGGCTAACATAAGGTTTAGTAAGTGATTTCAATACTTACGTTTAGGGTTTTCATTTTCGATCGCTACGCACTCTTCAAGAAGAAAGCCCTAAAAGATGTTTTCCTGGGCATTTTATTAATGAATTCTGGCTCTGTGTAAAAAGTGAGAACTATGATTAATTTTTGGTTTGAAATCCTTGTTATTCTTACTTAAGCAGTATCATTTGTTTAACTTCACGGAAGTTATCAGTCTGTAATGAATAGAAGTAAACACCGCTCGAAAGATCAGCAGCATTAAAATCAACTTCATAAGTTCCTGGTTGTTTTACTTCATTTATTAAAATAGCTACTTCCGAACCTGCTATTTTATAAACTTTTACAATTGTATTACCACTTTCGGGTATTGTGAATTTTATTGTAGTTGAACGGTTAAACGGATTCGGATAGTTCTGCTCAAGGTTAAATTTTTCCGGAATCTCAGAGATTTGTTCAATTCCTGTTGGGGTGGATTGTGAATATTTTATTACAGAATAGTAGAACATTCCCACGGCGTACAAACTCATATCATCACCAAGAGCAAGACCTTTTCCAATTCCGGCATATTGATTGACCCCAGCCACCCAGGAGTTGCTTCCGTCTGAATTATATCTTACAGTTTCTAAACCTTGATATGTGGTCCCGCCAGATACTACACCCACATTACCAGTAATATATATCTCGTCCTCTGGTCCTGTCAAAGCAAAGTAAGGATATTCTTCCCATCCCGGATTTAATTTAAATCTATTATACCATAAAAGATTGCCGGAAGCATCGAATTTAGCCGTTAGCCAGCCCGGGAATTCCCCGGGTAAGTCACCAAAACCAGTAATTAATATGTTGGATTGAGAATCAATATTCACCAGTTTCCCAAATTCGGAATTACCAAAGTCGAAAAATTTTTGCCAAAGCAGATTACCGGAATAATCATACTTTATTAGTCTGATATCATTGTTTGTTCCTGTATTAGCATCGTAGAAAGAGCCTGTAATAAAAATTCCTCCTTTACCATCAAGCCTGATACTATGTCCAGCTGTTCCCGATTCCTCTTTAACCCATTGACGAACACCTGCACTGTTGTACATAACAGTAATTAAACCTCCGCTCTGGCCACCACCTGTAACAAAAAGATTACCTGCCTGATCTAAATCCATACTTGTTGGTGTTTGAAATCCACCATTCTGATCAAATGTATCAAACCATAACTGAGTTCCGTCGGGGGCATATTTAACGGTCACGAAATCGTAGGTTGCTGTGTACTGCCATGCTCGTCCTGTTACATAAATATTTCCGGACTCATCAACAATTGAACGCACTGCAAATGCCCACGTTCCGGAAATTAATCTATCCCAGAGCAAGTTTCCGTTATTGTCATACTTTAATGTAAGCAAACCAACCTCGACGGGATTACTGGTGAATGTACGTGGATATCCAGTTACAATAACATTCCCAAACGGGTCTACGGATAACCATGTTGCAACAACACCAAGATCTTGGATTGAATAAAATCTCTCCCAGATTAAATTTCCACTTGTGTCGTATTTCGCGGTTATAATCCTGGTATTATCGCCAGATTGACCGGAAACGAAAACATTTTCGCTATTATCAAGCCCGATCATAACACCAACAGGAAAACCGTCAAAATTATTTATTACCCATTCAGTATTGACTTGCTGGGCATTAATAAAATTAGCAGATACAATCATTACGATTGCAGCAATTATCAACCTGATTTTTCTGTCGGCTGATCCCATGTTTTTCTTCATAATTTTCATATTTTTAATTAGAATTTATTTTCAAAATCTTTGCAAATTACCTGGTTGCAAAAACCTTTGCAGTGACAAATTTCACAACTTAGAAAGACTATTTTGCTGTCAGCACTTTTATGTTGGAGTGGCATAAAAAATTAGAAAATGCTACCTCTTTTAACTAAAATGATTTTTAAAAGTTTTTCAGTCTCCGATAATAATCTTCCTGCTTGTAACGCCTTCGCTGCTTCGAATTTGCAGCATGTAAATTCCATAGGTAAAATCATTGGTTTTGATGGTTGCGCCATTATCTTTCAATTCTTTGTTGAAAACCAAAGCACCTGATGCTGAGTAAATTTGAACATTTACCGGGAACCTTGTCCATGCTGGAAAATCAACAGTAAAAAACCCATTAACTGCTGGGTTTGGAAAGATCTTAACATCCTGTAAAACAAATTCATCAACTGAAGTAACTGATTCGTTTTGAATTAATTTAGCCGTAGCTCCACCAACCATAAAAATGCTGTTCCCTGTTCCAAAATCAATGGCATAAGCGTAACTGCCACTTGTTGTTGCCGTCCAGGATGAGGTTCCATCGCTTCTGACTTTGCACACCGCCATTTCAAACATTGTTCCTGCGGCAAGATAGGCCGCATTCATTCCATCAAGCTTCATTTGAGTATGTGCCAACAAAGCCATTCCGGGTCCATCAGCATCAAGATTTTCCCACAACATATTTCCAAGATGGTCGAATTTCATAAAAGCGGCACCAGTGGTTCCTGAATTGGGATAGCCACTGAAGATGGGTTGATTGTCTGTGCCAACCTCAACCCTGAAACCTGTCATCGTGGTGGTTTTTTCCCAGATTAAAGCACCATCGGGAGATAATTTTTTAACCACGCCTCCGGATTTGGCAGCACCATAATCGCCGGTTACGATGTAGCTGTTTCCGTCATTATCACCGGCTGCATCACCCATCGTTAGGCTGCTTACTCCGGGCAGGCTCCAGATGACATTGCCTTCGAGATCAATTTTTGCATAGCCGTTGATGCTTCCATAAATAGCTCTGGCAACAATGATGATTCCCTGGTCGGGAGTAAATTTGAAATTAACTGGCGCACCAATTCCTGCATTATCAAAATAAGTCCACAAAGCCTCTCCATTTGAATCGAATTTTTTAATTTTGGTAGTCATAGCTGTGCCACTACTCCCAAACCCAAGCACGTAAATATTGTCATCTTCGTCAATCAGGCATTTTTTTGTTGATGAACCATCATAATCGTTTTCATAAACCTTTCGCCATAATAAATTGCCCGAAGGATCAAATTTCATCAGTAAACTGGCTGCATTAACAGGGTTTGAATAACCTGATCTTATCGTTCCCGAAACCAGAATATTGCCCTGACTATCCGTTTCAACCCAGGTAGCAACTTCATGCAAGGTATTATTTGTGTTATTGTGAGCCTTTTCCCAAAGTATGTTACCGGCAGCATCCCGCTTTGTAAGTGTGATGTCGCCGGCAGGATTATAATCCCAGTTGGCCGTGTAAACATTATTTGAAGCGTCGGCAGCTACCGATACCCCGCCCGGATAATTTACCCAGCTCAGATTTACCTGCGCATTGGCAAATAATCCAATAAAAAGCCCTGTAAGAAGCAATATTTTCTTCATAAGATAAAATTTAAAAATGATGAGGTAAAGATATTTTGCGTTTTCGTCCAATGCAGTGACAAAAGTCACAGCTATAAAATTACCTCTAAACTGTCGCGGTGGAGCTTTACCAAATTCTGGCTTTCAAGCTTTTTGATAAGGCGACTTATTACTTCCCTGGCGGTACCCAATTCGTTTGCAATTTCTTTGTGCGATATTTTGATGGGATTTTTTCCTGTTATTTTAACTTTTTCGATAAGATAATCCAACAGCCTCTTATCGAGTTTATAGTAAAGCAACCTGTTTATCGTATCAATGAGTTCTGAATATCTCAGCCCATATTGCTGATAAAAGAGCAGATTTATCCGGGGTGCCGAAGTTACCCATTTTGCTACTTTGTAGGCTGGAATTAGCAACACCGCGCTTTCCTCCTCTGTAACGGCAAAAAATTTACTTTTTTCATTGTTAAGGCCCGATGCAAACGACATTATGCAACTTTGCTCAGGCTGGATATAATAAAGCAAAAGCTCCTTGTCGTCAATTTGGGTAAAAACCTTTACCAGCCCGTTCAAAACAATCGGAATAACTTTGATGTACTCCCCTTCTCTGACCAACCAGGTGTTTGGTGGGAAAGTTTTAACATCAGAAGTATCGAGAATTTCCTGAATGAGTTCTTTTCCAAGATAATTCAGCCTTTTTTCGATTGAATAATCGTCTGTCATGGTGCAATTAATAAATTACTAACTATCAATTTGTTAGAAAACCAAAAGCAAATTCATCCAAAAGTATTATCGAAACAACAGCATTAATACCCTGCAAAAGCCGCCAGGTTAAGCGCAACCGTATAATGAAGAAACTGTTTCTTATAGTTGTCTTCCTGTAATTTATTCAGATCGCAAACCATCATTACAACCAGCAGATTAGTTCCTTCAATCTCAGCATTGTACAAAAGCATCAGGTTTTTTTCATCATTTGAATAACGTGTTAAAAAATAACTGGCATACTCTGCTTCATCATCCACAACCGGGTCTTCATCCGGAACATCCGGGCTTACTACCCATAAATCGGGGCTTTCGACATATATTTTCGAATTCAGGATGTCATTAAATACCTGGTATGCACTATTTTTGGCGTTTTCATAATCACCAGCATTAAAAATCAATGATGAATAGTGCAACGTATTCGATTCATTGTTAACATAAAACCAACCATTATCATAAACCATATTTTCGCCGTAAGGAATTGTGATAGTGGCGCCTGTATTGAAATCTTCATAAATATCATACCAGGTGTCATCCATATTAATACCATTCTGAGCGGAAATAACCATGATTTCATTTCTATCCTCTTCGTACATCGTTTCAAGGATTTCATCATAACTCGCAGTCCAGGTTTTTGAAATGGATTGACTGTCGTTTCCAACAATATTTTCCGAGGCTTCCTTTTCGACGATCTGATTTTGCTCTTCCTGCGAAACGTTATCCGGAATAACGGTATAGCTGCTGTAAAGATTCGACTGCAAAGACGTGGTCGTGGGAGCAGGATCGTTAGAATTTAAAAGGCGTGGAACATACATATTTGCAGGGAAGGCCCAATTCAGACGGGCAGTGCCGGAGCGAAGGCCGCCATCGGCAACACCGATTACTTTACCGCTTTTGTCGATAATTGGAGCACCGGAATGGCCGGGCTGAATGGTTGAGCTCACCCGGAGAATTTTTGCTGTAGGCAGCGGGTACTCCTGCACTTCAAACTCGTCTTTAGCACCGGTTTTGTTAATGATGCTGTTGAGTGTTGGAGATGCGTCAAGGCTTCGCGAAAAGCGGATATCATCGCCGGCCATCTGAAATATGCCGTGAGGAAATCCCCAGACATAAAATTCACTTGTTGAATTCTGATCAACCTCAGCAAGGGTAAGCGGAGTTAAACCCAGATCCGTGTCGAGTTCCAGCAATGCCAGATCAGCTTCTTTGAGCACTTTAACAATCTTAACCACCCCACTGCTTTTTGATTCTTTATCGGTGTAAACTTTGATGTCCTTTACCGGAATGCCGGCCACCACATGAAGCGCAGTAACCACTTGTTTTGAGTTATTCCAGCACCAGCCGGTTCCGTTTCCGGCTTTGGTTACAATTTGTCCCTTTTCGTCAGGACCCTTAAATTTGGTGGTTATCTTAACTACCGATTTGGCAGAAATACGGTCGCTGCCCTGCGCAAAGATGCCTGCCGAATGTAAGGTTGCGATAGTCAGGAAAAATAAAAATAAAGTTTTGATTTTCATTGTGTTTTACTTTAAATGAACAATTATTTATTTTCGAGTTCGCAAACAAGGTTCGAAAGGGATTTCATCACTTTCTGCTGTTCGGCTGAAGGAAGCTTTTCGATTTCGATCGCTAATCGGGCTGACATCGTGTTACCCTGCCATTTGCTTAAATCTGTCCCGAAGCTGCAAATCCTCGTTTTTGGTGTTAACCTGATCAACAAATAACGAAGACTACCCAGAAATGCAAACCTGTCGCTTTCGGAAATATTTAATTCGATGGTTGAAACCAATTTTGTTAAAGCAGCATTTTCGAGATCCAACATCTCAGTTTTAGCTTTTTCCCAATCGTTGTTCCAGTTACTGGTATCGATGTTGCTGCTGATTTTTTTAATCGTTTCGGCACTAAAAAGATTGGATTGATGACCACGCTGAAGTGCTCCAATTTCGCCGGCTTCACCGGTGGTTGGATTTATGCCAAGCCGCTCATAAGTAACCAGTTTGCGGGCATATTCTGGCTCAAAACCGGCATCAGTCCATTGCTTCACGGCACTTTCGACGGAAATGGTAAAAACTTCATTTGTGCGAATCCACATCCCGCCAAGAATTCCGGCAACTACAGCCAGTCCAAACCATCCGGCGCGCAGCGAAGTGAGCAGTGTTTCGTTTTTATCCTTTTGATAGGTTTCTTTGTCCATTCCTGTAAAACTACGTTTGTCGAAACCCAGGAATACACCAAGCAGTGCAGTTAGTGAAGCCATGATGACTTTCACAACTTCCGAAACCGACAATCCCATGATCATCCCCAACAAAAGTCCCATACCAATGCCCGACAGTACCGTTGCCCGTTTGATGCTGTCGAATAGTTTTTTTTCTTCTTTTTCCATCCTGATAAAAATCGATAAAAATGTTGCTATTTCAATAGGTTGTAATACTCATTAAAATGTTGGATGCGGTCGGGTAAACCATTTAAACCGCCATTTACAGCCTGGGTTAACTCGGTAATCACAGCTTCACTTGAACCTTTTTCGCAAATCGCCCATAATCTTTTTGAATTAAAGAAAAATGCTGCCGAAGCCAATGGGTATTTTGTGGCAACGAGGTCGGGGTTTGCAACGGTATCTTCGCCAATAAACCTGGCAAAACTGGTGTAATTGTCTTTGCCGGTAAGCTGAATATAACCTCTCCCTCGGAATTTATAGCCTTCCTGGCTGGCCTCATCACCATTCCCCATGCGGCTTCCATAAACGCGGGATGCAATTTTTACAGGGATTCTGGCATAAGATAAGTGTAAATCTCCCGGGAAATATTTCCCGAATTTTTCTTTTAACCTTTCTGCTGAATAGTTGAGATTTTCCTCAATCAGTTTAAAACCTCCGCTTTCGTGGCCACACTGCGACAGGAAGTGGGCAAGCCTCAAAGCATTGATAATATTAAATTCTGTTGCTGCTTTGGGAATTTGTGAAAGCACCGGATCAGGAATCTTGCCTTTTAATGCATCAAGTTTGAAATTTACAGGCTGGAAAAGCCGCGCCCAGAGCGCATCATCTATGATTCCTGTTACAGGCAGATTAACCGAAGTCTGCCACCTCTTCACTGCTGCCTCGGTATTCGACCCGAAGTCGCCATCATCATTTAATCCTAACCTGCGTTGAAGCCGTTTTACATCGTCGTTATCAGATCCAATTTTTAGTAACATAATTTTATGAATTTAAATGAATTAACTAAATGATTTACTTTTCTATTAAAACTTTATTGTGATTATTTTAGCCCGAATTGATTTACAATTTCCTGCCGCTGATCAAAGGCATCTGGAGGGAAAACCAGACCAAATTTCTCGTTCAGTTTTCCCATTTCCCGGTTCTTTTCATCAGAACCTTCAACCCAGCCGTTGTCGGGAGTTAGCTCATGGAAAATGCGTTCGAGATATTCCTCAAAAGGCTGGTTGAAATACATATCGAAAAAACGCAATGGCTTGTCGGAAGCATTAAAAAAAGTATGTTTAATCAAACGGGGACGCAAATGCCAGCCGCCGGCCTGCACTTCTACAATGTCATCGCCGATCAGGATACTGGCGGTGCCATCAATTACATACATCAACTCATCGAGTTCGTTATGAAAATGCGGAGGTGGCCCCATCAATTTGGGCGCAACGGCACATTCAACGCTCGAAAACAATCCATTGGTCATGGCCGAACGCACCCAAACACGGATTGCCATGCCTCCATCATCAGCCAAAGGTGGCAACGATGGCAATAATACGGGTTGCAATGGACCAGCCGGAGCCGGAGAAGCTGCAGGAGCACCAATCATGTTTTGCGACATAACCCCAAAAGCAGCCATCATGCCTGATTTTAATAAGAAATCTCTTCTTTCCATATTTTTAATTTTATGATAAAATCAGTTTCGTTTACCATCAAATTCACGACAAATGAAACTTGAAGTCGAAATAAAAACAATTCTCGGTCAAACTTAATAAACAATTTGGCTGCTGAATGTTTCACGTTTTCAGGAATTTAACTATTATTTAACAAATTAATTCATCTGATTTTAAATGAACCTCTATAATCCTTTACATCTGTTAAACAATTCAAACCGAACAATGACGACTAAACAAAAAGGCAGATTTCCTGTTTATGTTTCAATAATTATTTTCGGGTTTTAACCGACCTCAACTCATATTAAATTTTAAACAAAAAGTATTATGAAACCATTAATTTTATCAAGCCTGATCGTATTTTTTCTGCTTTCGGTCAGTGTAAAAAGTCAAACCCCAGGCAAACTGGACAAGGATGTCATGTTTTTGGAAAATGAAAGCAAGTACAATTTCGACGAAACCGTTGAAAAGCTTAAAGCCGAAATCGAGAAAAAGACCTGGAAAGTAATTACCGTTCACGACTTGCAGGAAACCATGAAAAAAAATGGCACCGAAGTGTTGCCGGTAAAGGTTTTTGCGCTTTGTCATCCAAAACATTCCGGTAAAATTCTGGCCAAAGATGACGAAAGAATTGTATCGTCGCTCATGCCATGCAGGGTAAGCGTTTACGAAAAAAGTGATGGCAAAACTTACATTTCACGCATGAACACCGGCGTTCTGGCAAAGTCGTTTGGTGGGATCGTTGAAGAAGTAATGCAGGATTCAACAAAGGAAGTCGAAGAAATATTAAGTCCGTTAATCAAATGATCGTGATCTGAAAAATTTCAGTTTACAAAGCGGCGAACATGCCACCAACCCTGAAATGCTTGCAAAGCATGATTCTTCAGGAATTTGATAGGATGATCGCCGGTGAAAATTCTATTATTGAGTCTGGTCTGAAAAGGTATCGAGAATTAAAAAAATGGGGCTAAAGCCCAAAATATCAGGCAAATCAATTGCCCCACCCTAAGGTAGTTGAGCCTGTCGAAACTAAGGATGGGGCAATTGAAAAATCAGACAGTTACCGGACTTTTGCCACAGGCATCCCTTCGGGGAGCCCAAAACCAACAGTTTTCAGACCGGACACAATCATGTTAAAAACCAATATCACATTTTATGTCAGCAATGCTCATTTTCTCGACTGTAACAATAACCCTGGCGCTCCTGTTTTATTCGGTTGGCGTTTGGGCCGAACGTTTCTCCAAATACCTGAAATCGTGGCATGTAGTCACTTTTTGGATAGGTTTTACTTTTGATGTTTGTGGCACCCTGGCCATGCACTACATTTCTGACAACCCGTTTGATTTGACAAACATACACACCTTAACCGGGCAGATTGCACTCTGGCTGATGCTGGCTCATGCCACATGGGCCACATCGGTGGTGCGTAAAAACAAAACTACCTTGCGTCAAAATTTCCATCGTTATAGTTTGATCGTCTGGCTAATTTGGTTGATCCCTTATATCGGCGGCATGATTTTGGGGATGACAAACTGATGAAACAGTGATGAAATTGGTGATTTTTTGAATTAAAACTGTTTCTACTAATAGATCAAGGGTAAAGAAACACCATGAAATCCGGCGAAATTTGTACTCACACCTCCAGCACCAGCCCCGCATCAAAACCATTTCCAAATTGCTCGGGATAGTCCCGTGGGTTGCAGATAATGCGGGTTTTGCCGACAAAATAATCTGCAGTTTGGTGAATATGACCATGAATCCAGAGCTCGGAATTAAAATCTTTGGTAACCAGTTACTTTCTCTCAGAATAAAAGCAAATCGCTAAAGAAGTTTGACCGTTAAATTCTTGAGAGTTGTTTAAAAATCCTAAAAAACAAAGGAGGTTTTTAAAAATCTTTAAGGCTTATTTTCAATAGGTTATTTCCCGTAAGGCAGAAAAGAATATATTTTATTAAACAGTGAACACTTCGGTTAAATCAACTTTAAGATCGCCATTAAAAATATTCACCGGAATTTTGTCATCTTCGGCATAGATGCCAACAAACTGGAATTTGCTTTTATCATCCAAAATAAAAACGGTTACATTTTCATCGTTGGGATTTATTATCCAGTATTCGCGAACGCCGTGTTGCTGGTATATTTCAAATTTATCGTGGGTATCTCGTTTCGAATTTTTTGGCGAAATAATCTCAATCACCAAATCCGGTGCGCCCAGGCAGCCCCGATCATCCAGCTTTGAAAGGTCGCAAACAATGAAAAGATCAGGCTGTAAAACCGTGTAAACCTGTTTATCACTTTTGCTTTTTTCATCTTTTGGAAAACGCACATCCGAAGGGGCAGCAAATCCCTTACAATGCTTATTATGAATGAAATTGCCAAATAATCTTGATAGATTGAATGAAATTTCCTGATGCATTCTCGATGGTGCTGGTGTCATCAACCTTATGAAGCCATCGAATAATTCGCGCCTCACATCGTCCATCCAGGTAAGATAGTCGGCGTAGGTGTAGCGTTTGTTGAGGTCTAAATTCAGCGGATCCATGACTTGAATTTTAATTTTGACAAAGATAATGATTTTAGAAAGTAATTCAGAACTCAAAAATTATCACATAAACGAGCGTAATAAAAATTGATAAGAAAAATCGTTTTGTCTTGATTCTATTCAGTTTCATGGCAGTATCAATTCCTCACACCTCCACCATCAGCGCCGGGTTAAAACCATTGAGATACGCGGCAAAACAGATTTTTGAACATGTTGTGAGCCAAAGAAAACCTGCACTTCTTAATTCTTTAAAAACAGTCAGGCATTATTCCTTTAGATTTTGATGCAATTTTATAACTTTGCAGATAAGAACTGAGTTTTAATATTAATGATTGAAAAGATTTAAAATTAAAAAGAAAGTTACCGAATTATCATTAAAAGCACTGAAGATTAAACTAACGCACAAATATTATGAATAGGACCATAACACTTACAAATGAACAATTCCAGATACTTTCGGACTACAAAGAGTTGGGCTTTAACAACGAAAGTGACTTGTTAAATTATGCGATATCGTTCCTTCAGAAAGAAAAACACAAGCTTAACGACTTAAAAATGTCTGCTGATTTGTATTCAGAAATTTATAAAAGCGATCAGGATTTGCAGGATTTAACCTCTTCCAGCAAACAAAAAAAAGTGTATTAAGACCCAATGTTGTTTAGTTAACAAATATAAAATGGAACGCGGATCAAACGGATCCGCCAGCCGGCGGACGCGGATTAAAACTGTTTATGATACAAGAAATCCGCGAAAATCAGCGTTGCTTGCATCAGCGTTATCAGCGTTCAAATCCTTAACTAACGACATTGTATTAAGCCCTGCTATTTTAAAATTAAGACCATTAAAGTCTTTCAGGGAATACAATCATTTTCAAATCAAAAACCCTCCTCACACCTCCACCACCAGCGCCGGATCAAAACCATTACCAAATTGCTCGGGATAGCCCCGCGGATTGCAGATAATGCGGGTTTTGCCGATGAAATAATCGGTCGGCCGGTGCATGTGGCCGTGAATCCAGAGGTCGGGCTGGTATTGCATGATGAAATTGTCGAGATTGGAAGCAAAGGCCGGGTTTACAGGATCGTTTTTATATTGATCGGGAATAGATTTTGAACTGGGTGCATGGTGTGTGATTACAACCGTTTTGGCTGCCGGTATCTTTAAAGAGTTTTCGAGCCAGTGTATCGATTTCCGGTGAATCTGCAGCGCATCCACAGGCCTGAATTTGGAATATTCAGGACTTTTCCGGATGAGTTTGAAATCGTTCATGTATTGACCTGCTGTTAGCTCAGCAAAAGGAATGTTGCCGTAAAGATTTAAATCCGTCCAAAGTGTGCAACCTAAAATGCGCACATCGCCAACAATCAATTCATCATTTTCGAGAAAACGAATATTCGATCCTTCACAAAGTGCCCGGTTGGTTTCGAGCAATTTTGGCCAGGCTTCGCGGTAATACTCGTGGTTGCCGTGGATGTAAACCACCGGAAGACCTGCCTCAACCGACTTTGCCCATTCGATGCCTCTTTTCCCAACACCTGTGTCACCAGCCAGAATGATAAGGTCGGCATCGGTCTTTGGCAAATCAAACCAGGCAAACTCGATATGCAGGTCGCTGTAAATCTGGAGTTTCATCTTTCGGCATTTTCTAAAGACTTCTCGAACTCATGTTTCAGAATCCCGTATCTCAAAATATCATAATATTTCCCGTCATGATATTTTGCTTGTCTCAAACGGCCTTCCAGTGTAAAGTTAAGCTTTTCGACAAGCCTCCTTGAAATTTCGTTGTAATCAATAACTTCGGCTTCAAGCCTGTAAAAATTTAGCGTATTAAAGGCGTAGTTCATCATTTTGATAAGCACTTCGGTGCCAATTTTCTTACCCTGAAATTCCGGTTTAAGAAACAGGCTCAATTCGGCCTTGCGGTTGTACCACCGGATATTTTTCAAGGCGGTTTCACCGATAATTTCCTCACCGGCTTCAATTCCAAAAATTATCGAATCGGGCATTGGCTCCTGATAGAGCCACTTTTCGGTGAGATATTTAGACACCGCAACATCCTCAATAATTTTTAAGATTTCGGGATGATTTTGTGGTAAAGTTTTTAAAACCATTTCTTTACAAAGAATTATCATGTTTTATGTTTTAGTAATTGTTGTATCAAATTTATCCAGATTTCTTAGTGTTAAAGCCTATTGGCTTTCGTGGTTCAGATGGAGGATTTAGCAACTTCTTTAACGCACCAAAAATTAAACGGATTTCTTCGCTGTTTTGAGTTACCTGCTTTTCCAACTGATTAATTTTAAGCAAAATATCTTTGTGCGCGGAGAGCATTTCGCGAAGTTTTACAAAAATCTCTATTATTCTCACACTCATTTGTATGGCATGATCACTCTTGAGTACATTTGCAAGCATTAACACCCCATGTTCGGTAAAAGCATAAGGCAGAAATCCACCCAAATGCTTTTTTGATGGTATCGCAAATTGCGATACCATTAAAAGCACTTCATCATCGGTAAGTTGGAACATAAATGTCTCAGGAAAACGGTTTAGATTTCTTTTAACCTGTTCACGCAAACGAATAGGTTTCACCCCATAAAGTAAAGCAATATCTTTATCTAACATTACTTTTTGTCCGCGCAAAAAGTAAATCTTATCCTTAATTATTTCTTCTGTTGGGATAGTTAAAACTAACTTACTCATAGTTATCTTTTCATTCTAATAATCAACGCTCTATCATAAATTTCTCAAAATAAATGACTTTTTTGTTTGATTAAAAACCAATTTCAAAATCCTGGTTGGCTTTTAAAAGATAGGATTTGCCCGGAAGCAGCATTTGTAAGGTTCCGATCTGCATTTCGGGCCAATAGATGTTTAAACCGATTGCATCTTTTATAATTTCAATCTTGTCGAGCTGACCGGCAAATAATTGCATTACAGGAACCTCCGTTTGTGAAAGTACCGGAAGCAGGTTCCATCCCGAATAAATGGTGATGTTTTTGTCGGTTGCCAGCGTCCCCTGGATGTTCAGATTGACAGGCTGGCTTGTTTTGATAAAATAACCGGATTTAAAGTTCCAGGTTATCAAAGTATTTGAACTATTGCCTGGCTGGTAAAAAACTTTAAGGTTATTCACTATCAGCAGGTTGTTCTGAATATCTTTAAAAACCGATTCAATGCTGCTGTCAGCAGGGACTAAAGCTGATGAAACCCCGGCCCAATTGCCACCAAGGTTGATTTGATGGATTAACGGGCCACCAGGAGCTACAAAAACTGCGTATTCGTGCAGGAGGCAGTTATACCCCGAAATATAAATCGTAGCAATGCCTGAATCAGGAAGTGGTGATGTAAAAATAATTTCAGCCTGGCCGGCATCGTTGGTTTTTGCCGTTCCATAAATAATTCCTTCTTTAACAAAAACGCAGCTCAGGTCTTCAACAGGCGCATTGTCCTGGAAAACTGTAACCGAAACAGTGGTTGCACCTACTGAAATGGTATCCGGCAAAGTTGCTGTGATTTCGATAGGTTCATCAGTCCAGATATTCAGCGCAGCATCGCCCAAAACATTGCAATCATAAAAACACCAGCGCAACGCACCCTGCTCCCACTGCCCGGGTGCATTCACCCAGGGTGCAGTCTCAATTTTCGAAATGGTGTGCGCCATCCCGATATGGCTTTCCTTTTGATGGTAAAGCGCATTAGCAAATTCACGGTGCAGATGAGCCGAAGGTCCTTCGGTCTGACCCTCGTTGAACCAGCCATAACGGGAATTCATCACCACCGCTACAGCAAAATTATTGATGTTAAGCATTCGTTCAGCGATACAATCATTACTGTCGAAAGCGCCGCATTTGCACCCCTGCGAATAAACTAAAGTAAAATTGTGGGTGCTGCCATTTACCGATTGAAAATTAGCATCGGTAATATCGGGGTTCGAAAGCCGCATTGCATAAGTGGTGTTGGCATGCCCGACATGATGAATAAATGAATGACCTTCATTGATTTTTTGAATTATCGCGGCCTGTGTCCATTTGCCATTTTCGTCATAAAGGAATTCGATGGTGTGGTCTGTTGGTATTCCGGTAGTTTCGTAACCATTATCATCCTGGAAACCAATTAACAGGTTAAGATAATCAGAGCCGTAAGTTTCAGGATCGCTCCAAAGGAATTCACCAGCCAGAAGCGGGTTTCGAAGCTCGCCAATTACAGGCTCTGCCTGGTAATTTATCATTTTGTTAAGCATTATATTGAGTTCGGTCAGACTGGTGAAAGACATCCGGGCCACGCCAATTTCGGGCAGCAGATCATCCTCCCCAATTTCGCCCCAAAGATTGTCGCCATCCGGGTTCCAGTTGCCGTCCAAAGCTGAATAGTAAAGGTCGGAAGGAATATTATTGTCGGTATAAACTGATGTAGATTGAACCGTGCAATAGAAGCCGCGATAAGGAATATGCTCCACATCGCCGCCCAGCGTAACGTATTCGACACCATGATTTTGATACTCCTGAATAATATAGTTTCTGATTTTTTCGGGATTATCCAAACCTGGTATAGTCGAATAAATGAATTCTGTTGTGGCAACTTCAGCAATGATCCCGCGGGTCTTGTAAAGTTCGTTCAAGGGATGAAAAGCATTTTCGAATTGTGACGGTGTAATGATGAGCAACCCATAATCATCATTACGGGATTTTCTTGCTGGATAATCTTCAAAAACTTCCATATTTTGAGCCAGGCCGGCAAGACGATTCATCACCATTGCTGATGAATTCAGGTTTTGAAGGGCTAGCTCAGCTTTATTATCCTGAATTGTTGTTATTCTGATATTAACACTTTTAAAATACGATAATTTTCCTTTGGCAGGATTGTATTTTACCGGAGTAAAGGCCGACATTGCCATCGAATAGCCATTTAAAAAGGAGGTGGATAACTGACCGGTCATTTTTTCAGGATAAATCCCATCCTTCTGATAAACAAATTCATTTTTAATAAAAATGCCGGATCCGCCTTCAGATATGGGCTGTACGTTTTGCATGGGATAAATCAGGTATACGCCATCCAAAAAGACCTCTTCACCCGGAATAATTTCGATGCTTCCGGCAATATGACCCGGCGGGAGAAGCAAAGAAACAGAAAAATAGGGAAGCATCGGTTCTCCGGATAGCCCGGTTTGCATCGCATCATTAAACCGGATCACCTGAAATCCGTTGGCTTCAGAGATTTGCAGATTTGAGAAATGGTAGGCTTTCTCGATAACATCTGCCGGCAAGGCATAAGAAATAGCCAACAACAACTGGAAAATAAATATTTTTTTCATAGCCAATCATTTTTAGGTATTGATCGGATAAAGATACTATCAAATTTTAAAAAATCAATGCTTTCCAACACTTAAACTCAAATTACCAAAGCAATCTTCTATTCTCAATGAAACCCGAAATTGAATATTCTATCCTAATAACTTTCGGGACTACCTTCTAAATTAGATACTTAAAAACCATGGATTAACCTTAAAATCGAGTAGGAAGTGAGGGATTATTTCCCTCACTGTCCTCTCACACCACCGTACGTGCCGTTCGGCATACGGCGGTTCGTAGAGTTTAGAATTTTGTTCTTGTCTTCTCCTTCTGTTAACGCCTTGGCAAAACTCTGCTCTCCCCCATTAACTCGGGATTCCATCCCTGCTTCCTGTGGGTAGTCACGCTCCCGATAGCTATCGGGATTAGCGTGATTGTCTGCTTTCTTTGCTTTGTCCATGAGTATTACAAAATTTAAGACTTCTCTACGTTCTGCCCTTCCTTCGACCTAAGTCTCCGTACTATGGCTTCTGCTGACTCCTGATAGCTCAGCTATGCATCCCTGCATAGTTTGATGGTTTTGAATTCATCCCCACCGTGCCAATCAGGTCTCCCCGGGTAAGAGCGATAACTTTCATCTCATCTACCTGCTGCATTTACTCCAAAGGATTCGGGTAGTATTGGACTTTGCTTTGTCATGCAAGCTCGTCCGCCCTTTGTAAGCCTTATTATGCAGTTTCTGTTCGTCAGGCCAAGACTTTGCCTCCGGCTTCCTTCAGATTCGCAGTCACCCACGACACCCTTGCCTTCAGCTAATGATTCCTACTACCAAGCTCATAGCGGACTTACACCGCCAAGTTATCGCCCATGCCGGGCGCACAAAAAAAACAATGCAGCCTCGTAGAGGCGACATTAAAACGCTCAAACGAAATGGCAAACACTGATGGCTATTGTTGGTAATAATTTCGCCTCTACGAGGCTTAAAAAAAAAAGGTTTGGCATGATTTCTACCATAATTTCGCACCTACAGCGCTACCCGGCTGGGCGGCATTTGTAATGCCGCCCAAAAACCTGGTTATGACGCGTAACAGGAATGAATTTTATAGTGTCAACCTTTTTTAAAGCGGAATTGCAAATTCCGCTTAGCCCGGGGGTGATGCAGGTAAGCAAAAGGTGAACATGCTTCGACAGGCTCAGCAACCTTCGCCCCGGCTGGGCGGCATTTGTAATGCCGCCCAAATTTTTTAGACGCTGTCAGGTGCTCCGCACGCTGACAGGTCAGTCATCAGGGTTCCGAACCCTTCGAGGGTTCGGAACCCTTTCGCTGCAATGGATGGGACGCAATCCCTTGCTGGGTGCCATTTGTAATGCCGCTAAAAAACCGCATTATAACACTTGATAAGAATGA
>CAJATL010000182.1 GCA_903944895.1 uncultured Bacteroidota bacterium
AACTTTGCAACACAAAAAGAAGTTGACCTTTGCATGGAACATATCCGCATTAGGCACAGACAAAGACAACTGGATATTGACAGGTATTATTGACAAAAGTTATTTTAGTAAAGTAGAAATAGCAATAATCTTCAATTGTTTTAATACCTGGTAACATAACCATCGGGCCTCATTTCACGAATGTATTTTTTCTTGCTCGGGTTGATATCGATGATTTCCCAATTTTTAGTATGGTCGATTTTCGTTGTTGAAACGTCAATTCCCTTTTCTTATAAAAGCTGTTGGTGAAACTGTTCAATATATGTCTGCAATAGGGTTAGTTTGTAAAGCTAAAACCATTTTGTCATACCAATCATCACGATGGTTCAATCCTTTTTGGATTAGGATTAAATACTTTCCGGTGAATTATTCCAAAAATCGTTAATCATTAATCCGGCGATGACAAATTCTGTTATTAATTTTACATTAGCTTTCATCAACCGATAATTGTAGCCCTAAAGCTTTTCGATTTCTGGATTGATAGCCATACTCGATTTGAAATCATTTACCAAAGACACTATCACAATGCTTATTCCAAACCATCCCCTGGACACTACAAATCAAATTGTAAAAAATAATTTTTGAAAACGAAAGGTTTGAAAATCCATCACACTAAAAATGATTCTTTATTGTGCTCAAAATCCGCTTTTATAATCTGTTGTCTTTTGATTATTTCTAACATCCTGAAGGGGGAGTGCTGCAAATGAATTAAAAGTTTGCAATGAGGTTTAATTATTTAAGAAGTACGACAGAGAAATTCAGGAATCCACCCAACAAGATACATTTTAATTACATTAATTTTTTTGTGAAAGATCCGCAGATGCATTGGATAAATTGTATAATAAAGTCGTTTGATTTAGGTTCATAATTTGCCAGGTGCGCGTTTAAAACTTTGTTGGAAATAATTCCCTTACCGGTCAAACTATCTGGATAACTTTTGAGAAGCAACACATTTTTCTTTAATAGTGTGTAAATAAATCAATGATTTTTTGAAAATTGATTCACAATTTCAGATATTCGACAGAGGGCTAATAAGATTTCTGTTTTCAGTTCTTGTCATGCGTTTCAATGTTATTTAAGTATTCCACAAGCATAATTTAGCACAATATGACTTTTTGGAGAGATGCTTCACAATAATTGGAATTATCTGAGTTTCTTGATGTAATTGTAAATTGCTGGGCAAAGAAGAAAATACCTTAAGGATATTCCTATCTATTCGACGCTTTGGAACTTCCTCTCTGGGAAATTTTTCGCCAGCCCAAAAAAGTATTAAATTGTTAGTGTCGTTTTCTTTGACTTCGATTATTTTTCTTCATTATTAAACATGATCTTTTACCTCAATTTAATGTTAATCTGTAGGTTTTTGGATTGAAGAAATCACTTCCCATTGTCAAAAACAGGTAATAATTCTGTTTTTGCAGGTGTTTTTGCTACAAAATTGAAGATCATTTACAATATTTATGTCCACAGATAGGATTGGTACGAGTTGATATTCAACTTCTCTGAGATTTTTATGGGATTTTATTTGAGAAAAATGATAATTCTTTCAATTAATTTGTATTTTCTAATTTATTTTTATTTACTTTTGCAGCCCGATTTAAATGAAGAAAATCAGATCGGAAATAGTTCAGGGAATATAGAAAAAGATTTTAAAAAAAAGTTTTGCAGAATCGGAAATAGTATTAATTTTGCAGCCCTTTTAAAAAATAAGTGACTAATA
>CAJATL010000183.1 GCA_903944895.1 uncultured Bacteroidota bacterium
AGGTGTTCATCAGAAATATCAGGATTGCCGTAAAGGATGTTTTCGCGGATGGTTGCCGGCAATAATGGTGGATGCTGCGACACTACCCCGATTTGTTTACGGAAATGTTTAAAATCAATTTCCTGAAAGTTGATTCCATCGGCGGTAATGATCCCGGATTTTGGCTTGTAAAATCCAAGGATCAGGTTAATGATGGTTGACTTTCCGGCACCGTTTTCGCCAATGATTGCGATACGTTTGCCAGGCGAAATATCGAATGAAATATTTGTCAGAACAGGTTTTTCGGTATAGCCGAACGAAACCGACTGAAACTGCAAACGCCCAGTAAAGTCGAATTGCCGGTTTCCGGAATATGGCTCTGTTTCCTGTTGAATGGCAATGTTATGAAGGGTCACCAGCGATTCATTTCCGGTAACAACAGTCGAAAAAGAGTTACTCAGGGTGTTGAGTTGCGATTGTAAATGGTTGGCAGCCATATAAAAAGCCATCAAATCGCCGATTGTCATCCGACCTATCGCAACCGAAATCCCACCTCCAACCATCACCATAATCCCGATAATTCCCACAAGGAATGCCTGTAATTGCCCGTTAACAGAGGACATGTAATTTTTGTCGGTGGATTTTTCTTTTAAATTGTCGATGGTCCCCATGTGTTTTTCACTTTCATCAGCTTCAACCGACTGGATTTTGATCAGATCCATAAATTTCATCAGAAACAACGTACCTTTCGAAAACCCTTCGAAGGCACGCTGATAAGCACGAACACTCTTTTTCACTGCTCCACCCATATACATGTTTGAGAACAACAGTACCGGCAAAAAAGCAATCACAATCAAAAAAAGATACCAGTTCAGATAAATCAGAATCAATGCAAGTCCTAAAATAATCAGCACCGACGAAAACAATCCCGAAATCAAGGCATTGCTCATTCCCCCGATGCGCTCGGTATCCTGAACAATGCGTGTGTGAATGATTCCCAGGTCTTCACGGGTATAATATGATCTTGAAAAAGAAAAAAACCTTATTGTTAAATCCTCTCTGAGTTTGGAAATTGCTGTATTGACGATTTTGAGATTTCTTTTTCTTAAAAACAAAGAAATCAACGTATTCAACAGGCGGATCGACATGATAGCCAAACCAATGTAAAAAAATGTGTCGATTTGTTTTTTGGGGATGGCTTCATCAAAAAGAATGCGGATAAGCAGCAAAGTCGGGATGATGAGCATCGATTGAAACACAAACCCCAGTGAAATGCCAAATAACCTGATCCTGTAGGGCCTCAAAAACTGATAAAAATAGTTCCAGGCTACAATAGATAAAAACGGTGTTTTTTTGTCGGCGGTTTTTTTTGAAAACATCATGCCCTTTCTGATTAATATCCTGAAAAATTAGTGTCGCGTTTTGAATAAAAGTGAAAGCTGGTAAAGCAAAATCCTGAAGAATGATTTTCCCTGGTTGCGGAACCGCAGATATTTTACAAACCCGATATGTCTGGCCAAAAACCCGTTTTTATTGGTCTGCCGCATATAAGCGGCGTAAACGGTGATTATTTTTTCGATGAAGGTTTCCGGGTTTTTGTCGCCATGTTTCTGTGCATGTCCGAAAATCAGTTTATCGATGCGTTTAACCTTCAGTTTTTCGATTTCGGCAAGGAATGATGCAGGAACAGGGGCGTTAAATTCTCTGACGAGATAGTTCAGCGCATCCTTCATATAAAGTGCAACTTTAAATTTTTGGGTGTGATGCAACAACCTTTCCCAATCCACCGGAAGTTCGCTGCATTTCAGAAGCGCCAATCCATCGGCTATCCAGCGGATTGGTGGCTCAGGATTGTATCTTAAGCCGTGAACGATGGTATGGAAAAACAGATCGGTTGTACAAAACGACAAAGTCTGGATACCGGCAACCTGCAAAGGAATTGCTTTATCCCAGAAGTCGGTCTCCGAAATATCGCCATGTGCTTCAAAAATGGGATGCCAGTGCACGTCGAGTTCGGTTTTTTCGTGATCCACAAAAGTGATGCTGCGACCATATTTCAGGTTAAACTCAAGGTAATGCGGATTTTGCATAATCCATCCGGCATCTTTAAGCAATCCGATGGTTTTTAGAGCCTGCGGAAAAGGAACCAGAATATCAATATCAGCCATTGGCCTGATGCTGTGATTCTGGTAAACCAATATCGAAAGGGCAATTCCTTTCATGATGATGACCAGAATTCCCGAGTTTTGAAGATAAGAAATCACCTCACCAGCTTTAAAAAACAGCAAATGGTTTTTCGACCACGATTTCCGGTAAATTCCTTTCAGGCGAGGCATCAGGTCGTCATGAGCTTCCTGATTATGAAGGTTAAAATACAAAAGTGGAAGTGTACGAAAGGAGGCGTATTCGATGTCTTTTTCAAAATCAACCAAAACTTTCCATTTTTGAAAAGCACTCATCATAGCTTCGCCTTTTAAAAGGGATGCCTTTAAAAGAAGTTCATGCTTTTCGGATGGGAAAGGGTTGCCTGATAAATGATTCATCAAAAACTGAAGGATTTTTGTATCTGAAAACGCATTGTTTATGGTTTTTCCTGTTCGGCTGATTTGCTTTCGGGCCAGCCCTTTTCGTCAACTTCATGAATCGGGTCGAGCAGCAACAAATCCTGCATGTCGGTATATTTGTTG
Source organism: uncultured Bacteroidota bacterium (assembly GCA_903944895.1). GTDB lineage: Bacteria > Bacteroidota > Bacteroidia > Bacteroidales > 4484-276 > CAJATL01. Next base: position 2,667 of record CAJATL010000183.1, read on the forward strand.
ACAAGCGGCGGTTTAAATTCCCCGGCAAATTCGGCAAGCTGACTCATGAGCAAGCGCTCATCACCGGCTGGTATTTCATGATTTGCTTTTACCAGCAAACCTTCTTTAACAAGTTCTTCAACAAAACCAGTTACCGAAGCCGAAACAAGCGCACTTTTATCAGGATTACCGGCAGATAATACTCCGATTACCTGCTGCCAGTCACCGGTTTTATCAATAAATTCCCAGATGACCGCGCCAGAGCCATCAAGACTAAAATAACTACCGGTTTTCAAATCGAGTAAAATTGTTTCACCATCAATTGTTTCGTGAACAACATTTGGCGTATTAACCATTAATCTTTCAGACAATTCCATAGCTCTTTCAAAAATATTTTTAATAAATAACAGCGACCAAAAATATTGCTTTTTTCTGAGTATTGAACCTATTCTCAAATCTTTGCCTGAATTTATGTTTTCGGTTAAATGCCGGCTATGAATTAATCATACAATAATTGTTCACAGCTTTTAATTTTCTGACAGGTGTGGTTAATCATATGGAGTATGAAAACAGCGGATTAATGAGTATAGTCTAAAAACTGTTTAGTTTTGGGCTAAAGCCCAGTAAGTGCTTGATTTTCAATTGCCCCGACCTTAAGGTCGGGGCAATTGATGTGCGTGATATTCAGGGCTTTAGCCACATTAATAAAATTTATGTCACCTTTTTAGACTGATCTCATTAATGCAAAGGAACCAAAACAAAACAGCCTTCTGTTTGTTCTAAAACTTACTTTTGCAAGGGAAAGAACCCTGGATCAGACCAGTCATAATTTTGATCAAAAAATTTAAAATGAAAAAAACAGGAATTTTTTACGGCTCAACGCTTGGTTTTACCAAAAAAATTGCCGGGATGATTTTTTCGCAGTTTGGCGAAGAAAACGCTGATCTGCACAACATCGAAAACTGTAAAAAGGAAGATATCGAAAGGTATGAAAACCTGGTATTCGGAACCTCCACCTGGGGTTTGGGCGAAATGCAGGAAGACTGGGAGAATTTTGCAGCTTTGCTCGAAAAGATTGATTTTACCGGTAAAAAAGTAGCCCTTTTCAGCGTGGGCGACCAAAAAGAGTGGAGCGACAGCTTCGTGAACGGCATGGGAATTTTATTTCATAAAATCAGACCCTATTCCTGCATCACGGGCTTTACCGCGATTGACAATTACGATTTTGATATTTCACTCGCTGTGAGAGAAAATCAGTTTGTCGGCCTGGCCATCGACGAGAAAAATCAGCCGGAACTCACCAAAAAACGAATTACCGATTGGGTAAACGCACTTAAAGAAGTATTTGTAAAATGAACATTCAGCAAACGCTTATCCTGGTTTTATTTGCCACTTTGGGTATCGTTTTCTTTACGGTGGCTTACAAAGTAAAAGCCGCCGGTGGTGAGCTTTTTGGACGGGCAACGATGAATCTTTCTGTCCAGCTTTTGGGGAAAGTCCTGATCTTACTCCCCAATTGTTTTTTGCTTTTTGAAACTTTGGGATTTAAACTTTCCTGGCTTGAGGTTCCGGATTTCCTTCGGTGGATCGGTGTTTTTATCTTTTTTGAAGGCGTCCTGTTTTTATGCTTATCGCTGATTCATCTTGGCAGATACACAAAAATGGGGCTTCCGAAAAATGATGTAATCCAACTCCGGACAAGCGGCATTTACAAACTTAGCCGCAACCCGATGTATCTTGGTTTAATCATCGTTGCCATTGCCTCAGTGATGTTGGTTCCCAACCCTTTTAACCTGGTTTTTGCGGTCGTTGGAATTTTGATTCACCATAAAATCATCCTCAACGAAGAAAAATTTCTGACCGAAAGGTTTGGTCAGCAATATTTGGATTATAAGAAAAGCACAAAGCGGTATCTCTAATCTGAATAATTAATCACATGACACAAAAAGAACACGGATGACACAGATAAAGCGGATTTCCACAGATTTTTGTCTTTATCCGTGTAAATCTGTAAAATCCGCGTTATCCGCGTTCTATTAAAGTTGTGAATAAGTCAGGCTAAATCCATCTTCAAATGAAAGATTTTTATGATGTCGTAATTATTGGCGCCGGTCCGGCCGGATTAAGTTGTGCCAGGGAGTTGGCCGGCAGCCCGCTTTCGGTTTTGATCATTGATAAAAGCAAAACATTAGCAACCAAAGCTTGCGGTGGCGGGATTACCCAGCTTGCCGGGAATTTCGGTCTGCCATCTGATAAAATCCGGGTTTTTGATAAACAGACCGTTTTCCTTAACCGCCTGAAATTTACATTTCGTCTCCAGAATCCTTTAAAAACCATTACCCGCAAAGACCTTTCCGATTTCAAGTTATCTGAGCTTAAAAATGCCTCCAACATCGAAATCCGGAATCCGGTGATTATTAAAAATATTCAGAAGAATTATGTTGTAACCAATCATGGGAATTTTGGTTTTAAGTGGCTGGTAGGCGCCGATGGAGCCACTTCACAGGTGCGGAAATACCTCAATTTACCGTTCAAAATCCGGGCAGGATTTTCGACGGAGGTAAAAATTTCAAACCCAAAGTTTTCGTGGTACGTCAATCCCCGTAAAATGCGTTCGGCCTATGTTTGGTGTTTTCCGCATAAAAACCACGCCAATATCGGGATTTATTATGATCCGGAGCAACTTCCGCCAGCCGCC
>CAJATL010000184.1 GCA_903944895.1 uncultured Bacteroidota bacterium
CCCACGAAATTATTTATTATGCCGTAAACACTGTAGTTGATAGGAGCAATATAATCGGCCTTAACTGGCTCTCCACTTACAGAGGCGTCAGATGCAAGTAATGTTGTTTTGGTTGAGTTCCACAATTCCACTGTAAAATCCAAGTTTGTATTACCTGTAACATAGCCGGAGAAATCAGTCTCATCAAAGCCAAAATAATAATAATCTGTAGCTATGCCTGTGATAGTCCATGGTGATGCAGACCACCAACTCTGTCCCGTGGTAATACACTTCATCTTCCCATAAACTATAGCCGGTCCAGGAATCGCGTCACCATCTATTCCGATCTGAAAAGTGTAGGTTTCATAATATCCATCTGTATCTGCATCTGTGCCTCCCACAAAAGCATTAATAATACCATAAACACCATAGGTGTCAAGATTTCCATCTATTTGTTTAAGTGAATCTTTTTCAAAACGATAAAAAGGAAGGTCAACTATTGTGTAACTTTTATATCCCTCCTGGGGTGCAATTACCTGCTGGAAAGGTTGCTTTATTTCACTATCAGTACCAATATGATTCGGGATAGCTTCCTTGGTGCCATTTTTCGGAGCAACCTGCATCTGTGGAATATCTTTTATTGCACCTTCAGTACCAATCTGATTCGGAATAGCTTCCTTGATATCATTTTTCGGAGCAACCTGCATCTGTGGAATATCTTTTATTTCACCTTCGGCACCAATCTGATTCGGGATAGCTTCCTTGGTGCCATTTTTCGGAGCAACCTGCATCTGTGGAATATCTTTTACTGCACCCTCAGTACCAATCTGATTTGAGATAGCTTCCTTGGTGCCATTTTTCGGAGCAACCTGCATCAGCGGAATATCTTTTATTGCACCCTCAGTGTCATCATTATTTGAATCATATTCTTTCATCCCATGCATAAGGGTATTTTGTTGCTCAATTTGATTAGAGTTTGGCCAAGTTTTTACAACACTATCTGAGAATATTCCATTTTGACCCTCAATGAGGAATTGTCTTAAGTTATCAGATTCTGAGAAAGTACCTTTAATTGGTTTTTTCAGTATGGGATTTACAGTAACATTTCCTTGTTCCTCAATTGTGACCGTACCAAAGATTGTTCCGTTTTTTGTTTCCTGATCCTGTGCGTTAGCTGGAATAGTCCAGCAAACACAAATAAAACAACTAATTAATAAGAGTAATTTTTTTTTCATAACATTGATGCTTTTTTGTATTAATAAATAAATTCAAGTCCCTTTTTATTTCTCTAATCCATTTTATTATCCCTTTTTCACTGGAGATTAAACCATTTTAAAATAAAATTAACTATAATGCAACGTACAGTGAAACTGTCCAATTTATTGTAGTTTGTCCTGCTCACAAAATTGTAATTGAAGTATAGGATCTGGAACCAAGTATTAATTACATTTGACTGAGAAGATGACCACAAGTAAGCAGCATTTGTGAGATCGTAGAAAGAGCCATTGTTAGCGATGAAGCCACCTGGCAAACCTGTAAACCCGCTGCTGTTAGTAGCGCCAGTGTTAGGATTACCCCAATGGTTGTAACCAGTTTCTTTCATCTTGCCACCGACAATTCTTTCACCACCAGGGTAAGTTATTAGGATTGTCCGTTCAGCATCACTCGGTAAATGCCAACCATCGTTAGGCGGACAAATTCCTTGAATTCCAGGCGTTGTTAAATATTGCATCATTTCATTCCACTGGTACAAGCCGCCATAAACATCGCAATTACTTTCGGGGTTGCCGGAACAATACTTTTCAATGATACCATTGTTAGCCTGGACACTTGTACCAACTATCCGTGTTCCGTCGTTCAGGTTTTGTTTCATCCAGCAAAGTATGCAATTTGTAACAGTTTTGTTTGTTTTGCCAACATGGTCATCCTTAAGCAAATCGCCACAAGGCCATTGCACAGGAAAAGTAAACCCATTAAAATCGGCATTCAACTTTACCCAGTAGCCTTCGCCTGTAATAATTTGTGCCAACGTATTTAAAAATGGCAGTTCCGTCGGATCGAAAAATACACCTTGTTGGTTCTGGAAACCAGTGACCATTTGCAGGTTGCTGGCAGTAATCAACGGTGCAAAAACCGCCTCCGGAGTTGCCGGAGTTGGAATTACGTCAAGAGAAATGAGGTTCCATCCGGCGCGGAGGGTGAGCAAGTCGGTGGAAGATATCATTTTAACTTCTTTTGTTTGTGCCTGCCCTGCCAAAGCCATTGCCAGCAAGGCAAGGGTGAGGAGCTGCCGGGTTAAGGTTAGTTTGAAGTTTTTCATTTTGTTAATTTCATATTTTCAAAAATTTTCGGCCCCGCCAGTGGTGGAGCAAATAATCAAATAAATCAATTTAGTCCTTGAGACAACGCACCGAGAACCCGCCAACCTTACTGATGTAAAGGTGGCCCACGGTTTCAACACTGCAGTTCATATCCCGGTACCTGGCGAAGTAGCTATAGCACTCCGTAGACGACCAGAGAAAAGCCCAGCCATCCAGATAGTAGAAGTTACCGTCTGAACCGCGGTCACCTGCGGGCAAAGCCGTAAACCCGGTTGCATTATTTGTAGCCAAATTATAGCCAATATCACATGCATCATTGCTGGTATACCAATTTGTTGTGGCTGCCAACGCTTTTCCAATGTAGATTGTGTTGTTGTTGCATCGGTAGGCTGGTTGGCTGCTTACATAATTTGTTAAGGTTGTCCACTCCGCATCGGTAGGTAAATGCCAGTTGGTGGGGCAAATGCCTTTCACCCCTTCAGTTGTTGTGTACTGCATCATCTCATCCCATTGGTAAAGGCCGCCATAAACATCGCAATTGGTTTCGACATTATTGTAACAATATTTTTCTATCGTTCCATTGTTGGTTTGTTCGTTAGTTCCATCAATCCGGCTTCCAATATTAAGGTTTTGTTTCATCCAGCACTGGGTGCCAATTTGAACAGTAGTGTAAGTTTGGCCATCACGAGAATCGGTAAAAGACTGGCCGCAACTAAATGGACTAAATCCTTCCTGTATGATTGATACAGTTACTGATGGTATTCCACCTTCGGCGG
>CAJATL010000185.1 GCA_903944895.1 uncultured Bacteroidota bacterium
ATTTTAGGAAGAGAAAGCTGGCAGAATAGATTTTATAACTGCAACCAACCTGAGGTTTGAAAAAGCCAAAAATGTGGTCATCAAAAGGTTGGTGATACAGTAATTTATAAAATAAAACGCTGTCAGGTCTATCGACGCTGAAAGGTTTTCGGAACCAAATGACCTGTCAGCGTCCGCCAGCTGGCGGACCTGACAGCGTCTAAAAATTATACTTTCTAAAAAAACGTGTCGTAAAAAATGAATTTTGCTGCGGGTTTGATAAAGTCCTAAATTTGCCATCAAAATTAAAATTGATGGTTCTTGCATTTTCGATAATAGGTATCATTCTTTCGGCTATTCTGTTGTATTTCAATGCGCGTAAATACAGGTCATCCATTTACCTTGGTCTTTTCTTTTTTGGGGTAAGTTTTTACAGCCTTTATCAATTTGCGCTGATATCTTCAAAATCAGTCACGCTGGTCAGTTTATTCCTTCTTACGATCCCAATATTCAGCTCTTTTTTTTATCTCATCGGCCCAATATTGTACTGGTATGTCAGGAGTGTGTTAACTGATAAATACCATCTGGGAAAAAATGACTTCTGGCATTTTTTGCCTATGATTATTTATTTCATCTCAGCTATTCCTAATTTCTTTACCCCCTGGTCATTAAAAATGGAGGCTGCCAGAGCCATCGTCGAAAATGTTGGTGCCATGCAACAATTCAAACCAACGTTATTATCCGAGATATTTTCGTACCCCGTCATGTTTCTCAGCAGACCTGTTATTATTTTGGTTTATAACCTTTGGGCAATCTTGATTTTTATTCGCTTTTTGATGTATAGCAGTACATCTTCGGTACTCTCCCGACAAAATTTTATGACAAAATGGTTGTCGTTTTTGTTGGGATCATTACTGATTTTAATTGTAAGCCACATCTTGCTTGTGATCGATTTAACCTTAGCAGGCTCACATGTATTTTTTACGCTCACCAGTCTTCAAATTGGGGCAGCAGCAGGTCTTACCGTTTTACTGATTTCGCCGTTCTTTTTTCCGGAGATTTTGTATGGTTTGCCCCGTTTACCTGAACACAAAGTAATATTTATGTCGGAGGCAGGAAAAATGAAACCGATGCCTGCTGTGGAAAGAAAAACCGAAACCCATTTTGAATCCGACTACCTGATGATTATCCGGAACAAAGCTGAATCATGTATGAAAGAACTTCAGCCATACCTTCAGTCGGATTGCAACCTTGCTTATTTTTCGAAACTCACCAAAATACCTGTTCATCACCTTGCCTATTATTTCAGGGAAGAAAAAAAACAGTCGTTTAACGATTATCGCAATGAATGGCGGATAAAGCACGCTAAAAACCTCATCAAAGAGGGGAAGAATGCCGAACTTACGCTTGAGGCAATTGGACTTTTATCAGGATTTTCGTCGCGTAATACTTTTTTTACTGCCTTTAAAAAAGCCGAAGGAATGTCGCCCGGAATTTATGCAGCCAAATTCGCCGCATAAAGTTATCCTGATCAAACTCTCTGTCTTACCCAACAATAGTTGTTGGATTCATCAGCTTGCGTAAAATGGGGGTTATTTATAGTGAAATCACCCCTGATGAAAAAACAGCTCAAAGTCAAAAGTGTTATTAATCCTTTCCAACACGTTTCAGCATAATTCAGTTGCTCGCTTCCGCCTGGTTATTGACCTTTCATGCAATTATGCTTCATGATACGTTTTAATGGTACCGAATATCCCTGAATACAGTTTTGAAGGGCTTTATTGTTGTGAATTCTGTTTTTACACATCAATATTGGGGAAATTTGTACTGTTTTTCAGAAATGATACAAAGATGAAGGTTGAGTTATATGGTGATGATGATATTTTTTTAATTTTTGTGAACATCAAAAAATTTTACAAAATGAAAAAAATTGTACTGATTGTTTTTATGACACTATCGATCTTCCAGGTTCGTTCGCAAAATCAAGAGGCTGATCCGGCAAACACCGGCAGGAAATTTTTTGTCGGGCTATCCTATTCCTACATGTCCCTCGACTTAAAACTGACCGACCTTTCACTGCACTCAGTCTGGGCCGGGCAGGATATGGGAACCTACAATCTCTCGTCAGATGAGATTGACGAAATCAATGCGTTTACTGAACGCAGTTCAACAGTAAATGCGGTATGCGCTGAGGCAGGAATGCCTTTGTTTAACAAACCCGGTTCAAAATGGTACGTTGATGGGACGTTAATGCTGGGTGTTGCACAAACCTATCGAAGTACTTATAACAAAAATTCCGGAAAAGAGGAATACAACTACAACTCAGGTTTCTCGAAACCTTATTTTGGCCTGGGATTTAATGTTGCTTATCAGTTTAACCCGAAATGGGGTGTTGTTGTGAGGCCGTTATTCAGTGCGACAATGGGTTCAGAATCGGAAATTACCGACAATATTAATGCTGTACCCGAAAACTTTACCCAAACCATCGAAGACGATTACAGCACCTACTATGAACGGATAAGCCTGTTGGGAAGCTATAACTCCGGAAATTTCAGCCTGTATGCCGGCCCCGGCTTTTATTGGGTTAACTCAAATCATGATTACATCATCGAACAAACCAATATGACCAATGGTGATATCATCAAGGATGAGATTAATACTAAAGGTATCGCCCGATCATTCATCGATGGCAACATCGCCGTCGAATGGATATTCACCAAACCTTTAACTTTTTACGCCCACGCAGGATTTGGGAATGATGTTTTTATTAACACCGGCCTTCATTATAATTTTTAATTTATAAACATGATGAAAAAATATCAATACATAAAAACTATGAGACACATCATTTTGATAATGGCTATAGCCATTCCATTTTTATCTTTTGGACAAAGCACTGTCAACCCTGATGACACTCCATGGCACGATGGAAACAACAGGACATGGTACCAAAGCGGATTAGGCACCGATTTTTGTAATTACAACGGCGTCATCCATGTTTTCAATTATCAGGACAATGGCATCAGGAACGGAGGACATACCTATATGTACACCATCAATAAAGAACATAATCTGGGTAGCAGTAAGAAAGCTATGGCTGATTTTAAATTAGGTCCGAGTAACGATCATAACAATAAAATCGTATGGGGTTTCCCTGCTGAAGGAACTGCCTATGATGAAGGGAGACCGCTTGGGAGGTTTTTTGCCTTTCAGTTTAATGGCAGGCTTTGGCATTATCAGCATATCCGGTCAGCATCGCAGGGTGACCATGATCCTCAGCCAAAAAATGAAAGCTACGAGTGTTACGCCGAGGTTCCTCTGGATACCATGCAAAAGTGTTTTACTTATTACAGCACACATTCTCCGGTACTTACCCAATTAAAACTGGGAGGTTTTCAGTTAGACTCGATGATGTATTTTGTTTCCAGATATTCTGACGGAAACCTGCAATGGATGATTCAGGAATACAGCTACAGTTCAAGCGATAACAAGTTCCATTACGTGAAAAACATCATGCTGACAAATATCCCGACCAGCTACACCATGCTGGGAGGACTTGTCAAGAGGATTGATGCCAACGGCAAAGAGTATATGATCCTGAATATGTTTAATGAAAGCACTTACGTAAAGGTCATCGGAAAACTGACGCCAGGAATAGGCAGCGACAATAAGCGGACTTTTACCTGGACGCAGCTTTTTGATAGCAACGCTATCTTTTCAACGGTGACTACGGCGACTACCATTGCCGAGGGATCAATGAAGGCTTGCCGCACTTCCGATCCAAACTCAACATCACCAGACAGGCTGGTATTATTTGGCCTCAACAAGGATAAATGCTCCGACGGCTACTACCGGATATCATTCAGGGAGTTCAGGTTCGAAAATGATGTGATGATTGCAGGAACTTACGGGACATTAGATCCCGCCAAATCATCGGCGCCAAGCAAAGGTGGCGATCATTTTCAGTTGCATGCAACTTTTGATTTAATTCCCAAACATTATGGCGATGCCCTTGAGGGAACAAATGGGTACCAGCAATATCTCTGGGTGCTTTATCCCGATGGAAGTAAGCATTTTAATGGCCTCCCGCTTCAGTCCGATGTGTGGAGAATGACCAATGACCAGATTATTACGAGCGACGACTTGTGGAACAATGACTTATACCCCGGTATTGAGAAGTTATGGTCGTTGATAGGCATCATTGATGGCGCCCCACCAGCCTCCATAAACTGGGAGGTTTGGAATGAACATTACTTTGCCGGAACCGATCCCACCGAGCTTAAGTTTACAGTCTCGGGTGAACGGGAATCGGAAGTTACCTCAACCTATGAAGATCAGTGGAGCGTAGGCGAAAGCATGGAATTAGATGTTAAGCATGTGTTATCATTAAGTGAGGAGTTTAAATACAGTCAGACTTTCAAAAGCACCGTTTCAAACTCGGTAAGCGTTAAACGAACCTTAAGCAAAACATTTGGTTTACTCGAAGAAAACCAGGATTCTGCCGTCATGCTTTGGTCGGTGCCAACCATTAAAAGATACACATACGCCACTTTTCCATGGTGGGATACCCAATTAACACATCCAATACCGAATTCCAAACAGTATCTCTTCCGTCCGTTTGGAATAGCAGTAGTTGATCGAAATGTTCCTATCGAAGATTATCCGTATTTAATTGAAGCACCAAATGCATCAAATTTACAGGACTGGAGCATGTCTTCAAGGGCTGATATGGAAGCCGAAATCTCAAATCATGGTCTGCAGCCCATAATGGATTTGACCTGGATTGATACCCAGGTTGGAGATGATGGAAGCTACGAAATAACGAACAACTCCAGCGACAGTTATGAACAGTCCACGGAATGGGAGATCAACGCATCCGTTGGAGTAGCCGTACCAAAGATATTTCAGGTAAGCGCCAGTGCTGGTTACAAGGTGAGCTATTCAACCGAAACAAAAGTTACAACTTCTTATGGAACACAGATTGACGCTTCCCTGGCAAACCTCAGATTAGCTGCATGGGGACCCAGCACCAATTCACTCGAAGTGAAGGTTTACTGGTTCAAAAATTCAAAAAATCCCAACTGGTGGTTTTACTCCGAATTTGGCGATCAACGGCCCTGGTACATTGCTTATTTTGCCGGCCTCACCAATGGAAAAATTAACCTGCTTTCGCCTGTAAACAAGATATCTGCCGAAAATACAAACTTATTTTTCAGTTGGGAAACCGATAATGCCGACCTGAAAGATTTTACCCTGGTAATAGCTACCGGTTCACCCATTCAGAACGAAAACATTGTGTTCCGCCAACCTGTTGGCTCAGAAAAGGGTTTTGCACTGTCAGGATTTAAGCCGGAACCAGGTAAAACCTATTACTGGTCGGTGATTGGCGTAACCGACGAAAAAGAGATCGTTTATTCGCCGGCATACACATTCACTGTTAACGAAAGCGGTCCGGAAAATACAAGTCAGGGTCTGGCAGCTTATGTTTATCCAAATCCCGGCAAAAGCAGCGATATTCGCATCGCAGTGAATGGAAACAATGGCGGGCCATACACATTCAAGCTGATGAGTGCCAGCGGTGTTGTGTTTGTCAATCAGGAAATAAACAATGAAGAGGGATTACCAATGAATATTTCATTCCCCGATACCGGGCTCCCGACAGGAGTTTATTTCGCGATCATACAAATTGGACGAGAACAGGTTACCAGAAAAGTAATCGTCAGGTAATAATTTACTATTTTTGACATCAAAAAAGGTTCAAAAAAAAACATCAACAAAAGGTCTGATTAAGTGATCAGCCGGGCTTTACAATTAACCGCCAAATTGCGGATGATAAGTATCAAAGGATATGCGTCACTTAATCAGACTTTTAATCTGACAAATCGATTTCAGTTCAGATTTTTTAAGGAAAAATTCATTTCAGATATCACATTAAAAAAATGCATTTTGAAAGCTAAACATCTCATTTCAATGCTGGTCATAGGTACAGTTAGTATCCTTTTTGGCCCCAACGCTAATTCCCAGGTAGTAATTTCACTGCTTTTCGGGGATAAACTTAATTCGGAAAGCATCAAATTCGGCCTCGACGGCGGGTTTGCTTATTCTAACCTAAGCAATGTAAATTCATCGGATAATCATCGCGGCTTTAACCTGGGGTTTTATTTCGATTTCGATCTTAACGAAAAGTCGAACCTGTTTCTTCATACCGGCCTGATGCTTAAATCGCCCATGGGCACCGATGGTTTAGCACCTTATTCGCTGGATAACGCAGGTTTGGATTCGACTTACAAAAATGGTACGGTAAACCGGCAGTTAAAATACATCAATGTCCCGCTGCTGCTGAGGTATAAATTTAAAAATCATTTGTTTGTCGAAGCCGGGCCAATGCTGGGTGTGATGGTAAAAGCCACCGATGTTTTTTATGCCACGGTTAACGAAGACAAGGATCAATCCTACAAAAATAATGTTACCGATCAGTTCAACTGGTTTGACGCAGGCATTCAGGCTGGCATCGGGTATCAGTTGATGAAAGGCAACGGCATGAATATCGGGTTCCGGTATTATTACGGGTTGATGGATGTAGTAAAGGATAATCCTTCGGATTCCCAAAAGAACAGCTCCTATAATATTTATGCAAGCATCCCGATAGGTGCCGGTGAAAAGGCAAAGGCGAAAAAAGAAGCCAAAGCAAAGGAAAAACAGGCTCAATAAGATTAATCCGGGATTTTATCGTTTTATCGCCCGAAATATATTCAATGCTTCTCTAATTTTCTTAAAGACAGCAAAAAGCCCGGGGAAGGCATGAATTATCAGGCAATGCAACAAAGATTGGTTATTAAAAATAGTACAAGTTGTAAATGAATCTTTTCCGGGTCAGGTGTATTTTTCTACTTTTGTTTACAATAATTTAGTCGCATCCGAGATAATTGTTTTGATATCGATAATCAGAAAAAAGTTTATGAAAAAACATTACAGGAAATTAATCGCTATTCCACCCACGCTACTTGCTGTTGCCGCGATTACCGGATTTCGTGACAACCCTCCGGCAGGAAAAGTTGAACATCCAAACATCCTGTTTATCATGGTCGATCAGATGCAAACTCCACCCGAAGGTTATGGTCCAAACGAAGGGGCGGTTGAGGAATTGAAAGAGATTCTGGGATTTCAGCCACTTACACCCGGTAATTCATACACCCAATATTTCCAGGGTTTAATGCGCCTGCGGCAAAATGCTGTGGTCATGAAAAAGCATTACACGGCATCTGCCGCCTCAGTGCCAAGCAGGTCGGCAATCATGACCGGCCAATATTCCACGGTGACCGGAGTATCTCAAACCGATGGCTTGTTCAAATCGGCTGACGATGTTCCATTTCTCGACTCTATCGGCACCCCGACTATTGGCGACTGGTTTCGTGCTGCTGGTTATAAAACCCATTATTTTGGAAAATGGCATGTTTCGGAAGCCGAACCACCGGATTATCTGGAACCCTGGGGCTTTTCGGACTGGGAGCACTCATATCCCGAGCCACATGGCGGAACATCGAGCAACCTGGGAGTTTTTCGCGACGTCCTCTTCACCGAAAATATTGTGAATTTTCTGGATTCAGCAGGGATAAACTCCGCTGGCGAACCCTGGTTTACCGTTGCTTCACTGGTAAATCCACACGATGTAAGTGCCTGGCCCATCAACTGGCAAGTCCCAAACGGCAGTGGAGTTGTTCCCTGGACAGGCTATCCTCCGCCACCCTCAATTCCCGCCATGGGCGCCAAAAGCCGCAACGATACGGTGATGATGGCAATTAACGGAGATACGGTGCAAAGAATTTTCCAGGTTGACCTGAATCCCGATGGTTTCCCGCAAAACAACAGTTTTCTCCCGCCAACGTTTGCCGAATCGCTTGGCTACAAACCCCTGGCTCAGCAGGATTATGCGATGAAGTGGGGCCTGGCATGGGGTGCAAATTCCGATTACACTTTTATTCAGAGTCATTTACCTTTCAGATCACCGTTTCCTTTTCAACTCCAGGGAGTAAACAATGCTACCTGGGCATTAAGTTATATCCAGTTTTATTATTATTGCCACTACCTTGCCGACCTGCAGCTCCGCCAGATTTTGCAAGCTCTCGATGAAAATAATCTTACCAACAATACGATTGTTGTTTTAGTGTCGGATCACGGCGATATGACAGCAGCTCATGGCTGTATGGTTCAGAAATGGCATAACGCCTATGAGGAATCGATAAGAGTGCCGCTGATCATCTCTTCGCCGCTGGTTAACGAAAATGCTGATGAAATAAGGGAAATCCCGGAGCCTACCAGCTCAATTGATCTTGCGCCCACACTTTTGGCGCTTGCCGGTTATAGTGAAAAAGAATTGCGCAGTAAGATGGTAACCCGGCATGGAAGGCAGGCTGTAACTACTTTTCCGGGAGCTGACCTTTCATCTCATATTAATGGTTCAACTACCGGACCCATCATCGGCCCTGATGGTAATCCACGGGAAGGAGTATTATTTATTGGCGACGACAGGATTACGGAGCTCGGACAAATTAACCCGGGCAACTATAGATTAGCCAGCCACGATTTCTTTCTTCAACGTGTTGATTCAGTGATCAACCTTGGATATTCCATCGACACCGGAACAGTTTGCCAGCCCAATAGCATGCGGGCTTTTTGCACCGGCGACTGGAAAATTGTTCAATATGTCGATCCAAACGGTGTCGAAAATGAGCAATGGGAATTATACTGCCTCACAAATGATCCGGTAGAAGTGACAAATCTTGTGGATTATAAAACCGGCGAAGTGCGCGACGATGTGATTGTTCCCGGCATGACTACTGAGGAACTGAAGCAGAAAAATGCATACTTAAAAGCACAACTGGCCAAGGTGATCGGTGTTCAGGAAATCGCGACTTTGCCTACGCAAATAATGCTTTATCAAAACCTGCCTAATCCTTTCAGCCTTCAAACATCAATTCCGTTCTTTATCCCCGAAAATGGCCCGGTACGATTAACAATCACCGATCTGACAGGAAAAGAAGTGCAGATTCTGGTTAGTCAAACGCTAACGGCGGGTTTTCATAAATTTGATTTTGATGCCAGAACGCTGCCTTCCGGGATTTATCTTACCAAATTGATTTTTAATTCGGAAGTAGTAGTGAAAAAAATAATACTGATGAGATGAGATTACAAGAAAATTTCCCCTCGCTCACCCGTTATCCTGACTGGCTCAGTGCCCATTTCATAACATTTGCAGGCAGGCGTTTATGCTGAAGTTCGTTTGCCATAAATTCGAAATAAGGCTCGGTGTATTTGTAAAATATTTTAAAACCAGCGCAGAGGTAGTTTAATCCCGGTTCTCCTTCGGGTGTTTGTACAATGCGGTTTTTAGGACATTCGCCGTTACAGAGATCCAAAAATTCGCACTTCCTGCAAAAAGCCGGCAGCTTATCCCGCTTGTTTTGTCCAAATTGCTGCTGAAAGGGTGAATTCATCATGTCGGGCAGTAAATTTTCGCCAATGTTGCCCAGTTTATAGGCTGGGAAAACAAAATGGTCGCAGGCAAATACATCGCCGTTATATTCCACAACACCTGCGTGGCCGCAGGTTTTGGCAGCAACACAAACCGAGGGTGGCACACGCATCCAGTTTTCGAGCACACAATCGAAGGTAAGTACGAAATACTCCCCGACATCTTTTCGAACCCATTCATCAAAAATCCTTATCAGGAAATTTCCATAATCCACCGGATCGACCGTCCAGTCGGTGACTTCTGCATTTTTCCGGGTGTCAGGAGGCAAAATCCTCATTTCATCCGTTTTAGCTGCCGGATCAATCCATTCCACCACCGGAAGAAACTGCATATACCGGCTTCCAATGTTTTTTAAAAAGCGATAAACTTCCTCCGGAAATTTTGAATTATAATCGTTAACCACCGAAAGTGTGTTGAACTCGACTTTGTGCTTTAGCAATAATTCCAGCCCTTTCATGCATTGGGCAAAACTGCCCTGCCCGTTCCTGAAAACCCTGTAATGATCGTGGCAATGTTCTGGGCCATCTGTCGAAAGCCCGATCAGGAATTTGTTGTCGCTAAAAAATTTACACCATTCATCAGTAAGTGTTGTTCCGTTGGTTTGCAACGAATTTTCGATCATCCATCCCTGGCCATATTTTTTCTGGAGTTGGATAACTTTCCTGAAAAAATCCATCCCCCGCATGATCGGTTCACCACCATGCCAGGCAAAGAGAACAACCGGTTCGGTGGATGAATAAATCGTTTGTGCAATGTGCGTTTCAAGAAGTTTTTCGGTCATTATTTTTTGATAGGAGGCACCCGGATAGAGTTTTCCTTTTTCGAGATAATAACAATAGGTGCAATTGAGGTTGCAGGCCGAACCGATGGGTTTGGCCATTAGTGTGAAGGGAAATTTCCCGGAAACGGTTGCATTCATGATGTTAACAAAATTCGACAGGTTTGATAAACCCCCGTTTTGGAGGGTATCCGACAAAATTATACAATTTAAATCATGATTTCCCTGCAGTTTTGAAATCATGGAAAAGCCGACCATGTTGTAAATTTGATGATGTTATTATGTTTACCCTGCATTTCATTGAAATTAAACTGATTACATTAATTTATTTTAAAATCGAAAGTTTAATAGACCTAATTACTGCATAAACCTTGAAAATCAAATCAGGAAGCCCCATGATTATCAGTCGATTTATCTGCCAAAAAAAATTGACTTCGAAAGTCCTTCCATAAGAAAGTCTAACAAAACAAATTGTCAATTATGTCGGAAAATTGTACCATTTTTCAATATCGATACAACTTTATGTATTTTTCATTATGATTAAATGATTGCAATTTCAAAAATTTGTAAATTGCTTATGCATTTGATTTAAATTGAAAAATGTTATCCAAACCTTAAAAAGATGAATTACAAACTTCTAATCTTCGCAACAGCGCTGCTCCTTGGCATACAAAGCTATGCCCAAACCGGAGTAGCCATCAACACCACAGGAAATGAACCCGACAACAGCGCCATGCTGGATGTGAGCAGCACAATCAAAGGCATGCTAATACCCAGAATGACACAAGCGGAGAGGAATGCAATCACTGCACCTGCCGAAGGTCTGATGATTTTCCAAACTGATGAAACCACCGGATTTTACTACCACCAAAGTTCCTGGAAATTTGTGGGTACCAGTCTTGATTATAACCTGCTTACCAACAAACCCGGAAATGCTACTACAACCACCGCTGGTTTTATGAGTTCAGCCGATAAAACAAAACTGGACGGGATATCCGCCGGGACAGCAGCGGGACAGATGCTTTACTGGAATGGAACAGTCTGGGTTAACCTGCCGGTTGGTCAACCCGGGCAGATGTTAATTTTTTCCAGCTCAAATATTCCAGTCTGGACGTCTATAGGACTTCCACGGGTAACCACCACCGCAGCATCATCAATAACCTCAAATTCGGCAACCAGCGGAGGTATTATCAATAATTTTGGAGAAAGCATCGAAAGTCGGGGAGTTTGCTGGAGTACTTCGCCTGGTCCTACCATTGATCTAAGCACAAAGACTTCAGACGGAACAGGAACGGGAGCATTTACAAGTTTAATCACCGGTTTGGAACCTAATATTTTATATTATGTAAGGGCATTTGCAATCAGCAGTTCAGGTACTTATTATGGTGATGAGATTACTTTTACTTCAGGAATAGCTATTGGCGATAATTATGGAGGAGGGGTAGTAGCATACATTCTTCAATCCGACGATCCCGGTTATGATCCAAAAGTCAGGCATGGTTTGATTGCTGCCCCTTCTGATCAAGGTACAGCTTCTCAATGGGGCTGCGAAGGAACCAATATTGCGGGCGCTGAAGGAACTGTTATGGGCACAGGTAATCAAAATACTTTGGATATTGTTGCAGGATGCAGCACGGCAGGTATAGCTGCACGCCTCTGCTACGACCTGGAATTGAATGGATACTCTGACTGGTATCTGCCAAGTATAAACGAATTATTTAACTTGTACAATAACAGAACTGCAATCGGCGGTTTTGCTGCCAACGAATATTGGAGTTCCACAGAATACTATTCATCCGAAGCCTGGATAACGAACTTCTATGCGCGTGCTCAGTACCACGCCAGTAAGAGCATCTCAATCTATGTTCGTGCCATTCGGTCTTTCTAATAGTCTAACGCTTCAAATCACTTTTAAAAATGATTAAAATATTAATAAATGATAAATCAAATTGACATGAAACGTACACTTTTACTTTTTGCCGCAGCGCTACTATTCAGCCTGCAAAGCTATGCCCAGACCGGAGTAGCCATCAACACCACAGGAAATGAACCCGACACCAGTGCCATGCTTGATGTGAGTTCAACCGAAAAGGGAATACTCATTCCACGTTTGACGCAGGCACAGCGAAATGCAATCGCCATACCCGCCGAAGGTCTGATGATTTTTCAAACCGATGAATCCGCCGGTTTTTACTACTACCAAACCTCCTGGAAATTTGTGGGTAGTAGTCTGGACTATAACCTGCTTACCAACAAACCAGTAAATGCAACTTCCACTAACAATGGTTTTATGAGTAGTACTGATAAAACAAAATTAGATGGATTTTCTACTGTACACTACATTGGCGAAAACTATGGTGGTGGCATCATTTTTTGGTTGGATGCTACCAAACAACATGGTTTAATAGCCGCCACATCCGACCAAAGTAGTGGAGGAGTACTGTATTCTTGGTCAATTAACCCAGGTTATACTGGAGCAACTTTCGATGGAGTTTATGCCGGAAAATCAAATACCAGAGTAATAATTGCAAACCAGGGAACAGGCAGTTATGCTGCAAAACTTTGTGACGATTATGCAGTAAGTGTAAATAATGAATATTACGAGGATTGGTATTTGCCTTCAAAATATGAACTAAACCTTTTGTATTCGCAAAAAAGTATTATTGGCGGTTTTATTTCTACCGACTATTGGAGTTCTTCAGAGAAAAGTTACAGTTTTGCCAATGTACAGAATTTCACTACTGGCACTCAGTATAGTAATTGGAAACTTGATTTATTTGGAGTTCGGGCGGTTCGAGCATTTTGATTATTTAACTATAAAGCAATTTTATAATTAACCATGGAGCGGTTCAAATTTTTAAAAATAAGTGGGAAGGAATATGAAAATCAGACAATTCAATTTGATTCTCCAACTATAGTAAAATATTGAATTTTAATTAAATATATCAATAAATAATGAAACACACACTTTTACTTTTAGCAACAGCGCTGCTTCTCGGCATCCAAAGCTATGCCCAAACCGGAGTAGCCATCAACACCACAGGAAATGAACCCGACACCAGTGCCATGCTCGATGTAAGTTCAACCGGAAAGGGGCTTTTAATTCCCCGTATGACCGAAGCCCAGCGAACGGCCATTGCCCTTCCTGCCAAAGGCTTGCTCGTTTACCAGAACGATGGAACCCAGGGATTTTATTATTACGATGGATCAGCCTGGACGAATCTTTCATTGGTCAATTTCAGCGAAAGCAATTACACATTTAATTCTAAAACCGGTGTGCTGCTAAAACCAAATAATGCTTCATCCAATGTTGATTTGGTGATTCAACCCAAAGGTACCGGCGCCCTTTTGGCTCAACAACCCGATGGCACTGTTGCCGGAGGTAATGAAAGGGGTTTAAATGCTATTGATTTACAAAGTATCAGAGCCTTCAATACGCAGGTGGCAGGTGGTTTTCGATCATCTATTTTAGGCGGGAGTTGTAATTCAATAAATAATGTGTCGCCTAATTTTCAGGATGGCAGTTTTTCGGTAGTGGTGGGTGGACAGGGAAACAATGTTTCCGGTTCGGATGCAGCTATTGTCGGAGGATACTATAATACCGTAAGCGGTTTCCGGTCATTTATTGGCGGAGGCTCCGGGAATGTTGCCTCCGGCTGGTATTCATCAGTGGTTGGCGGCGAGGGTAATCAGGCGGCAGGTGGGAGAGCCAGTGTGGTAGGCGGCAATGCCAATTCAGCCAGTGGAAATTACTCATTTGTTGGCAGCGGCTTAGGGAACACAGCACAATCGTATGCAGAATCTGTGCTAGGTTTATATGCAACGGTGGGTACCGGAAATGCAACCAGTTATATTGCCACCGACCGGCTTTTAGTTGTTGGCAATGGTGCAACCAGTGAAAACAGGAGCAATGCCCTTACCATCTTAAAAAATGCCAATACCACCATTGGGGGTTCGCTTACGCTGAATGGAAATGGCACAAGCACAAGTATCACATTTCCAACCACGCGAGGAACCATCGGGCAGCTTCTGAAAACCTCAGGCGACGGAACCACTTCCTGGTCGGCTGTGAGCAAATCAGACGTTGGCCTTGGAAATGTCGAAAACACCGCAATTTCAACCTGGGCAGGTTCTTCAAATATTACAACCCTTGGAACCATTGCCACCGGAACCTGGAACGGAACCACCATTGCCCTGACCAAAGGCGGAACCGGCGCCACCACAAAATCTGCAGCCTTCGATGCCCTTTCACCCATGAGCACTCTGGGAGACATCATTTATGGTGGAATAGGCGGAACCGGAACCAGGCTTGGCAAAGGCACGGCAGACCAGGTACTGGCCATGAATGCCGGAGCTACAGCGCCGGAATGGGTTTCGTTGACAAAAACAGACGTGGGGCTTGGAAATGCCGAAAACACCGCCATTTCCACCTGGGCAGGTTCTTCAAATATCACCACTCTGGGAACAGTTGCCACCGGGACATGGAGTGGAACCACCATCAGTCTTGCCAAAGGAGGAACAGGTGCCACCACAAAAACGGCAGCATTCGATGCCTTGTCACCAATGACCACACAGGGTGATATTGTTTATGGAGGAACAAGTGGAACCGGAACCAGGCTTGCAAAAGGAATGGCAGGCCAGGTATTAACCATGAATGCCGGAGCCACGGATCCTGTTTGGTCAACGCCGGCATCCGGGACGGTTACTTCTGTTTCGGGGACAGGGCCAATAAGCGTTGCAACAGGTACTTCTACACCCGTAATTTCAATCAGCGAGGCAACTACTTCTGCTGCCGGAAGCATGAGTGCTGCCGACAAAAACAAACTGAATGTACAAACTACAGGTACTGCCACAGGCCAGATGCAATACTGGAACGGTACCGCATGGGTAACAGTGGCTGCCGGGGTAAACGGACAATTACTGAAATATAAAAACGGAGTACCCACCTGGGTGGATGATCAGCTTGAAAACCTGACCATTGGCGATTCTTATCAGGGTGGCGTCATTGCCTATTTCTTTCAGGCTGGCGATCCGGGATATGTAGCCGGTGAAAAACATGGGTTAATTGCAGCAGTTGCAGATGCAAGTAACGCAGCCTGGTATGACTGGGAACACATTGTAACAATTAGCACTGGCACCGCTTTAGGTACCGGAAGCACCAATACTGCTGCAATTGTAGCTGCATATACCGGGTCATACAATTATGCCGCTAAAATATGTGCGAATTACGAACATGATGGATACACCGATTGGTTTTTACCAAGTAAGGACGAATTAAATAAATTGTACCTAAACCTGGAAGCCATCGGTGGTTTTGCGACTGGCAGCAATTCATATTACTACTCATCTTCACAATCCGGTTCTATGTATGCATGGGCAATAAATTTTAATAACGGCGCCAGTCTTGTCCGGATGGTTCAAAATGCTGACAGAGTTCGTCCGGTACGAGTGTTTTAATAATATCACAATTAATTGGGAATCAGTATAAATGACAAATCAAATCAAAATGAAACACACCATTCTTCTCTTCGCAACAGTGCTTCTCCTCGGCATTCAGAGCTATGCCCAGACCGGAGTAGCCATCAACACAACGGGAGCTGAACCCGACACCAGCGCCATGCTCGATGTGAGTTCAACTGTAAAGGGATTTTTGATTCCGAGGATGACCCAGGCCCAGCGAACGGCCATTGCCCTTCCTGCCAAAGGCCTGCTGGTTTACCAGAACGACGGAACCGAAGGGTTTTATTATTACGATGGTTCGGTATGGACTAATCTTTCGCTGGTCAATTTCAGCGAAAGCAATTACACATTTAATTCCAAAACCGGTGTATTGCTAAAACCGGATAACGCCTCGGCCAATGTTGATTTGGTATTACAACCCAAAGGACAAGGCGCACTTTTAGCTCAGCAGCCGGATGGAACGGCAACCGGAGGGAACAACAGAGGGAAAAATGCTGTTGATATGCAAACGTCAAGAGAATTTAATACCCAGGTTTCCAATGGAGATTACTCAGTTATTGCAGGTGGTAAAGGTAATACCGCGAGTGGGTCTGTCTCCGTAATAAGTGGCGGAGAGGGTAATACTTCACGCGGCATCGGCTCTGTCGTCAGCGGTGGTATTATTAATAAGTCAACTGGAGATTTCTCTGTTGTCGGCGGTGGCAGTGACAATACTTCAAGTAAGGTTTGCTCTGTTACCGGTGGCGGAGAATATAATACTTCGAGTGGTGATTATTCAATAGTGGGCGGCGGAAGTTTCAATACTTCAAGCGGAAATTTCGCCATAGTCGGCGGCGGAGATAATAATGTTTCAAGCGGGAACTACTCAGTTATTCTGGGTGGATCTGGCAATACATCACCTTCATACGGAGAAACTGTACTGGGATATTTTAATTCAAACTATACTTCAGGTACTAATGGTGCAACACAGGCTAATGCGACTGACCGGCTATTTGCAATTGGAAACGGAACAGAATTTGAAAGAAGCAATGCGTTGACCATTTTAAAAAACGCCAACACCACAATCGGAGGTTCCCTTTTGATAAACGGAAACGGCAGCACAACAAGTCTTTCGTTTCCAACAACCAGAGGAACACTCGGACAGGTGCTAACTACAGATGGTACAGGTGGCACAGGTTGGGGAACACCTTATGCAGGTATTACTAATTTCACTGAATCAAATTACACTTATAATACTAAAACCGGAGTAAAACTTCTTGCAACAAATCCGGCTGCAGATGTTGATTTTGTGATTTCACCCAAAGGAAGCGGTGCCATTATTGCTCAGCAGCCAGATGGCACAGGTATGAATGGAGGTGGAAATGTCAGGGGATCGAATGCAGTTGATTTGCAAACGGGAAGAATTAATCCAACACAGGTAGCAAGTGGAGATTGCTCAGTAATTGTTGGCGGTTATGGTAATAAAGCGAGTGGTTTAAAATCCGTTGCCATGGGAATTTATACTACTGCTAGCGGTAATTGCGCCATTTCGATGGGCAACTCCTCAACAGCTTCAGGGAGTTATTCTACCTCCACGGGCTATCATACCCAAGCCACAGGTGACTACTCGACTGCTCTGGGAGCATATAACACGGCGCCTTCTGCTTATGAAATGGTGATCGGGAGATATAATACCGACTACACACCGACAAGTGCATTATCCTGGGATTATGACGACAGGCTTTTTGTGATTGGCAATGGAACACTTAACGTAAATAGAAGCAATGCATTAACTATCCTGAAAAATGCTAATGCAACCATTGGCGGCTCGCTTACTTTAAACGGAAATGGAACAAATGCAAGCTTCACCTTTCCTACCGGCAGGGGCACAAGCGGGCAATTTCTGAAAACGAATGCTGACGGAACCACACAATGGGCCAATGCAGTAGAGCCTGGTACTGCAACAGGCCAGATGCAATACTGGAACGGAACTGCATGGGTAACAGTTGCCCCGGGCACTAAAGGACAATTACTCTCAATTAATTCATCCGGAGTACCTGAATGGCAGAGTCAATTATCTATTATCACAGCCTCTACACTTGCACCAACTATGACTTCAGCAGGCGTTACATTCAACGGGGTTTTTAATCCAAACAATTTAAATTCGGCAATATCATTCGAGTATGGTACCACGACCAGCTATGGAAATACTACTGAAACAACGTTTTATACTCCCGTTTCAACAGATATTACCACATCCAGTACTCTTATTACGGGCCTGACTCTCGGTATCACCTATCATGTACGATTGGTTACCCAAACTATACTGGGAACATTTTACAGTAACGACATTACGTTTACTTATTTATACCCTGGCGCTCCATTATATCTGGGCGCTTCTTATCAGGAAGGACTTGTTTTTTACCTGGATGAAACGGGACAGCACGGAAAGGTTTGCGCTTTTTATGACCAAAGTGCGTCTGCAACCTGGTACGATGCACTCGACATTTGTGCTGCTTATTCCAGTGGAACTGTTGCCCCATTTATTTATGATGATTGGTATCTCCCATCATCGAATGACTTAACCCTGATGTACAATAATCTCAAATTAAATAATTTAGGTTCTTTTTCAAATTCATGTTACTGGAGTTTTGAGGCATTCAATGAAACTGATGCATTTTATGTGAATTTTGGAAATGGTAATATTGACTTTGGAGATAAAAACGCTAATTTTAAAGTACGAGCTGTACGGGATTTTTAACACCATAACAGCTTATTCACTTTTACAAGAAATTAGAAATTTTAATAACAGATAAAATTCAAATTAAAATGAAACACACACTTCTTCTCTTCGCAACAGCACTGCTCCTCGGCATACAAAGCTATGCCCAGACAGGAGTAGCCATCAACACAACAGGAAATGAACCCGACACCAGCGCCATGCTGGATGTAAGTTCAACCGAAAAAGGAATGCTTATTCCCCGCATGACCGAAGCCCAGCGAACGGCCATTGCCATTCCTGCCAAAGGCTTGCTGGTTTATCAGAACGACGGAACCGAAGGCTTTTATTATTACGATGGTTCGGCATGGACAAGGCTTAGCAGCGGGACTTACACCGAAACCGACCCGGTCTTTGGTTTGTCTGCAGCTCACGGAATTACCTCAACAAACATTACCAACTGGAACATGGCTTATGGTTGGGGCGATCATGCAGGATTATACAGACCTGTAACCTGGGTTCCCACCTGGAGTGATATTGCAGGCAATCCTTTCCACTGGAGTTCTCCGGCAAACGGTGACCTGATGAGGTATGACCTCAGCACCGAACATTGGGAAAACTTTGCTCCGGAATACCTGACGAGCTATACCGAAACTGACCCGGTCTATTCGTCAAAGTTCGACCTGACCGGTGCTGCCATTGGTGACCTGCTAAAATTCAACGGCACAAAATTCGTAAAATTCACTCCCAACTTCACCGAAAGCAATTATCTGTACAACTCCAAATACGGTGTAAAACTATTGGCACGGAACGATGCTCAAACCCATGTGGATTTTGTTATTTCCCCCAAAGGTAATGGGGCTATCATTTCCCATGAACCTGACGGCAATTCATCAGGCGGAAATAACAGGGGGCAATACGCTCTTGATTTACAAATGAGAAGAGCGGATGCTCAGCAGGTAGCGAGCGGAAATTATTCTACTATATCCGGAGGCAGAAATAATACTGCCGGTGGAATGTATTCTTTAGTATCAGGACATAACAATACAGCCCAGTCTTATGGTGAAACTGTATTTGGTATTTTTGCAACGATTGGAGATGGAGATCAGGATGAACCAAATATATATGACAGATTGTTTGTTATTGGTAATGGGTCATCTCCCTATAACAGAAGGGACGCATTGCATATCCTGAAAGACGGGAGTACTACCCTCGGAGGCTCTTTGACCATCAACAGCAACGGAACAGGAACAAGCCTTACCCTGCCTGAAACACGTGGTACAAACGGCAATGTACTGACAGCCGACGGCAGCGGCAGCACAAGCTGGACAACTCCTTATACAGGTTTGATAAATTTCTCCGAAAGCAATTATCTGTTTAACACCAAATACGGTGTAAAACTATTTGCACGAAACGATGCCCAGGCTAATGTGGATTTTGTTATTTCCCCCAAAGGTAATGGCGCTATCATTTCTCATGAACCTGACGGCAATTCAGCAGGCGGTAATAGCAGGGGGCAATACGCTGTTGATTTGCAAATGAGAAGAGCGGATGCTCAGCAGGTTGCGAGTGGAAATTATTCTGCAATATCCGGAGGCAGAAATAATACTGCCGGTGGAATGTATTCTTTGGTTTCAGGACATAACAATACCGCCCAGTCTTATGGTGAAACTGTATTTGGTATTTTTGCAACGATCGGAGATGGAGATCAGGATGAACCAAATTTATATGACAGATTGTTTGTTATTGGTAACGGATCATCACCCTATAACAGAAGGGATGCATTGCATATCCTGAAAGACGGGAGTACTACCCTCGGAGGCTCTTTGACCATCAACTGCAACGGAAGCGGAACAAGCCTAACTCTGCCTGCAACACGGGGTACAAGCGGAAATGTTCTTACCACCGACGGCGTCGGAGGCACAAGTTGGACTGCTCCAGCAGGTGGAACCGTTACCGGTGTTACCGGAACAACTCCTATTGTTTCATCCGGTGGAAACACTCCGGCCATTTCAATTTCCGCAGCCACCACAAGTGCAGCTGGAAGTATGAGCGCTGCTGATAAAACAAAATTGGACGGATTACAAAATGTAAACATTACATCAGGTACAGGAATTTCTGTTACAGGAACTTATCCTAACCTCACAATTACAAATACAGTAAGCGTTGCAAATCATTACATGGGTGAACTTTACGGTGGCGGTATCATCTTTTGGCTGGATGCTTCCAAACAACACGGCTTAATAGCCGCCACATCCGACCTAAGCGCAGGAATACAATGGTATAATGGCACTTATACCAATACAACAGCAATCCTTGACGGGGTATTTGCCGGGAAAGCAAATACCAGATTAATAATTGCCAGCCAGGGTGCAGGCAGCTATGCAGCCAAACTTTGCGACGATTATGCAGTTACCGTAAACAATGAATATTACGACGATTGGTATTTGCCTTCAAAATACGAACTCAATTTATTGTACTTGCAAAAAGGATTGTCGGGGCTTGGAGATTTAGCTACCGGAAACTATTGGAGTTCTAACGAGTCTAATTCTGTAGATGCCTACATGCGTAAATTCTTCGAAGCCTATTCGTATCCTTATCCCAAGAACACCCTACACCAGGTTCGTGCCATCCGGGCTTTTTAACAATTTAATCACTTTTTGCAGAAATTAGATACTTAATAATGATAAATCGAAATAAAATGAAAAACACACTTCTACTCATAGCAACAGTACTGCTCCTCGGCATCCAAAGCTATGCCCAGACTGGAGTAGCCATCAACGCAACGGGAGCCGAACCGCATAGCAGTGCCCTGCTCGATGTGAGCAGCACAACCAAGGGTTTGCTCATTCCCCGCATGACACAGGCACAGCGGAATGTAATCTCCACACCCACTGAGAGTCTGATGATTTTCCAAACTGATGAAACCACCGGGTTTTACTTCTACCAAGGCTACTGGAAATTTGTGGGTACTGGTCTTGATTACAGCCTTCTTACCAACAAACCGGGAATTGCCACAACAGCTACTTCTGGTTTTATGAGTGCGGCAGACAAAACAAAACTGGATGCAACCGCCACCGCTACCGCCAGCGGCCAGATGCAGTACTGGAATGGCACTGCATGGGTTACGGTGGCTACAGGGCAAAACGGACAAATCCTGAAATACAAAAATGGAGTTCCGACATGGGTGGATGATTACATCGGAAATTTATCCATCGGAGATTATTACCAGGGAGGTATTATTGCTTATTTTCTTCAACCCGGAGACCCCGGTTATAATGCTAATGTAAGGCATGGGTTGATTGCGGCCCCATCTGATCAAAGTTCCGCTGCTCAATGGGGCTGCGAGGGCACTTTGATAAGCGGTGCGGATGGTACTGCTTTAGGGACAGGTGCCCAAAACACCCTGGATATTATAGCAGGCTGCAGCACTGCAGGAATAGCCGCCCTAATCTGCAATGACCTTGTACTGAACGGTTACTCTGACTGGTACCTGCCCAGCAAGGATGAATTGAATAAATTGTACCTGAATAGATCAGCCATCGGCGGTTTTGTCTCTACCTCCTATTACAGCTCCTCGGAGGACGATAGCGACCTTGCCTGGGGGCAGTTCTTTTTCAATGGTATCCCCTTCAGCGGAAGTAAGAATGGCGGCTGCCGTGTTAGGGCGGTCAGGGCTTTTTAACCATTTATTCAATTTTACAAGCAATTAGAAATTTAAAAACAGATAAAATCAAATAAACATGAAACACACACTTTTACTTTTCACCGTAGCGCTGCTCCTTGGCATCCAAAGCCATGCCCAGACAAGAGTAGCCATCAAATCAACATTATGAAAAAAATCACAATTAAACAGTTAAATTATATGAAAAAAGTACAAAAATCAAGAGTTGACCTGGCTTGCAACGCTTGCTGGGTTATTGTTTTCACATTGCTGACCTTCGGGTTTCATGTTTCAACGGTTGAAGCCCAGCAAATCAGAATCGGAAGCGGGGTACATTTCGTCAACAGCACTACTGTTGTTGTGAAAGGAGACAGCCTTGTTAACCGGGGAACCCTCAAAAATGGCGCTCATGGAGTTATCGAACTCACGGGTAATCTGAAAAACCATGGCACCTTCACCAACGAAACAGGGAGTATTATTACCCTGGACGGAACAAACCCTCAAACGATCGGAGGGTCAGTACCGACCACCTTTAACACCCTGAACCTTGGTAACAGCGCAGGTGTAACGCTTGCGAAAGATGCAACGGTAAATGGTAGTCTCAACTTTCAAACCGGTATTCTTACCACCGGATCCAATCTTTTAACGATTGCCGAAACAGGAGCCATCGGCAATGCCGCCGCCACCAGGTATGTGGATGGTAAACTTGCCCACATTTTTAACGAGGCTGACACAAAAATCTTCCCGATTGGAAAAGACGGAAATTACAGACCCGTTGTTCTGCAGTTATTTACCTTAACAGGTACCAGCCTGGTAACTGCCGAACAGTTTGAATCCGGACTCACCGGAACCCTACCCTCAGATGTCACTCTCACTACCACCAATCGCAAATGGACCATCACCCAATCGGGAGGAAGTGACATGCAGTATTTCGTTAGGTTGGATGCAACAGGTTACACCCCGGAAAGACCGGTGGTGATGCTGAAAAAAGATGCAGGATTGATTACTTCGCACGAAACAACAACTCCCGATTATACCAACACCGGAGCTTTCACCTCTTTCAGCGATTTTGGACTGGGCGAGGAATGTGTAAACCCCACCGGTGGTGGCACCATCGAAGGCGAGCAAACCATTTGTACTGACGAAAGCCCAACCGAGTTAACCGGCGATATCCCACCCGATTTTATTGGAACATTGGAGTACCAATGGCAGGTTTCGATAACAAGTTCCACCGAAGAATTTTCGATTATTGATGACACCGATTCACAGGATTATACCCCAACTTCAGTTACCCAAACCAGTTGGTTTAAACGCCTTTCCAGGGTTGATTGCAAAACAGACTGGACCGGGGCGGCGGAATCGAATGTTGTCGAAATTACGGTCAATCAGCCCGTCCGCCGCTATGTAACTATGTATGGGGCAGGGCTAAAAGATGGCTCAAGCTGGGATAATGCTTATGATAAAACCCAGTTGCAGGATGCCATTAACGAATTTTGCGTAAATGAAGTCTGGGTAGCCGCCGGAACCTACCTGCCCACGCTGGAAGTTGGCGGAACGGGTTCGCGTTATCGTAGTTTCCAGATGAAAAACGGCGTAGCTATTTACGGAGGTTTTGCCAGTAACGAAGCTTCAGACTACGACCTCAGCCTCCGAAATTTTGCAACAAACGAAACCATCCTGAGCGGTGACCTTGACAGGAATGATAATTTCAACTCTGCAAGCGGTGGTTACCAGATTACGACCGGTGATGACAACTGTTATCATGTTTTCTGTCATCCCTCCACGATGACCCCAGTATTGACCAATACGGCGGTACTGGATGGCTTTACAATTAGCGGCGGTAATGCAAACGGAATCCCAACCAATGATGTTTTTGATTACGGAGGAGGGATCTACAATTATGGCTGTTCGCCTACTATCAGAAATACGATTTTTAAAAACAATGCAGCTTTTTTTGGAGGCGGTTTGTATAATGAGTATTCTTCAAACCCAACAATCACCAGGACTGATTTTATCAACAATTATGCTCATCAGGATGGTGGAGGTATTTACAACTGGGAGTCCTCGAGCCCGGTGATTTCAGAGGTAACAATAAGCAACAATTATGGCATACGATATGGAGGTGGGCTTTGTAATCATTCTTTTTGTAACCCTGCGATTACCAATGTAACAATTAACAATAATACTGCCTGGGACGGTGGGGGCATTTATAACCGTTATTATTCTGCCCCGACCTTTACCAACGTTTTAATCAGCAATAACCTGGCTTATTATGCCGGCGACAATGGTTGGGGTGGAGGAGTGAGCAATGAATATAATTCTGCCCCGGTTTTTACCAATACCACTATAAGTAATAACACTGTCGTGAATGGTTTTGGTGGAGGTGTTTACAATTACTCTTCATCCACAGCCACTTTCAATAATTCGATTATCTGGGGAAACAATGCTACCATAACTTCAAATGGAGGAAATCAGTTCTATCTGGAACCAGAAACGTCTTCAGCTTTATTCTATTCCTGTTATGCTGATGGCTCCGGTAATGTTGTCGGTAACCTTTCTGCTTCAAATAGTACCACCCTGGACCCCCAATTTGTCAATTCCGGTAACGGCGATTTCCGGCTCTGGACTACTTCACCATGTCTTGATGAAGGTAGTGATGGTTATAATAACGAAAATTGTGATATCAGGGGAATCGGTTTTGAGCGTAAATTGTTAAAAACCGACCATACACTTACAGGAACCATTGATATGGGAGCTTATGAGTACAAAGAAGGAACGGATCCTTTGGGATGTGGCAATCCCACAAACGGCGGAATCATAGCTTCCAACCAGACCGTATGCCTGGGTTCCATTCCTCTGGAGATTGAAAGTACCAGCCTGCCTTCAGGGCATACCGGCGATATCGAATTCCAATGGCAGGAAAGCACAGCTTCGGCTATCACAGGTTTTTCGAACATCACCGGAGCCAACGATACCACCTTTCAGGCCGGTACACTTTTCGACACTACCTGGTTCAGAAGACTGGCAAGAGTTTCCTGTAAATCCGACTGGACAGGCTGTGATACATCAAATGTAGTGAAAATCACCATCGAACCTACTCCCGTTTCGGGCACTTTGGCAAAAACGCCTAACCAGACCACTGTTTGCGAAGGCGACAATGTTTCGGCAGCCTTAACCGCCGGAAGCGGCGGAAGTAGCGTGGATTCTACTTATTATCGTACAAAAACAAGTTCAGGCTGGTCTTCCTGGGCAAATTACGCATCGGGAACAAACATCACCACAACCGGTAAAACCGAAGTTGAAGTCCAAACCAAACGAAAAGGCACCGAATGTGACGATGCTTCATGGACGACAGTAAGCTGGACGATAGAACAAACTCCCGTTTCGGGCACGTTGGCCAAAGCGCCTAACCAGACCACTGTTTGCGAAGGCGACAATGTTTCGGCAGCCTTAACCGCCGGAAGTGGCGGAAGTAGCGTGGATTCCACCTATTATCGTACAAAAACCAGTTCAGGTTGGTCTTCCTGGGCAAATTATGCATCGGGAACAAACATCACCACAAACGGTAAAACCGAAGTTGAAGTCCAAACCAAACGCAAAGGCGCTGAATGTGAAGATGCCTCGTGGACAACCGTAAGCTGGACGGTAGAACAAACTCCCGTTTCGGGCACGTTGGCCAAAGCCCCTAACCAGACCACTGTTTGCGAAGGCGACAATGTTTCGGCAGCCTTAACCTCCGGAAGCGGTGGAAGCAGCGTGGATTCCACCTATTTCAGAACAAACAATGGAACTATCTGGTCTTCCTGGACAAACTATGTTTCGGGAACAAACATCACCACAACCGGTAAAACTGAAGTTGAAATCCACACAAAGAGAAAAGGCTCTGAATGTGACGATGCCAACTGGACAGCAGTAACCTGGACGGTAGAACCTACTCCCGTTTCGGGCACTTTGGCAAAAACGCCCAGTCAGACCACTGTTTGCGAAGGCGACAATGTTTCGGCAGCCTTAACCGCCGGAAGCGGCGGAAGCAGCGTGGATTCCACCTATTACCGTACAAAAACCAGTTCAGGCTGGTCTTCATGGGCAAATTATGCCTCGGGAACAAACATCACCACAACTGGTAAAACCGAAGTTGAAGTCCATACCAAACGAAAAGGCGCTGCATGTGACGATGCCACCTGGACAACTGTAAGCTGGACTGTGGAACAAACCCCCGTTTCGGGCACTTTAGCCAAATCACCCGATGTTACCAATGTTTGCGAAGGCGACAATGTTTCGGCAGCCTTAACCGCCGGAAGCGGCGGAAGCAGCGTGGATTCCACCTATTACCGCACAAAAACCATTACAGGCTGGTCTTCCTGGGCAAATTATGCATCGGGAACAAACATCACCACAACCGGTAAAACCGAAGTTGAAGTCCATACCAAACGAAAAGGCGCTGAATGTGACGATGCCACCTGGACAACTGTAAGCTGGACTGTGGAACAAACCCCCGTTTCGGGCACGTTGGTCAAAATCCCCGACCAGGCCATTGTTTGCGAAGGCGACGGTGTTTCAGCAAGCTTAACTGTCGGAAGTGGCGGCAACGGAACCGATTCGACCTATTACCGTACAAACAACGGGAATTCATGGTCAGACTGGGCTGCCTATACTTCAGGGTCCAATATTTCGACCAGCGGCAAAACCTTTGTCGAAATCCAAACCAAACGTAAGGCTGATTTTTGCAATGATGCCGGCTTCAACACCATCAGCTGGAGTGTACAGGCTATTCCTGTCGCTTTTGCAGGAAATAATGCCACCCTTGTGATGGGAGAAAGTTACACCCTGAGTGAAGCCACTGCCGAAAATGAAGACAGCATTTCCTGGTCAACCGATGGTGATGGCTCTTTTGATGATCGGACGGCGATCAATGCAACCTACACTCCAGGCAGTGAAGACATTAGTTCCGGTGATCTGCAACTCTGTATCAATGTCGAACCACTAAGCCCTTGTTTGCTCCAGGCGTCCGATTGTATGAAAATTACCATCCTCCGGAACCCGACCATTTCAATCACCTCACCAGTGGATGGCAGCAGCGTTTATACAAACCCGGTCACCATTTCTGGCACTGCTGCTGATGCTGACGGAAACCTTAGCTTAATTCAGGTAAAACTTAACAGCGGTATCTGGAAAACCGCCACCGGGACTGACATCTGGACCATTGATCTTAACCTTAATCCCGGCAAAAACACCATTTTAGCCAGGGCAAAAGATGCATCGGATTTATATTCCGACACCGCAACCATCAAAGTTCTGTTAAGCATCCAGATTATCAATATCCCGAAGGGCTGGTCGGCGATTTCATCTTATCTCACACCGATAAATCCAGGTTTACAAGTGATGATGAACGAAATCACCAACAACAATAACCTGGTAATAATGCTTTCAGAAAACGGTGTTTACTGGCCATCTCAAAACTATAATACCATTGGCAACTGGAATGTGGAGCAGGGTTATAAAGTAAAGATGAATATTGCCCGTGAATTTACTGTTCGTGGCGATTCCCTCACAAGCCGCAGCCTTGACCTAAGTGAGGGTTACCATATTATCCCGGTACTGTCGAATGTTGCCTGTCCGATAACTTCGGTATTTATTGACCCGCTCAATGACATCTTTTTTATGTACGATGTCAGGACAAACGCGCTCTACTGGCCACGGGGAGAGATTTTCAGTCTTACAACGCTTTTGCCTGGAAAAGGGTATATAGCGAGTTTTAACAAGGCTGTAACCCTGACTTATCCTGCCTATTCAGGATTGAAAACCGGAATAATTACCAACAACACCGAACCCGAATTGGATGGTCCGTGGGCACTGGTTCGTACCGGAGATGTTCATTTTATTTCCATTAAAAATGAAGCCTTGAAAAAGCTTGAAAACGCTTCCTTTATGGGCGCTTTCGATAGTTTCGGAAATTGTATCGGTTACACCGAAGTTGATAGGAGAGGAGGCAATTACCTGCTTAGCGTTTACGGAAACGATGCTTATACCGATGCTAAAGACGGAGCTGAAGAAGCCGAACCCATTTCGTTCAGAAGCTTTAGTTCGTCCACTCAAACGGAGACTGAGCTTATCGCTGAGTACAACGCCAGCTTCCCCAACGATGATGGCCTTTTCGCATCAAACGGACAATCATCGATTATCAACTTCAAGGAATCCTCGACCGGAATTGGTGAGGCAGGAATTGCTGTTGATGTTCTGATTTATCCAAATCCAGCAAAGGATGAATTGAATATTGCAATTAAAGGGTTCCGAACCCTCCAAGGGTTCGGAACCCTGATGAGCGCCGAAGGCAAACTGGTAAAAACCTTTGTCTTAACCGGAAATCAAACCCAGCTTAACGTTCAGGATTTACAACCTGGTGTTTATATGCTGAGGATTGAAAATGCCGAAAACGTGGTCATTAAAAGGGTGGTGATACAATAGAATCAAAACGCTGTCAGGTCTTACGACGCTGACAGGTTTAAGAATGCCCCCGGAGTTTTTTGGGAAACTCCGGGGGCTTTTTTCTTATGGGTGGTGTTAAAACATTTTTATACGAAGACAAATACGTAATTGAAATACCAAAACCGGGGTTTTTTGCCTGTGTTTTGTTCTATATGAGTGAGCGTTTATAACTGTTTTTGCAGTACAAAATCCTGATAATTATCCTCTGAGTATCTTCTGATTTTTCACTCATTATCCTCTAACTATCCTCTAACTATCCTCTAAGGTTCCTCTAAGGTTCCTCTAAGGTTCCTCTAAGGTTCCCCTAAGATGGTTTTAATCGTTTTTTTGGATCGAAAAGGGGCAAAAATTGGACAAAAAAACCTGCATTGGGCATGCAGGTTTAATTATTGGTTTATAAAAATAATTTGTTTGTATAATCAGATTAGTTTTTCATCCTGGGTAAGGTTACCTGGAATATCGGAGACTTTAATTACGATTTTATCGCCTGACAGGTCGGTATTAGCGGCGGTAGCAGTATATTTCCATAATGCGCCGCCGGCTTCGGCAACGGCATTGCCTTGTTCGACAAGGGTTCCGTCGGGATTATAGATTGTAACAGTTACTTCTGCCACAGAAAAGTCATCTACAGCACGAACGATGATAAAACTGCCTGGTTGACCGGTGTACTGGCTGATGTTGATTTCGTCGATGTGGGGAGCATTCATAAAATCGGCTACTGCCACATTGTAAGCTGAATGTGTTTCATCAGCAGAGGCTTTGTAGGCTTCTTTCATTTCGGGGGAAGCCATTGCACCTTTTCCGTAAAGGATGGCTTCCTGCCATTTGCGCTGATGCAGGATTTGTGCTTCGGATAATTCTCTTTCTTTTTTTACCGGAGCTTTTGATACATAGGTATGTGATCCGCGGATGCGAAAAACGAGCTGGTTGCCAAGCATGCCGCTCAGCCCCTGCGTTACGATGTTGTTACCAACTTTAGACATAGTTTTAAATTTTAAATTTTTAATAAATGTTTAGAATTATATGGAACCGGACTTTGTGTCCGAATCACTAAAAAGGGGGTGAGAGTTGGGAAAATGGGCGTAAGGCGGGAGTCGGGAGTCGGAAGTCGGAAGTCGGAAGTCGGAAGTCGGAAGTCGGAAGACGGGAGTTGGGAGTAAGAAGTTAGCAGTCGCCAGTTGGCAGTCGGGAGTAAGAAGTTAGCAGTCGCCAGTCGCCAGTTGGCAGTCGGGAGTAGGGAGTAAGAAGTTAGCAGTCGCCAGTCGCCAGTCGGCAGTCGGGAGTTGGCAGTCGGGAGTCGGAAGTCAGAAGTTGGCAGTGGGCAGTGGGCAGTGGGCAGTGGGCAGTAAAAGGCATAAGTAGTAAGGCGTAAGGCGTAAGGAAGTAGCCAGTAGGCAGTGGAAATGGCAGTGGGAAGTTATGGGCTGCGATTGGCGGTGGCAGTGGGTTGTGGTGATACAAGGTTGTGGGAGAGTTTGTGCCTGGTAGTTGAAGTTGATTGAAGGGATACGGCTTTTGATGGGTTTGGTTAGTGTATGAATGATGGTAAAATGCAGTTGTAAAATCAATCGAAATATCCTTCGTGTTGTTAGTTGTAAATGTAGTAAGTGTTGCCTGTAAACATGATGAACTCTCAGTTATGCTTTGATGGGTAAAATTGGGTTTTGGTTATTGCATAAAATGTTGGTAGCTGGAATAAATTGCTATTAAGATCAATGGGTTAATGCCCGCAAAGCATACAAATGATTGAAAAACAGTATAAAATTACATTCAATAAGCAAAGAACGATTGTGCTTTTGAGATTTTTTGAAGAGTTATGGGTCGTAGTGAGTCTTGTATTTTGTATTAAAAAGCGAGCTAATATACTATATTTTTGGTTTAAACCAATGTTTTAATGAAAAATAATTTGGTTTTTATTTTCGGTTGATATTTTGTCACCTGTGTTTTGCTATAATGGGGCTTTTAATGGATACACTTTATGGTTAAGATTTTTGGATTAATAAAAACTGTTGGTTTGTGACTTACTTTTTGGTTATGAAAACAGGTTTTAGCTAAATAAGCGCTGTAGGCGCGAAATTGTGGTAGTTAGTATGCCTATCCCTTTTTTAAAAGCCTCGTAGAGGCGATATTATTACTCGCAAAATCATACATCAATGCTTATTTCAAAAAATAGGATTACGGTGCGCTGTACCTGTAATTTGTTGCATCATAAAACCGGCAGGCACAAGCCACAGCGTGGCGTAATATTGTTAGTAAAAAATGATAATCGTGGTTTTGGAGGTGCAGCGCACCGGAATATGAAAAGGTATTGCTGGTGATTGGGTTGTGCAAAAATCATATTAGGTTTCGCTGCGCTGCAGCTTTTAAGAGGAGTGCTGGCTTGCTTAGTTGCTACAAACATTGCGGTGCGCTGCACCTTTTGTTCAATATTTTTTTAATCCTCAGGACAAACCACAGCGTGGCGTAATGTTATTATAAATAATTCATTTGATCTTTATAACTGATTGACTTACTTTCTTTTGTCTTGACACAAAAGAAAGTAACAAAGAAAAAGTCAAGACTTCATAAAAATTTCCTGTTTTCTACG